>JBKDBK010000116.1:0-5303 GCA_046315175.1 Opitutia bacterium | reverse complement strand
GACTCTCTGCGGGTTCTGACCTCCGGCCTGCTTGGGTGGACGACACCGTCACAGACTCCATGGTTCCGGTGGGAGCCGACCGAAGGTCGTGAGGGATCGGAAGCCCTCAAGTCATGGCTCGCACAATCATCCCAGAAAGCCCACCGGATTCTCGGGAACTCCAATTTCTACACCGTCGCCCACCAGTTCCACCTTGAGCGATGCACCTACGGGACCGCAGCCATGATGGTGGAGCCGGGCCGGAACGGTGCTGCGTTGAACTTCAAGCTTTGGCCCGCCGGATCATTCAGATTCTCCGAGAACGCAGCCGGCATTGCCGACCGCGTTTTCCGGAAGTATCGACTGACCGCACGCCAAGCCGTCGAACTGTTTGGAGCCGACGCGCCAGACCAGTGCCAGAAGGAGGTGAGCGGCAACAAGGGGAACACGCTGCACGAGTTCGTGCATGCCATTGTTCCACGCGCCCCGGCCGACCGAAACCCACGCGGTGGCCCGTTCGGACTCCCGGTGGCCAGCTACCAGATTCACAAGGCTTCCAAGAAAATCACAGCGGAATCCGGCTTTGAATCCATGCCCGTCTTCGTCAGTCGCTGGCTCCGCTGGCACGATGATTCAGTGTGGGGAATCAGCCCAGCCATCATCAGCATCGCGGACATCGAAGGCGTGAACAAGGTCAACCGCCTGCTGGACGCCCGTATGCAACTGGGAGTGGAGCCGCGCATCATCGCAAAGACCGGAGCCGTTGGCCACATTGACCTCAGCGCCGGCGGAGTGACGCAGGTTCGCGACATGGCGGACGCGCCGCAGACCTGGGCAGATTCCGGAGCCGACTACCGGATCGGGATGGACGTGTTGGAACGGCGGGAGCAATTCATCCGCCGCGCCTTCCATGCCACACTCTTCGAGGCCGTCTCACCGATTGACCGGGAGATGACCGCCACCGAGATCCTCGCCCGCCAGCGGGAGCAGGTTGGCCAGATCAGTCCGGCATTCACACTGCTCACCACTGAATTCCTCAACCCGCTCCTCGAGGCCGTCTTCATGCGGCTGGTGATTTCCGGCAGGTTCGGGGAGATTCCGCCGGACGCCGTGGCCGACACGCCAAGCGGCCAGCAAATCCTTTTCCCGAACACGGTGCAGACCAGCCGCCTCGCGTTTGCCGTGGACAGCCTCAACTCCGAAGCGTTGCTTTCCACTGTTGGCGAGATGGGTCCGCTCATCCAAGCGCAGCCGTCTCTGCTCGACAATCTGAACCTCGACCAAGCGCTCCGCGAGATTGCCCGTGGGCGTGGCGTGCCGGCCGACTGGATCAACGACCCAGACGCCGTGGCCGAAATCCGCCAGGCACAAGCGCAGCAGGCGCAGCAGCAGCAAATGCTTGACCTTGCCGCCAAGCAGCCAGAGCTTGCCGCGCAGGCCGCACAGGCTGGCATGATATGACTCCGCTTGAATCTCAACTCGCCCGCGTGGGGCTGCTCGACCGATTCCGGGACGCCGCACGCTCCGCGCTCTCCGGCCAAGCCGGGACCGATCTGGCCGAATGCCTGATGGCAGTGGCTCACCCAATGTATCCCCCGGAAGGCAGGACGCCGGAGGACGTTGCCCGCGAGATCGGGCGCAGAGAAATCGTGTCCGCCTTGATCCGCAGCACAACCATCGACCCAGCCACACACCATGAGCGAGACGACCGAACCTACGCCGCCCTCCCAAGCATCGCCATCACCTCCAAAACGCCGCCGCCGGAAACCACAGGTTGAAGCCGTCGCCGTCGCATCCGTTGGCGGAACCGGGGAAGCGCCCACGCCCGCGCAGCGCCAAGCCTGGACTGTCGGCGCATTGCTCGCACTCGCCCGTGAGGCAGGCGTTCAATTCCACTGGCTCGCCGGGGAGCAGTCGCCCGCGTTCATCAAGTGGGTGCAGATTTTCCATCCCGATGCCATGCCCACCCTCCGCGCCGCGGGCTGGAACATCGAAGCCCTCCTTAACGAACCCCGCATCCAATGAGCGAACAAGCACCACCAGCACCACCAGCACCAGCGCCACCAACACCGGAACCGCCACAGGCCCAGCCGTGGCACGCCGCGCTTTTCGCGGACGACTCCGGGAAGTTCGCGCCGGACTGGACCAGCAAACTGCCGGAATCCCTTGGGGACTTCCGCGCCATGGCCGCGCAGTATCCCGACCTCGGGACGCTACTGAAGAGCCACCGGGACAACATGCAGGCCGCCCGCTCCAAAGGGCTGAAGCTTCCCGGCGAACACTCCACGCCCGAAGAGCAGCAGGCATTCCAGGCCGAACTTCGGAAGGTACGCGGCGCACCGGAAACGCCGGACGCCTACGACATCCCCGCGCCCGAAGGTCTGCCAGAAGGAACGGACTGGAAAGCAGCCACCGCCGAATTCCGCGCCGTGGCCCATGAGCTTGGGTTGACTCCAGCCGAAGCGCAGCGACTCGCCGCCTTCGACGTGCAGCGACAGAAAGCCGCGCAGGATCAAGCCGCGCAACTGCGTCAGGGATTCATCGAAGCCGACCAGGCGGAACTCCGGAAGCGCCACGGCGACAACGCCAACGCCATTCTTTCGGAAGCCCGTCAAGCCGCCGCCGAATACTTGCCCGCAGAAGCCTTCGACCCGACCAGTGACGCCTTCATCGGCGTGGCAGCGGTCGATGCGTTTGCCGCACTGGCCACGAAGCTGCGCCCCGCTGGCCACATCCCAGCGCCGTCCGTTGCCAATCTCAGTCCGGCCGATCTAGCCCGCGACATCCAGACCAATCCAAACAACCCGGAACACCAAGCCTACAAGGACAGCGGGCACCCACGACATCGTGCTGTTGCAGCCAAAGTGACCGCCCTGTGGAAACAGGTTCCGGAATGATCTGGCAGGCATAGCAGCCGGAGGATGGCTCCGGAGCGGTTTGTGAGTTCGACCTTGGTGAACACTGCCGGCCCCGCCTTGGAAACAGGGCGGGGTTCCT
Source organism: Opitutia bacterium (assembly GCA_046315175.1). Classification (GTDB taxonomy): domain Bacteria; phylum Verrucomicrobiota; class Verrucomicrobiia; order Opitutales; family UBA953; genus UBA8828. Next base: position 2,327 of record JBKDBK010000116.1, on the reverse strand, counting down.
TGTTGACCGGACGGGGGCTGCGCATACTGGACCCCGTGCAGGCATAGAGCCGGAGGATGGCTCCGGACAGGGTCAGTCTTCCCCTTCTTTGAACACTGCACGAATCTCTTGACGACCGCTGCAAAGATGGCATTCTCGCCACGTCAGCGACGACATGATGACACGGGGGAGGCCCGGTGGGTTTGAACACCCGCCGGGTCTCTTTTTTTGCGTTGCAATACGCACACGCGGCCCCTGATTTCCTGCGTTCGACCCGCACGCCGCGGCCTACCGGACACACCACCGCAGCCTCCGGCCCGCATGCAGCGGCCTACCGAGAACGGCGAGGTAACCACCTCCACTTCTCAATACAATGTCCGATTATTCCGCGAGCCTCGACATTCCGGCTCACTTCAAACGACAGTTCTCCACAAGCTGGGACATGGTTCTCCAGCAGCAGAATCAGAAATTCGCCAACGCCGGCATGACCGCCGCCGATTGGACCGCCAAGGATTACATCTGGCAGGACCTCGACGTGGTTCTTGCCCGTGAAACCACTGGCCAGCGATTCGGCGACACGAACCCGCAGGAGATTTCCGGCGGTGCGCGACGTGGTTCCATGCGCAACTTCGACATCCCTGTCGTGCGTGACAAATGGGACAACCAGTGGCTCGAACGGCAGGCGATCCCTGACGGCGATGTCATCAGCACGATGAAGGCTGCGGCCAACCGCCAGCTCGACGACGTGTTCATTGCGGCCGCCATTGCTGACGCTGTCGGCGGAGCTGACCCGTACACAACGGCCATTCCGCTGCTTGACGCCAGCAAGATTGCGGTGAGCTTTGTCGGCCCCGGCCAGACCGCAGGCAACTACCCGCTGACGCCGTGGAAGATCCTCGAAGCCACCATCCGACTGGAAAAAGCCGAGATCGACCCGACGCAGGAAGAATGCTACCTCGCCATTTCTCCCAAACAGAAGTACGAGCTGGCCGCCTACGTGGCCAATGCCACGAACGACTACTGGGCCGAGATCATCGGGAACTGGCTCAAGGCAGACAGCATGGGGACGCCATCCAAGCTCATGGGGTACAACGTCATCATGACCAACCGCCTGCCCTACGTGGCCGCCTCGACCACCCGGACGTGCGTGGCCTTTACCCGGCGCGCCTTCAAGGTCAGCCCGATCATCCAGAGCCTCACCATCGACCGCCTGCCCATGAAACGGAACGCCATCCAGTTCCTCAGCCAGATGGCATTCGGTGCCATGCGTGCGCTGGACCCCGGCGTCCAGCTGATTGCCTGCACGGAAACCGTCTGAGCCTGACAACATCAACCAGCAACCATCCAATATCATGGCCAACGGATTCTCCGACATCTCCACAGCCCAACGCAACCCCGGCCGCCTCGTGGTCGTTCCTGGACAGCGACTCTTCAGCCCGGTGAAACACGCCCGGTTTGAAATCACGCTGCGCGGCGACGAAGCCGCCAACGACTGGCATGAGCTTTGCCAGCGACTGACGGAAAGCGGCTATCAGGTAATTCCAGAGCAGTGCCGAATCCGGCACATCTCCGGGAACTACTCGTTCACCTCCAAGCTTCAGCGGGTGAACGCAGCCGGAACCGCCAGCGACCTCACGGGAACGCTCGTCCACACGCAGGCGACCGCTCCGGGTTCGCTGGCCTTTGCCGCAGTGGCAAACACAGAACCTCCGGTTCTCAGTGATACAGATGCACTCCGCATCTTCTTCACTGTGTCCACATCGCCCGGAGTCGGAGCCAAGTTCGTCGTCGAGCTTGCCTTCCGCACCGTCGAAGCCTGACCGCCCGCAGGGTGTCCCGTTTGACCAGCGGGGCACCCTGCCCTTTTTTCCCGCATGACGACGCCCACCGAACTCTGCAACATGGCGCTGGCCCACCTTGGGCAGGCCAGAATCTCCGACTACTCCGAGCGGTCCCCGGCGGCGGAGCATTGCAGGCGGGCATTCGACCACACCCGGCGCCTGTGCCTGCGGGACTACGATTGGAACTTTGCCATTCGCCGCGCCCTTCTGACCGCAGCAGAGGCCGCGCCCCCTTTTGATTGGGGCTATGCGTACCCATTGCCGGAGGACTGCCTGCGCGTTCTGAGCGTCAACCAGCGCCCCGGCGGCACGCGCCTGACCGACTACGCGGTCGAAGGCCGAAGCATCCTGACCAACTCCGCAGAGTGCCGGGTCCGGTACGTGGCCGACGCCACCGACGTAACCGAGTGGGACAGTGTCTTCTGCTCCTACTTTGCCTACAGGCTCGCCGCAGCCATCGCCCCCAGCCTCCGCCTCGACCCGCAGGCCGGACAGCAGATGGAGCAG
>JBKDBK010000115.1:0-2597 GCA_046315175.1 Opitutia bacterium | reverse complement strand
CTGCAGCACCGTCTGGCGCGCAATCTCCCATTCCCCGACCACGATTGCCTCTGGCACCTCGCTCTGCGTCGCCGGCCGCACGCCTACGAGGTATGGGAGCCCGCCAAGGCCCATCCGCGCAACCACGATTGCAGGTGCAGGAGTTAGGCGCTGGTATGCCGCCAGCTCATGTTCCCAACGGGGCGCAGCCATGGTGACTACGTGCGCGAGCCGGCTCCCGGTATGACGGTCAGGGACGCTCTACGCAGCTGCGCCATCCCACGGTACCGAACGGCGTGCCCTCAGCGTGACAGCGCGCCAGACGCAGGCTGGCCGCGTCCATGGTGCGGGAAAGATGGAGCAGGAGGCGATGCACTTCGCCATCCGAAAGAGGCCGTGTCGGAAGCCCTTCGCCGTCTCGTGGGATTGGCCGCCCATCATCACCCAACACCCCGTCCAGAAGGCTCGGCGTGAGCTGCGTGACTAGTTCAGCGGATGCAATCGCGCTCCAGCCGACAGCGGCAGCCAGGAAGATGGCCGTGACGGCGCGCGATAACCTCAGGGAATACCGCTTCATCAAGATGCAAGCGGCTGCCAGCCGGGCAGCAATTCAGGCAGCTGACCCTGTGCTAGCAGGATTACCCGCTCCACACGTATCTCGTGCGGCGCCGGACCGAGGTGGGTGACCGTCCCAATGGTGTAGCGGTCCGTGATCGTGGAGGAGGCCCCGAACAGGTGAACCTCATAGAAGGCGCCAACATCGTCAGGAATGTCCGCGCGGCCCACAAGCCGCTTCTCGCCGCCCTCGTCAACATACACCTTCACTGCTTGCTCCATGCCCGCAGAGTCCGATTCTAGGTTCAGGGAAATGGCAGGGCTATCGGAGAGTGCTGCTGGTCCTAGGCCGCCAACCAAAGTCCGAAGCGACCACATCCGTCAGGTGGCACCTAGCGCATTCGTCGGGAGGCGCACGATCGGTCGCCCCGGTAGACGGTGCTCGCGCCTGATGCGCGCCAATCTTAAAAACGCGCGCTCGATCGCGGAGGCATGGAGCATTCGGTGTGCGGGGCAACGGTAGCGGTGCGCTCCATCAACACCAGGTGCGGCGGCTATTCGCACGCCATTGATGGCGCCGCTATGTCGACTCCCGGAGTTCCGACACGCGTATCTGACGGTGATGTCGCGTGGGCCAGGCTAACCGGGTATGTCCGTCGGCATTTTGCCGGACGCACCACGAAGATCGAACGGACGGCTGAGAACCTTTTGTCCCCAAGCGACGAGGTCTGCCTCGAGACTACGTTCTGCGCTGCGGCGTGTCTGCGCACGCAGCGTGAGGTTCGCTCCCATTACGCGAACCGCAGCCTCGGCGGGATTCACTCCTTCGATGCCCACGACTCTGTCGTTGCATCGGATGGCGCAACTGATGATGCGACCTTCCAAGCTGCCGAATGCTTCGAGGTCGGTCAGCACCGAAAGCTCATCCATCGGGCCCGCGGCCAACGCGTCAAGGGCTTGCTTATGCAGGTCTATCTCGCGGCGGCGCCAAGGGAGAAAGCTCCATCGCCGTTCGCTGCCGGCGACGCGCCGCGCCGTGCCCAAAGTCTTGCCGGCCGCCGGGATTGCGGGGAGCTCGGCGGAAATTGCTCGCGCTACGTCGCGAACGTTCTCGGGTGGCGCGGCTCTCAGTCGGTCGAGTAGCGGCAGAAAGGCCTCCCCGGGGCGCTCGTACTGCAGCGCTAGGGCCGCTGACGGGAGAAGCCACGGCGCGACCGCATGTCCGCAATGAGCCCGCGCCACGGCGAAGAGTTGCGCGTACTCGCCGCCGAGTGGCGCGGCCTCCGCCTTCATGCGCTGGTCGAGCACTTCGCTATTGGATGCGTGAAGCGCTTCAGGGCCTTCAAGTGTAAGTGCAGTCAGGAGAACATCGTGCGCGACCGCTGCTCCTTCCATGACGTGGCCGGCAGACAAGCCAGACGCACCGGTCTGCCACAGGTCCACCCGCACGCCCTCGAGGTCGGCAAAGAGCCCGGGATACTCGGCGGCAGCGAGAGAGGGGTCCTTGGGATCAGTCTGGCGCGCGAGACGGGCACGCCAGTTAGCGTGGATCAACGCCATCAAGGTCTCGTTGATGCGGGGCACGTCGATTGCCCGCTGAACCCTGGCGGGAAGCCACTCCAGGAAGCGAATTGCCCTCCAAAGGCCGCCGTTATCCTTCCGTTCCCGACGCTCGCTGGCATTGATGTGGCCGACGACGATGGAGCGGATGCGTTGCGATCTCTTCCAGCCGTAGCCGGTGCAGATTGCCTGTAGATGGTGGTAGCTCTCATGATTGATCGCCCGCTTCATGGCGGCGTCGGCGCCGAGGAGCGCCGCGAAATCGGCGTTTACGAGAAGCACCCCGAAGCCCGCTTCGTACTGAGCGATGACATCCGACGGCAAGAAGTCTGGCTGATCGCCTAGCGTGATCGCGTGCAGGAGGCCGACGACCATTCGCTGTTCACCTCACGCAGGCGCAGCCCGCCAGCTTCCATCATCCGCCCGCTTGGCAAGCTTGATGACCGTGCCGTCGCGGGCCTCGAGTTCGCCAAGCCGACGCAGTTTGGACTCCAGCGCCTCCT
>JBKDBK010000114.1:0-37147 GCA_046315175.1 Opitutia bacterium | reverse complement strand
GGCGGGTTTGGCAACCTCGGCCTCGGCTGCCTGCTCGTAATCCGACCGGATTCGCTTCGCGACGGTGCGGGCGGCCCAGGCGTAGGCGGTCACGGCATCCTCCAGGCCTTCTCCCTCGCCGCCGCCAAGGGAGGCGACGATGCGGCCGTCTCGCTCGATGTCGGGGCCGCCGACAAAGGACCAGAGGATGACCCGGTAGGTGGCAGCAAGCTCGCCGTCGCCCTTGGTGTTGACCCGCAGGGTTTGGAAGTTGACCGTGGCGCGGCGCACGGGCAGCCCGATGACCAGCTGCTCCGAGATGATCCGCGCCATGCTCTCGTGCAGCGGCAGGGCCCAGCGGTCGAAGTCGCGCGCGACCGGCGCGCCCGACGGGTCGGCGGCCACCACCCGCGGCGTGCGCAGGTCGACCGGCAGGAAGACCCTAACGGGAGGCCCCTCGTGCTCGGGCCGCGGGAGTTCCCAGAGGCGCGGCGCGTCGCTGTCGCCGACGGGGAGGCAGCCGCCGAGGCCCAGGCAGGCGAGGAACATGACGGCGCGCGTCATTTGGCGGGGGTGGGCTCCTCCGCGGGACGGCGTTTGCCCTTGAGGATGGCCTCGGGGTTGCGGTCGAGGGTGTCGGCGAGGGACTTCACGGACTGGGCGGCCTCGGCGAAGTCGACCAGGGCTTGGTCGAGCTGGGTGCGGGTGGCGCCGCCGGCGCGGGTGAGGTCCTGAAGGTTGTCGGCCGCCTGACCGAGCTTGCCGAGCGTGCGGCGGGTCTCCTCGGCGGTGAGGCGGAAGTCCTGGCCGAGGGGCTCGATCTGCTGGGAGAGCTTCTCGGAGACGCGGTTGAAGGCGGCCATGGCCGCGGAGAGGTCGCGCGTGGCCTGGGCGAGGGCGGGGTCCTCGGCGAGGCGGTTGACGGAGTCGGCGAGGCGGCCGAGCTTGGCGGAGAGGCCGGAGAAGTCGACCTGGCTCAGGTTGCCGACGGTTCGGCTGACGGCCTGGGTGAGGGCGACGTGGTCGGAGAGCTCGGTGGGGATCTCGGCCATGCCGTCGGCGCGGCGGATCTGCCGCTCGCCGGAGACCGGGATGTAATCGAGGTCGACGTAGAGGATGCCGGTGACGAACGACTGGAGGCGGAGCTTGGCGGTGAGGCCGCCGAGGACAGCCTGCTCGAGCCCTTCCTGGGTGCCGAGGGTGTCGCCGACGCCGAGGCGCTCGGCCAGGTCGGGATCGATCTCGATGACCACGGGGATGGACTTGGCGTCGCCGTTGCCGGTGCGGATGAGGATGGAGGCGACCTTGCCGACGGCCACGCCGCGGAGGCGGACGGCGGAGCCGGTGTCGAGGCCGCTGACGTCCTGGTCGAACCGGGCGAGGAGGCGGGGGCGGTCTCCCTTGAGCCAGCCGCCGCCGAGGGCGACGAGGAAGGCGAGGCAGAGCGCGAGGCCGAGGAGCACGAAGACCCCGATGAGGGTGCGGTTGGCGGAGGTGCTCATGGTTGCGCGTGGCGGGAGAAGAAGGCGCGGGCGCCGGGATGGGCGTCGGGCCGAAGGAAGTCGTCGATTTTGCCCGTGGCGGCCATCGTGCGGCTCTCGGGGTCGAGGTAAACGCAGAAGTCGGCGAGGCGGCGGATGGAGGGCACCTCGTGGCTGACGAGGACGATGGAGGTGTCCAGCCCGTCGCGCAGGCGCAGGATGAGGTCGTCGAGCCGCGCCGAGGTGACGGGGTCGAGTCCGGCGCTCGGCTCGTCGAGGAAGAGGACGTCGGGGTCGAGGGCGAGGGCCCGGGCGAGGCCGGCGCGCTTGGCCATGCCGCCGCTGATCTCGGCGGGAAGCTTGTCGGCGGCGCCCAGCAGGCCGACCTGGCCGAGCTTGTGGAGGGCGAGCAGGCGTCGCTCGCGGGCGCCGCAGCGGGCGAACTCGCGCAGGGGCAGCTCGACGTTCTCGGCCAGGGTGAGGGAGGACCAGAGGGCGGAGCCCTGGAACATGAAGCCGACGCGCCTCAGGAGGGCGTCGCGCCCGGCCTCGTCGAGCCCGCCGAGGCGCTCCCCGAGGATCCAGGAGTCGCCGGCCATCGCCGGATCGAGGCCGGCGAGGGCGCGCATGAGGGTGCTCTTGCCGCAGCCGGAGGGCCCGACGACGGCGACGACCTGGCCGGGCTCGACCGCGAAGCTGACCCCGCCCACGACCTCCCGTCCGTCGTGGCCGACGGCGAGGTTGCTGCAGCGCGCGCGGGGGGTGGGCATCAGTAGAAGGCAAAGAGGTTGAAGAGGACGGCGAAGACCGCGTCGGCGACGACGAGCAGGGTGATGCCGAGGACGGCGGCCGTCGTGGCCGCCTCGCCCACCCCGCGGGCGTTGCGCCGGGCGACGTGCCCGCGGTAGCAGCCGGCCCAGGCCACGATGAGCGCGAACGCGTGCGCCTTGATCAGCCCGGTGAGGAAGCTCCGGACGGAGACGGCCTCGATGACCTGGTTGGTGTATTGCTCGGCCGACATGCCGTAGCCGACCGCCACCGCCATGCCGCCGAGGATGCCGGCCGCGGTGGCGAAGACGGAGAGCAGGGGGAGGACGGCGAGGACGGCGAGGAGGCGGGGGACGCCGAGGTACTCGACCGGGCGCAGGCCGATGGCGCGGAGCGCGTCGGTCTCCTGGCTGACGTTCATGCTGCCGAGGTGCGACGCGTAGGCGGTCGAGGTGCGGCCGCAGGCGACGACGCCCGTCATCAGGGCGCCCATCTCGCGGGCCATGGCGAGCCCGACGAGGTTGGCCACGTAGATGTTGGCCCCGACCTTGCCCAGCTGGATCATGCCGACATAGGCCATGATGACGCCGGTGAGGAAGCCGAGGAGCAGGGTGATGGGGAGCGCGTCGGGTCCGGCCGTGCGCAGCAGCTGGGGGAATTCCTGCCAGTTGACCTTGGCCCTGCCGCCGAGCAGGCGGGCCAGGCCGAGGGCGAGCTCACCGATGTGCGAGACGGCCCGGATCCAGGAGGCCTTGCTGAGCGTGGCCCAAAGCCCGAGCTTGGCCAGCCAGGGAAGGTGCTCCTCCTCGCCGTCGGGCTCGGTCTCGTCGGCCGTGAGCAGAACCCAGGCGCGGATGCGGGGAGGGAGGCCCTCGTGTCGGAAGGCGACCCCGGAAGGGGCGGCGCGCCCGAGGCCTTGGATCCAGGCGGGCAGGGCGGAGTCAACCTTGCCGAGGTCGGAAACAGACCATTCCACCTCGGTTCCGGGTGCGAGCGCGGGGAAATCGGGAAGTAGGCAGTCCTTCGTCCAGTCGCCGGAGAGGGAAATCCTCAGGCGATTGCCCTCCGGGACGAGGGAGAAGCTGGGGGGGTTGTCGGCTGCTTCCGGCACTGAGGGCATCGGTATCGGGGAGGGGGCGGGGTGTCAAAGGGGTTCCGGGAGCGGTTTTCTGCTTTTGCATAGGCCTTGGGTCCGCTAGGTTGAACGACCCGCCCTCGCCTCATGAGGTCCTCCCTTGTCCTTCCCCTCTGCCTTGCGGCGTCGGCCCAGGCTGCGACGGCGTGGATGATACTGGAGGAGAACGACAAGTTCTCCGACGACAACCTCGATCGGTACTACACCCAGGGCATGAGGATTTGCTGGATGGACACGGAGAGCCTGCGCCACTTCTCGATTGGGCAGGAGATCCACACGCCGAGTCGCCCCACCGCCGTCCCGACCCCGCCGGGCGACCTGCCTTTCTCCGGATACCTTTACGCCACAGCCGGCCGAGGCTACCAGCTGGGTCCGGCGACGATTGGCTCCGTGGAGGTCGTCCTTGGGGTGATCGGTCCCTCGGCCCTGGGTGAGCAGTCCCAGAACTATTTCCACGAGATCGTGGGTTCACAGACCTATTCCGGATGGGAGGACCAGCTGCACGACGAGCCGGTGGGCAACGCCCGCGCCGAGGTGCGCCACCGATTCGACCTGGATGGGCCGGAGGGACATCGATGGGACCTGATCGCCCGGGCCTCGGCCCAGCTCGGCACGGCGCGGACGGGTCTGACCTTGGGCGCCCAGCGTCGCTGGGGTGTCCTGGACGAGGGGTGGGGCCACGGCTTCATCCGCCAGACCACGGCCTGGGTGGATCCCCTGACGTCGCAGGACAAGGGCGCCTTGGGTTGGTGCTGGTTCGCCGACGGGTCGATCGAGGTGCAGGCGCGCGAGTACTCGACCGAGGGGCTCTATTTCCAGGATTCCTACTCGGTGGAGGGGCGTCCGATTGTCGGCCAGCTCGCCTTCGGCATCCTGACCCGGATGGATGGGTTCGCGCTTTCGTTCGCCATGGTTGTCCGAACCAAGGACTTCGACACCCAGGAGGGTTCCGGCCATTCCTTCGGCAGTTTCCGCCTTCTTTTCGCCTACTGAGCCATGGGCCGCGTCGGCGTTATCGACCTCGGGTCGAACTCTCTCAAGCTCCTCGTGACCGAGGGTGCCTCCCTGGAAACCGTCCTGCGCGCGACCGCGGATGTCAGGCTCTTCCCCGAGCGGGGCAGCCGGCTTGATCCCGCCGCGATCGAGGCCGCGGTTGGGGCGATCGGCGACCTGGTCGGGCGCGCCCGCCAGGCTGGCGTGGAGCGGCTCGCGGTCATCGGCACCTCGGCGCTGCGCGAGGCGGAGAATCGCGCGACGCTTTCCCGCGCGCTGGAGGATCGGCTCGGGCTGAGGCTTTCCGTGATCTCCGGCGAGACGGAGGCGCGCCTGACCGCCGATGGCATGCTGCGCGACCCGGCCTTGGCCAACCAGCCCGGGTTTGTGGCCTTCGACCTGGGCGGCGGCTCCCTCGAGGTCGCCCGCGTCCTGCACCGTCGGTGCACCTCGGCCTCGAGTTTCCCCCTGGGGGCCGTCCGCCTGACCCGGTCGTTCCTGGGCGACGGTGCGGCGCCGGTGCGGTCCGGCGAGCTGGAGGCCCTGCGCGAGCACGTCCTGGGATTGCTGACCCCGCGCGTCGCCGCGCTTTCCGCCCGCGGCCTGCCCTTGGTCGGCTCCGGCGGCGCGCTCGCGGCCTTGGTCGAGATGCAGCGCGCGGCGGGCGAGCCGGGCGACCAGATCGGCCTTCTCGCCGTCCGCAACTGGCTCGCCAAGCTGTCCGAGCGGGACTTGGCCGGGCGGCGAGCCCTGCCCGGGGTGCCTGCGGCGAGGGCCGACATCATGCCGGCCGCCTTGGCGGTCGTCTGCGCCCTGGCCGACCATGTGGGGGCGGAGGTGCTCCAGGTCAGCCATTACGGCCTTCGGCAGGGGATGGCAGCGCTGCTAATGACCGACGCGGGGGACTTGCTCTCCTCCGGCGCGCCGCTTCGCTGACCTCCATGCGTTTCCTCTGGCCGCTCCTGGCCTTGGCCTCCCTGGCCGCCGAGCCCTTCCGCGGGGGGGTGATTTCCGCCGACCCTGCCGCGGAGACCCTTCGCCTGAGGGCCGAGGATGGGCGGGAGCTGACGGCGCGGGTCGGGGTCGGCGATGTGGCCATCGGCTGGGTTGGGCGCACGGTGCGCGGCGAGCTGGTGGAGTCGGACGGGCGACTGCGCCTGGAGCGCGTCTTCCCCGCCGGGAGCGAGGAGCTGAGGGCCGAGGCGGAGGTCGCGGCCGCGCTGCGCCGCGACACGGTTGAGCGGGGGCGCCTGGTCGCGCGGGCGACGGGGGACGAGGCGCCGGTCTTTTTCCTCTGGGACCAGGACGGCCGGGTGGTGCGGTCCTCGGATCTCCGCGGCAAGCCCTACGTCGTGAACTTCATCTTCACGCGCTGCAAGGCGGCGGAGATGTGCCCGGCCTCGACCGCCTCGATGGTCGCCCTGGGCAAGGCCCTGCGCGAGGCGGGCCTGGGCGACAAGGTGCGACTGGTCAGCTTCAGCTTCGACCCCGCCTATGACTCGCCGGGCGTGCTCCGGGCCTATGCCCAGTCCTGGGGCGCCGACCCCGCGCAGCACCGGTTCCTGACCGGCCAGCGCGAGATGATTCGGGACCTGATGCGGCAGCAGGGTATCCTGACCATGCAGACCGACGGGACGATTGTGCACAACGCCGCCACGGTGGTGGTGTCCGCGCATGGGCGCATCCTCGCCCGCAAGGAGGGGCCCCGCTTCCTGCCGGAGGATTTCCTGCCCCTGCTCCGGAGGCAGGTCGAGGCCAAGTGAGGCCGCTCGCGCAGGGCCTGCTCATCACCGGCCTGGCCGGCCTGGCCTATCTCGGCCTGCGCAACATGCCGGACACGCATTGCTCCTTCCTCCACGCCTCGCACGAGCCCCTGCTCATCGAGGGCATCGAGTTCTGCGGCGAGGACGAGGAGGCCAACTTCTACGACCCGGCGGCGCTGGGCTTCCCGTTCGCGCTGCGCCTCGGCGCGGCGCAGGAGCCGCTCCGCGGCACGCTGCGGGTGCTCGACGAGACGAAGCGGCCCGTGCCGCCGCACCTCTTCGCGGTGTCGCACACCCGCCAGCTCCACCTGCACCTGCGCCAGGGCGAGCGCTACGCGCATGTGCACCCGGAGCCTTCGGTGGACGGGTCGTGGGGCTTCGCCCTGCCCGACTCCTGGGCGAGGGGCGGTTTCGCCGGGGGCAAGGTCGAGGTCTACGCCGACTTTCAGCACGCGCGGAGCCGTCGGACCATCCTGCTCTCGGCCGCCCTCGACTGGCCCTCGCGGGCCTCGGCGGGCGCCGACCCTCCGCCGGCGGTCCTCGCCCGGCTTTCGGGAGCGGCGGGGGAATTGGTGGAGGGGCGGTCGGCGACCCTGAACGTGCTGCTGGAGCGAGCTGGCGGCGGGACGGTCGAGCTCAGGCCCGTGATGGGCGCCCTTGGGCACGCGGTGCTGTTCAGCGAGGAGGGGCGGCCGGGCTACGCGCACATCCACCCGAGCTTCACCGGCCGGGAGCGCGGGGCGGCGCCGGAGCTGGCGTTCCGGCTGCGCCTGCCGCCGGCGGGGCGCTACGTCCTGTTCGTCCACATCGACGACGCGGGCAGCGAGTGCTACGCGCGGCTGCCCCTCGAGGTCAGGGCGGCGAACTGAGCGCGCGCACCGGTCGGGCGGCTCAGCGGCGGGCTCGGAAGTGCTCGACGGTGGCCTTGAGGCCCTCGGCGACGGAGTGGCCGGGCTTCCAGCCGGCGGCCTGGAGCTTGTCGGACGAGGCCATGGAGTGGCGCACGTCGCCGAGGCGCTCGGGCTTGTGCTCGATGGCCGAGGCGGAGCCGGTGAGGCGGAGGACCTCCTGGGCGAGCTCGAGGACGGTCATCTTCCGGCCGTAGCCGACGTTGTAGGTGCCGGCGGCGGCCTCGTGGGTGGCGGCGAAGACGAGGGCGCCGACGATGTCCTTGACGTAGATGAAGTCGCGGGTGGCGCCGCCGTCGCCGAAGATCGTGACAGGGTCGCCGCGCAGGGCCTTCTCGATGAAGATGGGGACGGCGGCGGCGTAGGGCGACTTGGGGTCCTGGCGGGGGCCGAAGACGTTGAAGAAGCGGAGGCTGGCGGTGGGGAGGCCGCGCTCGCGGCGGAACATCTCGAGGTAGTACTCGCCGTCGAGCTTGGTCACGGCGTAGGGCGACTTGGGCTCGGGGAGCATGGTCTCGACCTTGGGGACGGTCGGGTTGTCGCCGTAGATGGCGGCGGAGGAGGCGAGGACGACCTTGCGGGCCTTGGCCTCGGCGGCGGCCTCGAGGACGTGGAGGGTGCCGGCGGCGTTGATCTCGACGCACTCGCGGGGCTTGAGCATGGACTCCGGGACGGAGATCATGGCGGCGAGGTGGAAGACGAGGTCGACGCCGCGCAGGGCGCGGTCGAGGGCGGCGCGGTCGAGGATGGAGCCCTCGACGAGGTCGACCTTGAGGCCGTCGAGGTTGCGGCGGTGGCCGGAGCGGAAGTTGTCGAGGACGACGACGTCGGCCTTGCCCTGGAAGTGCTCGGCGATGTGGGAGCCGATGAAGCCGGCGCCGCCGGTGATGAGGACGCGCATGGGGTCAGGACTTGGCGACGAGGGCCTGGAGGGCGGGGAGCTGGGCCTCGATGAGCTCGACGAGCCGCAGCTGGGTCCGGCAGCGGTCGAGGTTGTGGCCGGGGCGCTTGACCTTGAAGTAGACGTCGCCCTCGAGCCAGTCGGTGAGGAAGCGCATGCCGACCTCGAGGGTCATGAGCTTGCCGCCGAAGGGCAGGAGCTCGCGTTCGCGGGGGGTGAGGAAGCCGCCGGCGGTGGAGAGGTAGCCGGAGACGAGGGCCTCGACCATGGGCGTCTGGAGGGCGACCTTGGAGAGGTCGGTCTCGTCCTCGGCGGCGGGTGAGGTGGAGGTGCGGACGAGGTCGCCGAAGTCGTAGAGGGGGGAGCCCGGCATGACGGTGTCGAGGTCGATGACGCAGACCCCCTCCTGGGTGGCGTTGTCGAGCAGGACGTTGTTGAGCTTGGTGTCGTTGTGGGTGACGCGCTCGGGAATCTCGCCCTTGGCGATGCCGTCGGTGACGACGGCCATGTCGGCCGCGCGGGCCAGGACGAAGTCGACCTCCCGGGCGACGCCCTTGGCCCGGCCGTGGGCGTCGGCCTTGAGCACCTGCTGGAAGCGGGCGAAGCGCGTGGGGGTGTGGTGGAAGTTGGGGATGGTCTCGGTGAGGCGGCCGCCGGGGAGGTCGGCCATCAGGGCTTGGAAGGCGCCGAAGGCGCGGGCGGCCTCGCGGGCCTGGGCGGCGTCGCGGACGATGTCGTGGCCGGTGGCGCCCTCGACGAAGAGGTAGCAGCGCCAGCGGTTGCCCTCGGCGTCGGTGTGCCAGGCCTTGCCGGACCGGGCGGGGACGAGGGTGAGGGCGCGCCGGGTGGCGTCGGGCGCGCCGGCCTGCCGGAGCCTGGCCTGGGCGTGCTCGCAGACGCGGGCGACGTTGGACATGAGCCCGTCGGGGTCCTTGAAGATGGCGTGGTTGATGCGCTGGAGGATGTAGCGGACGGGGGTGCCGCCCTGGCTCATCCGGAGGCAGAAGGTGTCGTTGATGTGCCCGCTGCCGTAGGGGTCGGCGGCGACGTAGTCGCCCTGGAGGGCGAAGGTGGCGGCGACGGCGCGGGTGTCGAAGCTCGTGGAGGGTGCGGCCATGGGGAGGGGAAGGGTTGGGTCAGGCCCAGAGGCTGGGCGGGTACTCGCCGCGGGCGATGAGCTGGGCGAGCTTCGCCTGGACGACGGGCTTGTCCTCCTTGTAGGTGACGCCGAACCACTCCGAGGAGGTGCGGAGGACGCGGCAGGTGGCGTGGCGCTCGCGGACGAGCTGGCCGACGGACATCGGGATGTAGCTCTCGCCCTTGAGCTCCTTGCCGGAGCGCTGGAGGAACTCGAGGAAGAGACGGTCGAGGTGGTCGAAGAGGCGGGGCGTGAAGCCCCACATGTTCATGGAGACGGGCTCGTCGCCGGTGAGGTCGACGGTGGAGCCGTCGTCGCGGGTGTTGCGGGCGCCGCCGGGAGCCTTGGTGATCTTGGTCATCTCCTCGATGTCGGCGAGGAGGCCGGAGGCGTCGGTCTTGCAGACGCCGCGGGCGACGGCGCCGTGGTCGGAGAGGGTGTTGCGGAGGGTGAAGCCGACCATGGAGAAGTCGGACCCGCGGGGGTCGGCGGCCTGGAGGAAGCGGGCGAGGGTGGCGTAGGCGTCGCGGCCGTAGAAGTCGTCGGCGTTGATGACGGCGAAGTTCTCGCGGACGATGTCCTTGGCGCAGAGGATGGCGTGGGTGGTGCCCCAGGGCTTTTCGCGGCCGGGGGGCACGGTCCAGCCGGCGGGGAGCTGGTCGAGGGTCTGGAAGGCGAAGTCGACGGGCACGCGGCCGGCGAACTTGGCGGCGACCTGCCCGCGGAAGGCCTGCTCGAAGTCGGGCCGGATGATGAAGACGACGCGCCCGAAGCCGGCGCGGAGGGCGTCGAAGACGGAGTAGTCGAGGATGGTCTCGCCGGAGGGACCCATGGGGTCGATCTGCTTGAGCCCGCCGTAGCGCGAGCCCATGCCGGCGGCGAGGACGAGGAGGGTGGGGGCGGGCATGTCAGAGGGACTTGCGGATGGCGGCGGAGATGTCGGCCTTGAGCCGGTCGACGAAGCCGAGGGTGTAGGCCTCGATGTCGAGCGCGGGGTCGCGGACGAGGGGGGTGAGGTCCATGGCCCACTGGAGGTGGGTCTCGGCGTCGGACGAATAGGCGTCGTGGAAGGTGGCGTTGGCGAGGCGGCGGCCCATGACGGCGAGGTCGTAGCGCTTGCCTCCGGTGATCTGGGTGTCGAAGACGCCGTTGAGGGCGGCGGCCAGGTTGAGGCGCTGGGAGACGGGGAGCACGACCTTGTCGGCGTCGAGCAGCCAGTCGAGGCTGCGCCAGACCTCGCAGCCGAGGACGCGGGCGGGCCGCCGGTCGGCGGGCAGGGCGCGCATCGCCTCGAGGGCGCGGAGGGTGACGCCGACGTGCGTCTGGTGCTTGTCGGCGGGGTTGTGGAGGTAGACGACCTCGGGGCGGGCGGCCTCGAGGATGGACCGGAGGTCGTCGCGGGTGGCGGCGGCCTTGGCGTCGCGCACCTCCTTGCTGGGGAAGCCGAGCTGGGCGACGAAGCTGAACTCGCCGACGGTGGCGGCGCGGCGCTGTTCCTGGACGCGCTCGGCGGCGACCTGCTCGTCGGTCCAGTCCTTGTAGGGGCCGGCGCGCGAGCTGCCCTTGCCGTCGGTCACGATGACGCCGCCGAACCACCGGTCGGGCCGGTGGAAGCACTCGGCGATGCCGTGGTAGGCCATGAACTCGAGGTCATCCTGGTGGGCGCCGATGCCGAGGTGGGTGGTGCGGGCGACCGCCTCGGGGGCGGCCTTGCCGTCGGGGATGAAGAGGTCGGCCTTCGGGTTGAGCTTCATGACTCAGAGGGTGGAGGGGCGGGGGAGGAGGCGGTCGAAGGCGGCGGTGATGACGAGGATGGCGAAGGGGAGGGTCAGGAGGAGGCCGATGCCGCAGGCGAGGACGCCCACCCATCCGACGACGTGGGCGACGAGGATGAGGAGGAGGGCCCAGCCCCAGTGGGCGGTGACGGCGCGGCGGCTGATCTCCATGCAGTCCCAGAAGCTGCCGCGGCCGTCGGCGAGGAGGTGCCAGGAGGCGGCCCAGGCCACGGCAAGGTAGAGGCCGGGGAGGATGCAGAGGAGGTAGCCGATGGCGGTGAGGACCCCGCTGACGAGGGCGAGGCCGAGGGCGGGGCCGAACTCGGAGAAGCCGCTGAAGAGCGCGTTGGCGTCGGCCGGCTCGCCGCGGAGGATGCGCTGGTTGAGGCGGATGACGCCGAGGAAGAGGGGGCCGGCGAGGAGGCCGAAGCTGAGGCCCGAGCCGACGGCGAGGACGAGGAGCCCGAGGAGGCTGAGGAGGAGGTTGCGGCCGAGGTCGCGGTTGAGCGCGGACCAGGCGGCGGAGAAGCAGGCCCCGAGGTCGAAGGGCGTCTGGGCCGACTTGGCCTGGTTGACGAGGGCTTCCTGGGACGGGTTGAGGGGCATGGAGGGGTTCAGCGGCGGGACTTGGGCAGGGAGGCGGCGGCGATGGCCTGGCCGTGGCGCTTGTCCTTCTCGTCGGGCACGACGAGGTCGATGCGGAGGCCGGGGAACTCATCGTGCAGGACTTGCCGGGCCTTGTCGATGATGACTGAGCCGCCCTCGCCGGAGGTGACGCGGCCCATGATGAGGAGGCAGTCGTAGCGGTAGAAGTCGGCGAAGTGGGCGAGGGCGTAGCCGAAGGCGATGCCGATGGCGTCGTAGACCTTGCGGGCGCGGGGGTCGCCGGCCTTCATGAGCTTCTGGAGCTCCTCGAGCTGCTCGGGGAGCTTCATGCCCGCGGGCATGGGGATGCCGGCGAGGGGGAGGAGGCGGCCGACGCCCTGCTGGCTGAAGTACTGGACGCCGCAGCCGAGGTCGCCCGACCACTCGTCGGCCGGGCCGCCGGGGCGGTAGTCGACGGGGACGAAGGCGAGCTCGCTGAGCCAGTTGGTGAGGTTGCCATGGGTGTCGACGTAGCCGGCGGCGACGGAGGTGCCCATGGCGATGCCGAGGACGGAGTTGCGGTTGAGGGACATCGACGCGGCGAGGGCGGTGACGTCGCCGTCGTTGATGACCTCGAAGGGCGTGCCGGGCCAGCGCTTGGCGATCTCGAGGAACATGGGCTTCACGCGGGTCTCGAAGACCTGGGGGTCGGTGATGCCGCGGAAGAGGGAGGCGGCGCGGACGGTGTTGTTGATGTAGACGCCGGCGGCGGAGCCGCCGATGGCGTCGACGCGCGGGAGGTGCCTGGCGGCGAGCTCGAGGGAGTGGACGATGCCGTCGAACTGGTAGCGCGGGTCCTGCTGGAAGTAGGGGTCCCACTTGATCTCCTCGGAGAAGACGACCTTGCCGTCGATGACGGCGGCGCACTTGCGGTCGGAGCCGCCGAGGTCGAAGCCGATGCGGCAGCCGTCGAGGTTGCGCCCGAGGGGGAGGTGGGAGGCGCTCTCGGCGGGGAGGTCGGCCTCGGCGCAGGCGAGGAAGGAGGGGAGGCGGTCGAAGAGCTTGCGGACGAAGTCGGCGTCGAAGGCCCGCTCGCCGCCGGGGCGGTAGAGTTCGGCGAGGAGCTTGGCGAAGTGGGCGGCGTGGGGGCCGGCGAGGCGGAGGGTGTCGCCGCCGCGCGCCCAGAGGAGGAACTTCACGGTGCGCTCGACGTGGGTGCGGTTGAGGGTGTCGAAGCCGGCGCCGGGGGGCAGGGTGCGGGTGCGGTGGACGGAGGCGGTGCCGTCGGGGCGCGACAGGGCGAGGGCGAGGGGGGCTGAGCCGGGGGTGCGCTCGCAGAGGGCGAGGTACTCGCGGGTCCAGAGGGAGGCGGGGACGAGGCCGGGGTCGATTTCGGCGACGTGGCGGGGGCGGAGGGCGAGGGTGTCCATGGGTTCAGCGGCGGGAGAGCTTGGCGGCGGCGGCGGGGTCGAGGACGAAGTCGCAGGCGGGGTGGCGCTGGAGCCAGCTGGCCGGGCAGTCGTCGGAGGGGGTGACCTCGACGGAGCGGCGGACGATGTCGGCCTTGCCCTCGCCCCAGGCGAGGAGGACGACGCGGCGGCAGTCGAGGATGGTGCCGACGCCCATGGTGACGGCGTGGTGCGGGACCTTGGCGACGTCGCCGAAGAAGACGGCGTTGTCGCGGCGGGTGAGGTCGTCGAGGTGGACCTGGCGGGTGCGGGTGGCGGGGCCGGCGGGGGGCTCGTTGAAGCCGATGTGCCCGGTGCGGCCGATGCCGAGGACCTGGAGGTCGATGCCGCCGGCGGCCTGGATGGCGCGCTCGTAGGCGGCGGAGGCGGCGGCGGGGTCGGGGGCGAGGCCGTCGGGCACGTGGGTCTCGGCCGGGGAGATGTCGACGTGGTCGAAGAGCTGGCGCTGCATGAACCAGCGGTAGGACTGGTCGTGGTCGGGCCCGAGTCCGGAGTATTCGTCGAGGTTGAAGGTGGTGACGCCGCGGAAGGAGAGGCCTTCCTCGCGGTGGAGGCGGACGAGCTCGGCGTAGAGGGGGATGGGGGTGGAGCCGGTGGCGAGGCCAAGGACGGCGCGGCGGCCCTCCCGGGCGCGGTCGCGGATGAGGCCGGCGAGGTCGGCGGCGACGGCCTTGACGGCGGCGGCCTTGTCGGTGTGGACGTGAAGGCGGATCATGGGAAGGGGCTCAGCCGAGGGCGGCGAGCATGCGGGCGAGCTCGTCGCGACGGGCCTTGGCCTCGGCGAGCTGGGCCTTGGCGCCGTCGAGGATGGCGGGCGGCGCCTTGGAGACGAAGGTGGCGTTGCCGAGCTTGGACTCGCCGGCGGCGACGGCCTTCTGGAGCTTCTCGAGCTCGCGGCTGAGGCGGGCGCGCTCGGCGGCGACGTCGACCTGGCCGGACTGCTCGAGCAGGACGGTGCCGGCCTCGGTGATCTCGCCGGGGCGGCCTTGGGTGTCGGCGGCGAGGCGGAGCTCGGCGAGGCCGGCGAGGCGGAAGAGCTTGTCGCGGCTCGACTCGGCGAGGGCGCGGGAGGCGGCGTCCTTGGGCACGAGGGTGACGACGCTGTCCCGGCGGCCGGCCTGGCCGTTGGCGGACTTGGCGGCGCGGATGCCGCCGACGAGGGATCGGAGGCGGGTGATGTCGGCCACGGCGGCGGGGTCGGGGCGGACGCCGGCCTGGGCGAGGGCGGCGAGGAGGTCGGCGCCGCCGCCGGGGTGGTGGCCCTGGATGAAGTCGTCCTCGGCGCCGTAGCCGAGGAGGTGCCAGAGCTCCTCGGTGATGAAGGGGGCGAGGGGGTGGAGGAGGAGGAGGAACTGGCGCAGGACGAGGTCCTGGACGGCGAGGCAGGACGCCGTGGCGGCGGGGTCGGCGAGGCGGGCCTTGGAGACCTCGACGTACCAGTCGCAGAAGTCGCCCCAGAAGAAGCCGTAGAGGGCCTGGGTGTAGTCGGTGAACTCGTGGTCGGCGAGTGCCTTGGCGACGGCGTCGGTGGTCTCGGCGAGGCGGGCGAGGATGGCCTGGTCGTCGGCGTCGAGGGCGGCGGGTGAGAGGCGGGCGGCGATGGCGGCGACGGAGGCGTTGTCGCCGGCGGGGCCCGACATCTGCCGGAAGCGGGCGGCGTTCCAGAGCTTGTTGCAGAAGTTGCGGCCCTGCTGGACGCGTTCCTCGGCGAAGAGGATGTCCTGCCCCTTGGGGGCGATGGAGAGGAGGCCGAAGCGGAGGCCGTCGGCGCCGAACTTGGCGATGAGGTCGAGGGGCTCGGGGGAGTTGCCGAGGGACTTGGACATCTTGCGGCCCTGGGCGTCGCGGATTATGCCGTTGAAGACGACGCGGCGGAAGGGGACGCGGGCGCGGATCTCGTCGTCGGTCAGGGTCGCGCGCTCGGGGCCGTGGAGCTCGAGGCCGGCGATGATCATGCGGGCGACCCAGAGGAAGATGATGTCGGGCCCGGTGGCGAGGGCGGCGGTGGGGTACCAGTGGTCGAGCTCGGGGGTGCGGTCGCCGGGCTTGCGCCAGCCGAGGGTGGCGAGGCACCAGAGCCAGGAGGAGGCCCAGGTGTCGAGCACGTCGGCGTCCTGCTCCCAGTTGTCGGGGTCGGCGGGGCCGTCGACGGAGACGTGGCGGTTGGCGGGGTCGGCGCGGTCGGCGCCCTTGCGGTACCAGACGGGGATGCGGTGGCCCCACCAGAGCTGGCGGCTGATGCACCAGTCCTGGATGTGGTTGAGCCAGTGGAGGTAGGTCTTGGTCCAGCGCTCGGGGCTGAAGCGGATGATGCCGGTCTCGACGGCGCGCTTGGCCTCCTCGACCTTGGGGTAGCGGATGAACCACTGCTCGCTGAGGCGGGGCTCGATGGGGACGTCGGCCCGCTCGGAGTAGCCGACGTTGTTCTCGTAGGGCTCGGCCTTGATGAGGAGGCCGAGCTCGTCGAGCCTGCGGGCGGCGAGGTCGCGGGCCTTGAACCGGTCGATGCCGGCGAGGTCGCCCGCGAGGTCGTTGAGGCGGCCGTCGGGGTGGAGGACGTCGCGGATGGGCAGGCCGTGGCGCTGGCCGATCTCGAAGTCGGTCCGGTCGTGGGCGGGGGTGACCTTGAGGACGCCGGAGCCGAAGGCGCGGTCGACGGCGGTGTCGCCGACGATGGGGATGCGCTCGCGGGGGAAGGGGCGCCAGACGTGCCTGCCGATGAGGTGGCGGTAGCGCTCGTCCTCGGGGTGGACGGCCACGGCGGTGTCGCCGGGGATGGTCTCGGGGCGGGTGGTGGAGATCTCGAGGAAGGTGCCCGGGGCGTCGGCGACCTCGTAGCGCATGCGGTAGAGGAAGCCCTTGGAGGGCTTCATCACGACCTCCTCGTCGGAGAGGCCGGTGAGGGAGACGGGGCACCAGTTGACCATGCGGCGCCCGCGGTAGATGTGGCCGCGCTCGTGGAGGGTGACGAAGGCCTGAAGGACGGCGCGGGAGTAGCCGGCGTCGAGGGTGTGGACGGCGCGGTCCCAGTCGCAGGAGGCGCCGAGCTTGCGCAGCTGGCGGAGAATCATGCCGCCGTGCTTGTCGCGCCACTCGGCGGCGCGGGCGACGAAGGCCTCGCGCCCGAGGTCGTGGCGGGTCTTGCCCTCGGACTGGCGAAGCTCGCGCTCGACGCGGGACTGGGTGGCGATGCCGGCGTGGTCGGTGCCGGGGAGCCAGAGGACGGACTTGCCCTCCTGGCGCGCGCGGCGGACGAGGATATCCTGCAGCGTGTTGTTGAGCAGGTGGCCCATGTGGAGGACGCCCGTGACGTTGGGCGGCGGTATCATCACGGCGTAGGGCTCCTTGCCGGGCTGGACCTTGCCCGCGAAGCAACCGGCCGAGACCCAGCGGTCGTACCAGCGCAGCTCGACGTCGGTCGGGTCGTAGGTCTTGGGGATCTCGGCCATGGAGAGCCTGTTTGCTAGGGGGTAAGTCGGGGGTTGAAAAGGCTAGGTTTTTCGGCCATCAACCAAGGCAAGCCAGGCCCCATGCGACGGGGCGTCGGCGCAACCCGCCAGGTCCGGAAGGAAGCAACGGACGTCGGCGGACCGTGCGCCGTGGCAAGCCTGGCCCCTTTTCAACCCCCTCAGCCCTCCCGCCGCGTGAACTCGGCGTGGAGGCGGGCGTAGGGGCCCCCGGCCGCGACCAGCTCGGCGTGGCGCCCGGACTCGGCGAGGCGGCCGTGGTCGAGGACGAGGATGCGGTCGGCGTTGCGGATGGTGCTGAGGCGGTGGGCGACCACGAAGCTGGTCCGGCCGCGCATGAGGCGGGCGAGGGCGACCTGGAGGCGGGCCTCGGTGAGGGTGTCGACGGCGCTGGTGGCCTCGTCGAGGACGAGGATGCGGGGGTCGCCGACGAGGGCGCGGGCGAAGGCGACGAGCTGCTGCTGGCCCATGGAGAGGCCGCGGCCGCGCTCGGAGAGCTCGGTGTGGATGCCCTTGGGCAGGGACTCGACGAGGTCGCGGCAGTCGAGGGCGTCGAAGGCGGCGAGGATCTCGGCGTCGGTTGCCCCGGGGCGGCCCTGGCGGACGTTGTCGGCGACGGTGCCGGAGAAGAGGAAGTTGGACTGGAAGACGAAGCCCATCTGGCGGCGGAGGCTGTCCTGGGTGACGCGGGCGAGGTCGAGGCCGTCGACGGTGACGCGGCCGGCGCCGGGCGGGTGGAACTTGGAGAGGAGGTTGACGATGGTGGACTTGCCCGAGCCGGTGTGGCCGACGAGCGCGACGACCTCGCCGGGCTCGGCCCGGAAGGAGACGTCGTGCAGGACGGGCCGGCCCTCCTCGTAGGCGAAGGTGACGCGCTCGAAGGCGACGGCGCCGCGGAGGGGCGGGCAGGGGACGGCGTCGGGGGCGTCGCGCCAGGCGGGCTCGGTGTCGAGGATGCGGAAGTAGCGCTCGGCGCTGGCCATGGCCAGGGTGGCCTCCGAGAGCTGGGTTCCGATGAGGGTGATCGGGCTGAAGAAGAGGTTGGCGAGGAAGAAGAAGGCGACGAGGTCGCCCGCGCCGGCGGTGCCGGTGGCGGCCATCCAGCCGCCGACGGCGACGAGGGCGGCGAGGAAGCCCTGGGCGTTGAGCTCGAGCAGGGGGAGGAAGAGGGCGACGAGGCGGCTGGTGCGGACGACGTTGCCGGCGAGGGCGTGGACGAGGCGGGAGAAGATGCCG
Organism: Opitutia bacterium; assembly: GCA_046315175.1. Classification (GTDB taxonomy): domain Bacteria; phylum Verrucomicrobiota; class Verrucomicrobiia; order Opitutales; family UBA953; genus UBA8828. Next base: position 19,549 of record JBKDBK010000114.1, on the reverse strand, counting down.
GCGTTGGTCTCCTCGCGGGCGAACCCCTGGGTGACCCGGATGCCCTGGACGGTCTCGGCGAGGGCGGCGGTGACGCGGGAGAAGCTCTCCTGCTGGGTGCGGGAGGCGTCGAGGATGCGGCCGCGGAAGTGCCGGTTGACGGCCCAGAGGACGGGGGCCAGCGCGAGGAGAACGAGGAAGAGCCGGGGCTGGATCCAGAGCATGACGGCGGCGGCGCCGAGCATCTGGCCGGCCTGGATGAGGGTGATGAAGAGGTTGTTCTGGATGCCGTTGCGGACCTGCTCGATGTCGCCGATCATGCGGCTGATGAGGGAGCCGTGGCGCCGGGCGTGGAAGAACGCGAGGGGCTGGGTGAGCAGGTGCGCCATCATGCGGTCGCGCATGTCGCGCAGGACGCACTCGCCGAGCTGGTGGGCGAGCCGGATGCGCCAGTAGAGGGTGGCCTCGGTGGCGAGGACGAGGGCGGCGTAGCCGGCGATCCACGGGGCGAGGGCGGCGGGGTCGCCGGCGGAGACCGGACCGCGGATGACGTGGGCGAGGAGCCAGGCGAGGATGGGGAGCTGGACGGCACGGGCGGCGCAGAGGGCGAGGAGGGTCCGGCGCCAGCGGGGGTAGGGCGAGGTGAGGTCGATGGTGCGCCGGACGAGCGCCCAGGCGAGGGGGAGGCGGTCGGGCTCGTCGTCCTCGGGGCGCTGGCGGCGGACGGTCAGTTCCTGGCGGGGGTCGGCGGCGCTCACGGGAGGCCTCCTTCGGTCTGGACGAGGATGGCGCGGCGGTAGGGGCCGTCGGACGCCATCAGCTCGTCGTGGGTGCCGGACTGGGCGAGGCGGCCGCGGTCGAGGACGAGGATGCGGTCGGCGCGGCGCAGGGTGGCGAGGCGGTGGGCGACGATGAAGGTGGTGCGACCCTCCATGGCGGCCTCCATGGCGGAGAGGATCTCGCGCTCGGTCTCGGCGTCGATGGCGGAGGTGGGGTCGTCGAGCAGGAGAACGGTGGGCTCGAGGAGGAGGGCGCGGGCGATGGCGAGGCGCTGGCGCTGGCCGCCGGAGAGGTTGACGCCGCTCTCGCCGAGGAGGGTGTCGTAGCCCTCGGGGAGCTCGCGGATGAAGCCGTCGGCCTTGGCGATGCGGGCGGCCCGCTCGACGCGCTCGCGCGAGGCCTCGGGGTGGCCGAAGGCGATGTTGGCCGCGATGGTGTTGGAGAAGAGGAAGTTGTCCTGGAAGACGACGCCGACCTGGCGGCGGAGCTCGGGGAGGGGGAGGTCGCGCAGGTCGTGGCCGTCGAGGGTGACGCGGCCGGAGCGGGGGTCGTAGAAGCGGGGGATGAGGGAGAGGAGGGCGGACTTGCCCGACCCGGTGGCGCCCGCGACGGCGATGCGCTGGCCGGGCTCGGCGACGAAGCTGAGGTCGCGCAGGACGGTGTCGCGCTCCCGGTACTCGAACGAGACGTTCTCGAAGGCGACGCGGCCGAGGAATCGGCCGGGCGAGCGGGCGCCGGCGCGGCTGGCGACCCCGGGCTCGGTGTCGAGGACCTCGAAGATGCGCCGGGCCCCGGTGAGGGCGACCTGGGCGTTGTCGACCACGGTGGCGACGGTGGCGACCTGGCCCGCGAACTGCTGGAGCAGGGCGGCGAAGGCGACGAGGCCGGTGCCGAGGGCGAGCTGACCCTGGATGACCATCCAGCCCCCGAAGCCGAGGAGGATGCAGAGGGAGAGGTGGTTGAGGCCGTCGATGACCGGCCAGAAGAGGGCGACCTCGCCGATGACGACCTGCTTCTGGGCGCGGACGTCCTCGTTGCGGGCGGCGAAGGCGGCCTTGGCCCGCTCCTCCGAGGCCAGGCCCTTGACGGCCTGGATGCCCTGGAGCGACTCGGAGAAGCCGAGGACGAGGCGGTCCATGCGCTCGCGGTTCTCCTCGTAGGCGGGCCGGACCCGGCGGGAGAAGCGGATGGCGTAGGCGATCTGGAGGGGCAGGAGGGCGAGGCAGGCGAGGGTGAGGCGCCAGTCGGTCGCGAGCATGTAGGCGGCGCAGGTCGCGAGGGTTAGGCCGATGATGGCGACCTGCAGGACGACGCCCTCGATGAAGAGCCGGACGGAGTGGGCGTCGGCGGTGACGCGGTTGATGATCGAGCCGCTGGCGTTGGTGTCGAAGAAGCGGAAGCTGAGCTGCTGGAGCTTCGCGTAGACCCGGGCGCGCATGCCGACGACGACGCGGCCGTGGAGGAACCGGACGGAGGCGACGCCGTAGGCGTAGGAGAGGGCGGCGCGGAGGGCGGCGAGGGCGAGGATGAGGCCGGCCAGCCAGAGGCAGGACTCGAGGCCCCCGCCGGAGGGGAGCCAGCCGAGGTGGGCGGGGGCCTCGGCGTGGTCCTCGGAGATCCAGCGGACGAGGTCGATGCCCGCGCCGGTCAGGGCGAGGATGGCGACGGTCAGCCCGGTGAGGACGAGCTGGAGGGAGAGGAGGAGGAGGCAGTCCGCGCGGTATTCCCAGGCGATGCCGGCCAGGCGGCGGAGGACGCTGCGCCCGGGGTCGGCGGGGGCTGCCTGGGGCTCGCCCATGCCCGGCTCAGCGGATGCGGGTGCCCTCGGTGGCGGCCTTGCGGCGGAAGACCTCGAGGATGCGGCCGGTGACCGGCCCGGGCTTGCCGGCGCCGATGACGCGGGCGTCGACCTCGATGACGGGGATGACCTCGGCGGCGGTGCCGGTGAGGAAGCACTCCTGGGCGTTCCAGACGTCGTAGCGCGTGAGGTTGGTCTCGACGACCTCGAGGCCGAGCTCGCGGGCGATCTCCATCGAGACCTGGCGGGTGATGCCGATGAGGGCGCCGGCGTGGGCGGCGGGGGTGAGGAGGCGGCCCTTGTGGACGAGGAAGACGTTGTCGCCGGTGCACTCGGCGACGAAGCCCTGCTCGTTGAGCATGAGGCACTCGTGGAAGCCGTGCTGCTGGGCCTCGATCTTGGCGAGGATGTTGTTGAGGTAGTTGAGCGACTTGATCATCGGCGGCAGCGCGGCGGGGCTGATGCGCCGGGTGGGCGAGGTGATGATGCGCATGCCCTGGGTGTAGAGGGCCTCGGGGTAGAGGCTGATCTTGTCGGCGATGCAGACGATGGACGGGGCGGGGCAGTTCTTGGGCGAGAGGCCGAGGTCGCCGGTGCCGCGGGAGATGACGAGGCGGATGTAGCCGTCGGTCAGGTTGTTGCGGCGGCAGGACTCGCAGACGATGTCGCTGATCTCCTGGCGCGACCAGGGGAGGGCGAGGCAGATGGCCTTGGCGGACATCTCGAGGCGCTCGAGGTGCTCGTCGAGGCGGAAGACGTTGCCGGCGTAGAGGCGGATGCCCTCGAAGATGCCGTCGCCGTAGAGGAAGCCGTGGTCGAAGACGGAGACCTTGGCCTCGGCCTTGGGGAGGAACTTGCCGTCGATGTAGACTTCCATGGGAGCCATGAAAAAAGGGGCTTTTCGCCCCTTTTGCCACCGCAAAACCGCGGGGTGCCGTCAGAGCGAGTGGATGCTCGACTTGGAGACGGCCATGGCGGCCTCCTTGAAGGACTCGGAGAGGGTGGGGTGGGCGAAGCAGGTCCGGGCGATGTCCTCGGCGCTGCCCCCGTACTCGATGTGGGCGCAGGCGGCGGCGATCATCTCGGAGGCGCCCTTGGCGACCATCTGGACGCCGAGGACCTTGTCGGTCTTGGCGCAGGCGACGACCTTGACCAGGCCGGCGGTGGCGTCGGTCGCGATGGCGCGGCCGTTGGCCTGGAGGGCGAACTTGCCGACGCGGACCTCGATGCCCTTGGCCTGGGCCTCGGTCTCGCTGAGGCCGACGTTGGCGACCTCGGGCTCGGTGTAGATGACGCCGGGGATGGCGCCGTAGTTGACGTGCCCGGCCTTGCCCGCGATGAGCTCGGCCACGGCCACGCCCTCCTCCTCGGCCTTGTGGGCGAGCATGGGGCCGACGACGACGTCGCCGATGGCGTGGACGCCGGGGAGGTTGGTGCGGTAGTGGTCGTCGATGACGATGCGGCCGCGGTCGTCGGTCTTGAGGCCGGCCTCGGCGGCGCCCAGCCCGGTGGTGTTGGCCTTGCGGCCGACGGCGACGAGGATGCGGTCGGCGGGGAACTCGAGGACCTTGCCGGCGCGCTCGGCGGTGAGGGCGTGGCCGGCGGCGGACTTCTTGACGCCGGTGACCTTGGCGCCGAGCTCGAACTTGATGCCCTGGGCCTCGAAGGCCTTCTGGGCGGCCTTGGCGACGTCGGGGTCGAGGGCGGGGCCGCCCACGGTGGCGAGCATCTCGACCACGGTGACCTGGGCGCCGAGGCGGGCCCAGACGGAGCCGAGCTCGAGGCCGATGGCGCCGCCGCCGACGACGACCATGCGGTCGGGGACCTTGGGCAGGGCGATGCCCTGGTCGGAGGAGATGACGGTCTCGCCGTCGAACTTCATGAAGGGCAGCTCGACGGGCACGGAGCCGGTGGCGATGACGACGTTGCGGGCCTCGAGGACGCGCTCACCCTTGTCGGAGCGGACGACGACCTTGCCGGCGCCGCCGAGTCGGCCGAGGCCGGGGACGATCTCGATGCCGCGCTTGGAGACGAGGGTCTTGACCCCGCCGCGGAGCTGGGAGACGACCTTGTCCTTGTTGGCCATCATGGCGGCGACGTCGATGGTGAGCTTGTCGCCGCCGACGACGCCGTGCTTCCTGCCGTGCTGGGCGTGGGCGAAGACCTCGGTGGAGTGGAGGAGGGCCTTGGAAGGGATGCAGCCGATGTTGAGGCAGGTGCCGCCGAGGTTGGGGTCCTTCTCCACGAGGGCCACCTTGAGGCCGAGCTGGGCGGCCTTGATGGCGCAGACATAGCCGCCGGGGCCTGAGCCGATGACAACGAGATCGAGTTGGGACATGGGGGTGAAGGGGTCAGACGCCGAAGAGGAGGCGCTGGGGGTCCTGGATGGAGTCGCGGACCTTGATGAGGAAGGTGACGGCCTCCTTGCCGTCGATGAGGCGGTGGTCGTAGGAGAGGGCGAGGTACATCATCGGGCGGATGACGACCTGGCCGCTCTCGGCCACGGGGCGCTCGGTGATGGCGTGCAGGCCGAGGATGGCGGGCTGGGGGTGGTTGAGGATGGGGGTGGAGAGCATCGAGCCGTAGATGCCGCCGTTGGAGATGGTGAAGACGCCGCCCTGGAGGTCGGCCATCTGGATCTTGCCGTCGCGGGCGCGCTTGCCGAAGTCGCCGATGGTCCGCTCGATGTCGGCGAAGGAGAGGCGGTCGGCGTCGCGCACGACGGGCACCATGAGGCCCTTGTCGGTGCCGACGGCCACGCCGATGTCGAAGAAGTGGTTCTCGACGATCTCGTCGCCCTCGATGGTGGCGTTGACCTGGGGCACCTCGCGGAGGGCCTGGACGACGGCCTTCGTGAAGAAGGACATGAAGCCGAGCTTGACGCCGTGCTTCTTGAGGAACTCCTCGCCGTAGCGCTTCCGGAACTCCATGACCGGGGCCATGTTGACCTCGTTGAAGGTCGTGAGCATGGCGGTCTCGGACTTGGCGAGGACGAGGCGCTCGGCAATCTTGCGCCGGAGCGGGGACATCTTGCGCCGGGTGTGGCGGCCCTCGGTCGGGCGGTCGAGGGCCTGGGCGACGGCGGCGGCGGGCGCCGCGGGGGTGGGCGCGGGGGCGGGGGAGGCCTTGACGGGGGCGCCGCCCTCGAGCGCGGCGAGCATGTCGCCCTTGGTCACGCGGCCGGCCTTGCCGGTGCCGGCGACGGCGGCGGGGTCGAGCCCGGTCTCGGCGGCGATGCGGCGGACGGCGGGCGAGGTGTCGCCGACGGGCGGCTGCTTGCTCGCGGCCGGGGCGGCGGCGGGCTTGGCGACGGGGGCCGCGGCGGGGGCGGCGGGGGCGGGCGAGGGGGAGGCGCCGGCGGCGGCGGGCTCGAGTTGGCCGACGACCTGGCCGATGGCGACCTCGGTGCCGGCGGGGGTGCGGATGCGCAGGGTGCCGTCGGCCTCGGCGGTGCCCTCGGAGGTGATCTTGTCGGTCTCGAGGGAGAAGAGGGGCTGTCCCTTGCGGACGGTGTCGCCGTCCTTGGCGAGCCAGGCGGCGAGGAGGCCGCCGGTGATGGACTCACCCATGGGAGGGATCTTGACGTCGATGGCCATGAAAGTGACGGCCAATGTGGGCGGTGCCCACGTCGGTTTCAACGGAAAACCCGCCCTTTGGGGCCTTATCGAGGGCGCCGACGTCTCGTGGCTGCCCAACCGAGGGCAAGGCCTGCCAGCGCGAGGCCGTAGGTCGAGGGCTCGGGAATCTGGGACATCGCGGCGGCGGCCAGGCTGAGGGCCTCGGGGGAGAGGTCCCAGCCGATGGCGTCGAAGACCATGAGGTCGTAGCCGGTGAAGGTCCGGAGCTCGCCGAAGCTGGCGGTGGGGTCCATCATGCCGAGGCCGGCGTTGTCGACGAAATGCGACCCTTGCCCGCCGTCGCCGTTGCTCACGCCGGTCGACATCAGGATGCCGAGGTTGCCGATGGCGAGGAAGCGGATCTGGTTGTCGATCGACACGTCGTGGACGCCGAGGGCGAGGCTGGCCTGCGAGTGGCGGAGGAAGTCGAGCGGCGTGCTGAGGGCCGAGGCGGTGGTCATGCCGCCGCCGTCGATCGCGTCGACGACGCTGATGAAGCCGAGGGCGTGGCCGATCTCGTGCGCCGCCACCCCGATGAAGTCCATCTGGTTGGCCGCGATGCCGTTGGCGCGGTCGTAGTCGAAGGCGAAGGCGCTGTTGAAGGCGATGAGGGCGTCGGCCTCCGGCCAGTCGCCCGGGAGCATGCCCAGGGCCCTGGCGTTGCCTCCGTTGACGGAAAATTGGGTGGAGGCGGAGAGGACGGGGGTCGCGGGGTTGGCCAGGTCGGTGGTGAGGTTGATGCGGCGGACGAAGCCGGGGCCGACCGGCAGGCGGGCCAGCACGGCGGCATCGGTCAAGGAGGTGGCGTCGGCGACCATGGCGCCCCTGAGCTCGGTGTAGTCGCCGAAGTAGGACGCGGAATCCGCGAAGCCGATGATGTTCGCGTTGGCCGGGCCGAAGTCGTAGGTGGCGACGTTGATGCGGACCGTCACCGGGTCGATGAGCAGCGATTCCCAGAGGGAGGCCGCGGCTTGGAAGCCCGCCAGGGCCTGGGCGCTCAGGGCGGAGACGCCGTTTTCCGGGCCGACGTCGGTGAAGACGATCTCGAGCGCGCGCGACGAGGACCCCGCGAGGCAGGCGGCAGCGAGGAGGAGTCGGGGGGCGCGCACGGGGTGGAGGGTGTGGGCGGACGGGCCCGCGGGGAAACCCCGAATCAGGCCGAGAAGGCCTGCTCGATGAGGTCCGCCTGCTCGATGCGGTGGACGTTGAGGGAGCCGACGGCGGGCGAGGCGGCGGCGTCGCGCCCGGCGTAGGCGGGGCGGATGCCGAGGGCGGACTCGATGGCCTCGGCGACGAAGGACCAGGCGCCCATGTTGCGGGGCTCCTCCTGGCACCAGACGACCTTGGAGGGCTTGCCGAGGGACTCCCAGAGGGAGCGCAGGGCGGCGGCGTTGACGGGGTAGAGCTGCTCGGCGCGCACGAGGGCGGTCGAGGTGTCCTTGCGCTCGGCGCGGGCGGCGTCGAGGTCGTAGAAGACCTTGCCGGAGCAAAGCACGAGGCGGGTGGCCTTGGCGGGCGCGGCGGGGTCGGGGAGGAACTCGCGGAAGCCGCCGGAGGTGAACTCGTCGGCCTTGCTGACGCAGGCCTTGAGGCGGAGCAGGCTCTTCGGGGTCATGACGACGAGCGGCTTGCGGATCTCGGCCTTGACCTGGCGGCGGAGGAGGTGGAAGAGCTGGGCCGGGGTGGAGGGGTAGGCGACCTGGAGGTTGTTCTCGGCGCAGAGCTGGAGGAAGCGCTCGAGGCGGGCGGAGGAGTGCTCGGGGCCCTGGCCCTCGTAGCCGTGGGGGAGGAGGAGGGTGAGGTTGCTGAGCACGCGCCACTTGGACTCGGCCGAGGCGAGGAACTGGTCGATGGCGATCTGGGCGCCGTTGGCGAAGTCGCCGAACTGGGCTTCCCAGATGGTGAGGGCGTCGGGCCGGTCGAGGGAGTAGCCGTAGTCGAAGCCGAGGACGGCGTATTCGGAGAGGGGGGAGTTGACGACCTCGAACGAGCCCTTGCCGGCGTGGGCGAGGGGGGTGTGCTCGGCGCCGGTCTCGACGTCGTGGAGGACGGCGTGGCGGTGGGAGAAGGTCGCGCGCTCGGCGTCCTGGCCGGAGATGCGGACGGCGTGGCCCTCGCGGAGGAGGGTGGCGAAGGCGAGGCCCTCGCCGAGGGACCAGTCGAACTGGGCGCCGGCGCGGAAGGCCTCGGCCTTGGCGTCGAGCAGGCGCTGGATCTTGGGGTTGGGGTGGAAGCCGGCGGGCACGGCCCAGAGCCGCTCGGCGGCGGCGGCCAGCTCGGCGGCGGGCACGGCGGTCTTGGCGTCGAAGGCGTAGGGGGATTGGAAGGGGCGGACGGCGGGCTTCTGCCCGGCGCGCCGGGCCTGGTCCTCGGCGAGGGCGGCCTTGGCCTTGTCCTGGGCGACGCTGAGGGAGGCTTCGGAGCCGGCGCGGAGGTCGTGGAGGTCCTGCGGGGAGAGGGAGCCCTCGGCGGCGAGCCGCGCGCCGTAGATGTCGGACAGGGTGGGGTGGTTGCCGATGGCCTTGTAGAGGGTGGGCTGGGTGAAGAGGGGCTCGTCGGTCTCGTTGTGGCCGTGCTTGCGGAAGCAGACGATGTCGACGACGGCGTCGGCGCCGAAGCGGGCGCGGTACTCGAGGGCGATCTCGGTGGCGAGGACGACGGCCTCGGGGGCGTCGCCGTTGACGTGGAGGACGGGCGCCTCGACGGACTTGGCGAGGTCGGTGCAGTAGCGCGAGGTGCGGGACTCGTCGGGCTCGGTGGTGAAGCCGATCTGGTTGTTGACGACGAGGTGGAGGGTGCCGCCGACGCGGTAGCCCTTGAGGCCGGCGAGGTTGAGGGTCTCGGCCACGACGCCCTGGCCGACCATGGCGGCGTCGCCGTGGATGAGGACGGTGAGGGCGGAGCGGCGCGCGTCGGTGTCGCCGCGCTTGTCCATCCGGGCGCGGGCGCGGCCGAGGACGACGGGGTTGACGGCCTCGAGGTGGCTGGGGTTGTAGGCGAGGGAGATGCCGACCTTGGCGCCGGAGGCGGTGGCGCGCTGGCCCTCGTAGCCGAGGTGGTACTTCACGTCGCCGTCGCCCTTGGTCGTGTCGGGCAGGTGCTGCTCGGAGAATTCCTTGAAGAGGACCTCGGCGGGCTTGCCGCAGGTGTTGATGAGGACGTTGAGGCGGCCGCGGTGGGCCATGCCGAGGACGACCTCGGCGACGCCGAGGTCGGGCGAGCGCTCGATGACCTGCTCGAGCGCGGCCATCATGGACTCGCCGCCCTCGACGGAGAAGCGCTTGGCGCCGACGAAGGTGCGGTGGACGAAGCGCTCGAACTGCTCGGCGCGGACGATGGCGGTGAGGAAGCGCGACTTGGCGGCCTTGTCGTAGGCCGGGCGCAGGCCCGAGGCCTCGATGCGCTGGAGGAGCCAGCGGCGGCGCTCGCCGTCCTGGATGTGCATGACCTCGGCGCCGATGGCGGAGCAGTAGGTCTCGCGGAGGCGGGCGGCGACTTGCGGGGCGGTCATGCGCTGGCCCCCGAGGAAGTCGCCGGTGCCGAAGGCGCGGTCGGCGGGGAGCCTGTCGAGGCCGAGGGCGGCGTCGGTCAGCTCGGGATGGGGCTTGGCGGGGAAGAGCGGGTTGGTGTTGGCCTGGAGGTGGCCGAGGGTCCGGAAGGCTTGGATGGCCGCGAGCACGGCGGATTGGCCCTCGGTCTCGCCGCCGCCGGGGGCGGGCGCGCCCTTGCGCGGGGCGGGTTGGGTGGAGCCGAGCTCGAAGCCCTCGAAGAAGGCGCGCCACTCGGCGTCGACGGAGCCGGGGTCCTTGCGCCAGAGCGCCTGCTGGTGCTCGACGAGGTCGGCGTTCCATTGATTTCCGATGCTGAGATGCCTCATGAGGTGCCGGTGAAGTGGGCGTGCGGCTAGGTTTGTCCAAATAGCCTTAAAAACAACCGAAAAGGCGGTTTTCAGACGGTGCAGGTGGCTGATTCCCGCGGGTTTTACCCCTTGCGGGGGTGGGACGGGGGTGGTTGAATGGTCGACTCCGAATGCCGAACCCTAGGCCGGCCACAAGGTCCTACTCCACCGATGCGCTGGAGCGCTGGTTCGCCGCCCTGCCCGAGGATTGGGAGAAGGGGTTTGGGAAGAAGGACTTGGCCGAGGGTCGGAAGCTGTACGCCGAGGGCTTGGTGCGGAGCATCGAGCTCCGGACGGACGCCGCGGAGGTGGTGGCGAAGACCGAGGAGATGTCGGTCCGGGTCGTCCTGGAGGTCGCCGACGGCGCCCTGCAGTGGCGGACCTCGCTTTCCGAGGAGCACAACGGGGCGCCCTTCGCCGTGGCGGCGGTTTACGAGGTGGAGGAGCTGCTGGCGGACGAGATCGATCCCCTGGGGGAGTCCGTCGCCCCCGAGGCCGCCCCCGAGCCCGAGGCCCAGCCGGCCCCGGCGGCGTCTCCCGACCCTCTCCGGCTGCAGGTGGCCTTCGAGCTGGATTCCGAGCGCCTCACGCTGACCGGCGCGTGGGTGGGGCAGGGGCGCAAGGACCAGCGCTGCTTCGGCCCGGGGGCGATTCCCGCCGAGGAGCTTTCCGACGAGCAGCGGCAGACGCTGTTTCGCTTCAACACCGTCGCGCACCGCGCGGGCTTCGTCTACAACAAGCAGGCGGGGAGCTGGGAGATCGACAACATCGGCCGCATCGAGCGCTTCGTGCGCGAGGAGCTGGCCGACTGGCGCCGCCGGTTCCGCGTGGTGGGCGACGACTGCCTGGCCATCTTCCGCAACGAGCAGCTGCAGGTCGCCGTCGACGCCGAGGCGGAGTCGACCGCGGCCACGACCGGGGCCTTTCGCCTGACCTGGCGGCTGAAGGCGGGCGGCCATCGCCTGGGCGCGGCCGAGCAGAAGCTGCTGCTGAAGGCGGGCGGCCGGCCGGTCATCCTCCCGGGCAAGGGGGTCGTGGCCTACAACGCGGCGGTGGCGGACTTCTCCGAGGACTGGCGCGGCAAGGACGGCGACATCCCGCGCTACCTGCTCCTCTCGCTCTTCGACCATGCCGCCGTCGGGGCCCTGCGGCTGAACGACGAGCTGCGGGCGTGGAAGGACGACCTCCTGCGCGAGCCACCCGAGCCCTCGGGCCTGCCCTCGTACCTGCGGCCCTACCAGGCCCGCGGCGTGGCCTGGCTGGCGCGGATGTGCGAGCTCGGGGCTCACCCGCTGCTGGCCGACGAGATGGGCCTCGGCAAGACGGTGCAGGTGCTGTCGCTGCTCGCCACCCGCCCCCGCGAGGAGCGCTCGCTCATCGTCTGCCCCGCCAGCGTCATCCCGGTCTGGGTGGCGGAGATCGCCCGGTTCCAGCCCGGACTGACCACGGCGGTGCTGACCGCGGAGCACGACTTCGAGCGCGATGCCGCGCCCCGTGTGTGGATCTCGAGCTATACCCAGCTGCGTCGCCACGCGGAGATGCTTGATCGGACGCGCTTCGGCTACGCGGTGCTGGACGAGGCCCAGGCGATCAAGAACCCCGACTCCAAGACGACCCAGGCCTGCCTGGCCCTGAAGGCCGAGCACCGGATCGCGATCACGGGCACGCCGCTGGAGAACCGCCCGACCGACCTCTGGACCATCTTCCGCTTCCTCATGCCCGGCCTGCTCGGCAAGCGGGCGGCGTTCGAGAAGACGGTGCTGCGCGACGCGACCGCGGCCCTGGGCAAGGTGCGGCGGCAGGTCTCGCCGTTCATCCTGCGCCGCCTCAAGCGCGACGTGGCCTCGGACATCCCGGCGAAGATGGAGGTGCTGCTTCCCTGCCCGCTGACCCTCGAGCAGCGGCGGCTCTACGCCGAGCTCACCCAGGGCAGCGGCCTGAGCGGCGACCTCGGCGGGCTGCTGCGGAAGGACGCCACCTCGGTGCTGACGCTGCTGATGCGCCTCCGGCAGGTGTGCTGCGATCCGGGCCTGTTGCCCGACAACGGCGCGTCGGACCCGGCGCACTCCGCCAAGGTCTCGATCCTTGTCTCGAAGCTGGCGGAGGCCGCGGCGAACGGCTCGAAGGCCGTGGTGTTCTCGCAGTTCGTCACCCTGCTGGACCGGGCGAGGGCCGCGCTGGCCCGCGAGCTGCCCGGGGTGCCGCTGTTCGAGCTGACGGGCGAGACCCGCGACCGCGCGGCGCCCGTCGACGCCTTCCGCGAGACCAAGGGCCCGGCGGTCTTCCTCGCCTCGCTCAAGGCCGGCGGGACGGGCATCACGCTCAACACCGCGGAGTACGTCTTCCTGCTCGACCCCTGGTGGAACCCGGCGGTGGAGGCCCAGGCGGTGGACCGGGTGCACCGCATCGGCCAGCGCAACAGCGTGCTCATCTACCGGATGATCGCGCCGGGCACGGTGGAGGAGCGGATCGAGGCGCTCAAGCGCGAGAAGCGCGAGCTGTTCGCCTCGGTGGTGGGCGACCTGCCCGACATGACGGACTGGACGCGGCACTTCGCCTCGCTCGACGCCCTGGTGCGCCTGTCCGACACGCCGGCCGAGGCCGCCGCGGCGGAGAACGGCGGGGCGGCGGAGTGAGCCGGCTCAGCGGGCGACGAGGTCGTAGTCCTTGGCCCCGGTGACGGTGACCTCGGCGAACTGGCCGACGGGGAGGGACTTGGGGACGGCGACGACGCCGTCGATCTCCATGGCGTCGCCCTCGCCGCGGGCCACGCCCGGGCTCTCGACCAGGACGCGGAGCCTGCGGCCGACGAGGGCCTTGAGGCGGTCGGCGGAGAGCTCGCGGAGGAGGGCCATGGCGCGCTCCCAGCGGTCCTGCTTGACCGCGTCGGGCACCTGATCGCCGAGCTTGGCGGCCTTGGTGCCCTCCTCGCGGGAGTAGCGGAAGACGCCGACGCGGTCGAAGCGGGCCTCGCGGAGGAAGCCGAGGAGCTCCTCGAAGTCGGCCTCGGTCTCGCCGGGGAACCCGACGATGAAGGTGGTGCGGATGGTCAGGCCGGGGATGCCGGCGCGCATGCGGCGGACGAGGTTGCGGATGTGGGCGCCGTCGGTCTCGCGCTGCATGGCGGCGAGCATGCGGTCGGAGATGTGCTGGAGGGGGATGTCGACGTACCGGGCGATGTGGCGGGAGCGGCCGATGGTCTCGATGAGCTCGTCGCTCCAGTGGGCGGGGTGGGTGTAGAGGAGGCGGATCCAGTGGTCGCCCTCGATGGCGTCGAGCTCGCGGAGGAGGGAGGCGAGGGACTCGCCCTTGGAGGAGTCGACGGGGCTGCGCGGGTTGGGGCGCTGCTCCGTCCAGCGATCCATGCCGAAGTAGGTGGTGTCCTGCGAGATGAGGTTGATCTCCCGGACGCCCTCGGCGACGAGCTGGCGCGCCTCGCGGACGACGGAGTCCACGGTGCGGCTGCGGTGGCGGCCGCGGATGCGGGGGATGATGCAGAAGGAGCAGGGGTGGTTGCAGCCCTCGGCGATCTTGACGTAGGCGGCGTGGCGCGGGGTGAGGCGGAAGCGCGGCGTGTCGTAGTCGGGGATGAAGGTGGTGGTCTTGGCGAGGAACTCGAGCTTGCCGGCGTCGCCCGCGAGGACCTTCTCGATGACGGGGACGATGCGGGTGACCTCGTCGAGGCCGATGAAGGCGTCGACCTTGGGGAGCTGGACGCGCCCCTTGGCGCCCTCGACGACGGGGAGGGCGCCCTGGTAGCGCTGGGCCATGCAGCCGGCGACGATGAGCTTCTGGCCCTTGCGGCGGGCCTTGGCCTTGCCGTCGCTCATCTCGTAGATGGCCTCGAGGGCCTCGTGCTTGGAGGCGTCGATGAAGGAGCAGGTGTTGACGATGACGACGTCGGCCTCGCGGGCGTCGCCGGTCATGACCATGCCGGCCTGCGCGAGGTGGCCGACCATGATCTCGGAGTCGATCAGGTTCTTCGCGCAGCCGAGCGAGACGAGGCCTACCTTGATGGGCATGGCGGGAGGCAACGGTCCGGCCCGGGGAAGGCAATCCCCGAGGCGGGCGGGGTCAGCGGGCGAGGATCTGCCGGAGGACGTAGGGCAGGATGCCGCCGTGGCGGTAGTACTCGGACTCGATGGCGGTGTCGATGCGGACGACGAGGGGGGCGCGGTCGACCCGGCCGTCGGCGCGGCGGATGACGAGGGAGACGGCCTGGCGGGGCTTCACGGGGGCGGAGACGCCCTCCAGGTCGAAGGTCTCGGTGCCGTCGAGGGCGTAGTCGGCGGCCTTCCTGCCCTCGGCGAACTCGAGGGGGAGGACGCCCATGCCGATGAGGTTGGAGCGGTGGATGCGCTCGAAGGACTGGGCGACGACGGCGCGGACGCCGAGGAGGGCGGTGCCCTTGGCGGCCCAGTCGCGCGAGGAGCCCATGCCGTAGTCGACGCCGCCGAAGACGATCAGGCCGGTGCCGCGGCGCCTGTACGCCTCGCAGGCGTCGAAGATGGTCTCGATGCGGCCCTCGGGCATGAGCTTGGTGAAGCCGCCCTCCTTGCCGTCGGCCAGGGCGTTCTTGACCTGGGTGTTGGCGAAGGTGCCGCGGGTCATGATGCGGTCGTTGCCGCGGCGGGAGCCGTAGGAGTTGAAGTCGCGCTTGGCGACGCCGGCGGCGACGAGGAACTTCCCGGCGGGGGTGTCCTCCTTGAAGGAGCCGGCGGGGGAGATGTGGTCGGTGGTGACGGAGTCGCCGAGGATGGCGAGGGGGCGGAGGGCGGCGAGGCCGGGCGCCGCGGGGGGCGTCATGGAGAAGCCCTGGAAGAACGGGGGCTCCTGGATGTAGGTGGAGTCGGCGCGCCAGGAGAAGCGCGCGCCGGCGCCGCCCTGGACGGATTTCCACTCGGCGGTGGCGTTGGCGAGGGACTCGGGGGCGTATTTGGCCTTGAACATCGCGGGTCGGAGGCCGCGGAGCTCGGCGGCCTCGATCTCGGCGCGGGTGGGCCAGAGGTCGCGGAGGAAGACGGGCTTGCCGTCGGCGCCGGCGCCGAGGGGCTCGGTGTCGAGGTCGATGTCGGCCCGGCCGGCGAGGGCGAAGGCGACGACGAGCGGGGGCGACATGAGGAAGTTGGCGCGGACGGCGCCGTGGACGCGGGCCTCGAAGTTGCGGTTGCCGGAGAGGACGGAGGCGGTGACGAGGTCGCCGTCCTTGATGGCCTTCTCGATGTCGGGGTCGAGCGGGCCGGAGTTGCCGATGCAGGTGGTGCAGCCGTAGCCGACGAGGTTGAAGCCCAGCTGGTCGAGGTAGGGGGTGAGGCCGGTCTCGGCGAGGTAGTCGGTGACGACGCGGGAGCCGGGGGCGAGGGAGCACTTGACGCTGGGGTTCACCTTGAGGCCGCGCTCGACGGCCTTCTTGGCGAGCAGGCCCGCGGCGAGCATGACCGAGGGGTTGGAGGTGTTGGTGCAGGAGGTGATGGCGGCGATGACGACGGCGCCGTGGCCGAGGGTGCGGCCGGTGGCGCCGACGGGGGCGGTGGCCCCGCGGGTGGCGGGGTCCTTGGCGAAGCCCTGCTTGTCCTTGGGGGCGGTGAAGAGGGTGTTGAAGGTCTCCTTGAGGCGGGGCAGGTCGATGCGGTCCTGGGGGCGCTTGGGGCCGGAGACGCAGGGCACGACGTCGCCGAGGTTCAGCTCGAGGACCTGGGTGTAGTCGATGTCGCCCGCCCGGGGGATGCCGAAGAGGCCCTGGGCTTGGTAGTAGTCGCGGACGAGGGCGATGTGGGACTCCTCGCGGCCGGTGGCGCGGAGGTAGGCGAGCGACTTCTCGTCGACGGGGAAGAAGCCCATGGTGGCGCCGTACTCGGGCGCCATGTTGGCGATGGTCGCGCGGTCGGCGAGGGAGAGGGCGGCGGTGCCGGGGCCGAAGAACTCGACGAACTTGCCGACGACCTTGGCCTTGCGGAGGAGCTCGGTGAGGCGGAGGGTGAGGTCGGTGGCGGTGACGCCCTCGCGGAGCGAGCCGGTGAGGTTGACGCCGATGACCTCGGGGGTCTGGAAGGCGACGGGCTGGCCGAGCATGCCGGCCTCGGCCTCGATGCCGCCGACGCCCCAGCCGACCACGCCGATGCCGTTGATCATGGTGGTGTGGGAGTCGGTGCCGACGAGGGTGTCGGGGTAGAGGATGCCGTCCTTCTCGAAGACGAGCTTGGCGAGGTGCTCGAGGTTGACCTGGTGGACGATGCCGATGGCGGGCGGGACGACGCCGAAGGTCTCGAAGGCCTGCATGCCCCACTTGAGGAACTCGTAGCGCTCGCGGTTGCGCTCGAACTCGAGGGCGAGGTTGGCCCGGAAGGCGTCGGCGGTGCCGGCGCGGTCGACCTGGACGGAGTGGTCGACGACGAGGTCGACGGGCACGAGGGGCTCGATGACGGCGCTGTCCTTGCCGAGGCGGGCGACGGCCTCGCGCATGGCGGCGAGGTCGACGAGGAGGGGGACCCCGGTGAAGTCCTGGAGGACGATGCGGGCGACGACGAAGGGGATCTCGGTGTCGACCGGCTTGGCGGCGTTGTAGGCGGCCAGCGCGCGGACGTCCTGCTCGGTCACGGCGACCCCGTCGCAGTTGCGCAGCAGCGACTCGAGGACGAGGCGGATGGAGACGGGCAGGCGGGAGATTTTCCCGAGCCCGGACTGCTCGAGCGCGGGCAGGGAGTAGTACTGGGCGGACTTGCCCCCGGAGGCGAGGGTGCGGAGGGCTTTGAAGGGGTCGCGGGGTGAGGCCATGGAGGGAAGAGGGTTTAGCCAAGGGGTGGCGGCGGCGGGGGGCAAGTGCGGAGAGGGGCGGATGGGAGCGGGGTCGAGGGATGCGAGGGAGGCGGGGGAGGGGTTGGCCCAGGGGTGAGCCTTCCCTCGCCCGGTCGCTCCGTCCCGGGAATCCTTTGCCTCCTCCGAATCCGTGTTCCAAAAAAAACGCCCGGGGATCCGGGCGTCGAAGGGGGCTGGAGGGAGGGCTCAGGCGCCGACGGCGCGCTTGACCTTGGCGAAGTTGGGCAGTTGGGAGGGGTCGCGCTTGGCCTCGACGTGGACGATCTTGCCGGACTTGTCGGCGACGAAGACGGCGCGCTTGGCGACCTTGAGCTTGGCGAAGCCGAGCTTCTCGGCGATGACCTTGCTGTCGACGACCTTGAAGGCCTTGATGGCGGCGAGGTTCATGTCGGAGGCGACGGTGATGCCGAGGTTGTTCTGCTTGGACCAGGCTTCCTGGGCGAAGGGGCTGTCGACGGAGACGGCGATGACGTCGGCCCCGAGGGACTTGTAGGCGGCGAGGTCGTTGGTGACCTTGCACATCTCGTCGGTGCAGACGCCGGTGAAGGCGAGGGGGAAGAAGAGGATGACGGTGGGGCCCTTGCCCACGTTGCGGCGCAGCTTGACGTCGATCAGTCCGGCGTCGGTCTTGGCCTTGAGGGTGATCTCGGGGAGCGGCTGGTCTTTCTTGAGGGGCATGGCGTGGGGTGTGGGTG
Source organism: Opitutia bacterium (assembly GCA_046315175.1). Lineage (GTDB taxonomy): Bacteria > Verrucomicrobiota > Verrucomicrobiia > Opitutales > UBA953 > UBA8828. The sequence continues at coordinate 1,966 of JBKDBK010000114.1, read as the reverse complement.
AAGGTTGGCAGTCTTGGCCGGATTGGGGAGCGAGGGCAAGCCGGGAGGCGGGCCTAGGCGGCGGCCCCGGGGGGAGCCAGCCCGAGCCGGCGGAACCATTTGCGCTGCGAGCCGACGAGGGCCCAGGTGGAGCGGTCGATGGCCTCGGCGAGCTGCTCGAGTCCGGAGGGTTGCCCGGCCCTGAGCCAGTCGAGGGTTTCCCGGTAGCCGACGGCGCGTACGGCGGGGAGGTCGTCGGGGAGGTTGCGCGCGGCCAGGGCGCGGGACTCCTCGACGAGGCCCTCGGCCAGCATGCGGCGGGTGCGGGCGCGGATGCGCGAGCGGAGCTCCGGGTCGGGTCGGTCGATGACCTCGGCGCGCAGGGTGAGGTCGGCGAAGGGGCCGGGCCGGGCGAGGTAGGCGGCGCGGAGGTCGTCGAGGGGGCGGCCGGAGGCGAGGCGGCGCTCGAGGGCCTTGGCGAGGCGGCGGGGGTTGTCGGCGTCGAGCCAGGCCGGGAGGCGGCCGCCCTCGGCGTCGGCGAGGCGTCGGCGGAGGGCCTCGGGGCCGGCGGCCTGGAGGGCGCGGACCTCCGCGCGAACGGCGTCGGGAATGTCGAGCTCGTCGGTCACGGGTCCGAAGAAGGCGGCGAGGTAGAAGCCGCTGCCGCCGGCGACGAGGAGGGGCTTGCCGCGGCGCAGGCAGTCGTCGACCACCGTCCGGGCGTGGCGGACGTAGGCCTCGACGGAGAAGCGTTCGGAGGGGTCGGCGAGGTCGATGCCGTGGTGGGGTGCGCGGGCCCGCTCCGCGGGGTCGGGCTTGGCGGAGCCGATGTCGAGGCCTCGGTAGACGCAGACGGAGTCGCACGAGAGGATCTCGCCCCCGGAGGCCTCGGCCCACGCGAGGGCGGCGGCGGTCTTGCCGGCGGCGGTGGGGCCGGTGAGGAGGCGCAGCTCGGGGCGTTCCGGCATCTCAGCCGACCCGGGTGCGGGTGAGGGTCGAGAGCAGGAGGTAGGCGACGGGCGCCACGAGGAGGAGGGAGTCGACGAGGTCGAGGGCGCCGCCGATGCCGGGGATGGTCGAGCCGGAGTCCTTGACGCCGGCTCGGCGCTTGAGGTGGGACTCGACGAGGTCGGAGGGGATGCTGACCAGGGCGATCGGGATGGCGAGGAGCGCGCCCTTGGCGGGGTGGAAGTCGATGCCGGCCCATTGGCCGAGGGCCCAGGCGCCGGCGGCGCCGACGGCGCTCGAGAGGGCGACGCCCCCCGCGCAGCCTTCCCAGCTCTTGGCGGGGCTGACGTTGGGGGCGATCTTGTGGCGACCGAGGGGGATGCCGACGAGGAGGCCCCCGACGTCGGTGAACTTGGTCACGGCCACGACCCAGACGGCGAGCCAAAGCCCGTCGTTGCGGCCGCGGCTCTCCCAGCCGACGAAGGCGCCGAGGAAGAGGAGGAGGAAGGGGACGTAGAGCAGGCCGAAGACGGTGGGGTTGCGCACGACCCAGGCCTTGGTCTCGCCGGGCTGGGCGAGGAGGGTCAGGAGCACGCCGGCCCAGGCGAGGCCGATGAGGGCGACGTTGGTGTCGACCGAGATGAAGCCGAGGAACTGGGCGACCAGCAAGCCGCCGCCGCAGACCAGGCCGACGGTGACGTCGGGCTCGGCGCCCATCCCGCGCAGGAGGCGGTAGGTCTCGAGCTGGGCCGCGAGGGCGACGGCGAGGAGGGCGAGGAAGCCGCCGAGCTGGGCGAGGTCGTAGCGGCCGAAGACCCAGAGGACGAGGAAGACGGCTGCCCAGAGGCCGGCGGTGCTGAGCGCGCGCTGGAGGATGGCGGCGAGCGGCGAGGGTGCGGGTTCCCGGCTCATGGCGTGGGTTGGGAGGGGCGAACCTGCTCGCCGGTCATGCCGAAGCGGCGCTCGCGTCCGGCGAACTCGCGGAGGGCGGCGGCGAAGGCCTCGGCCCCGAAGTCGGGCCAGTAGGTGGGGGTGATGA
>JBKDBK010000113.1:0-19410 GCA_046315175.1 Opitutia bacterium | reverse complement strand
GGGGGCGTGCTCGACCTCAACGGCCTCTCCGTCGCCAACGTCTTCACCTTGGCGGGTGGTTCCGTGACCGGCTTCACGACCCTGAGCGCCAGCCAGCTTAACCTTGCCTCCACGAACGCCCCTAAGCTCAGCGGCACGATCTCCGGCGAGCTCAACCTTGCCGGCAAGCAGGTCGACGCCACCGGCGGCCTCGCCGCAACCGGCACCCTCAAGGGGGATGGCGCCGTGTTCTCCGGGGGCCTCGTGACACTCGCCCCCGGGGCCACCCACGCGCCGGGCGACTCTCCCGGCTCCCAGACATTCCAGTCCGGACTCTCCTACAGCTCCAGCTCGGTGCTCGAGTGGGAATTCGACCTCGAGCCATCCAACTGGACCGCAGGAGAGCCCATGCGCGGGGTGAATTTCGACGCGGTCAATGTGACCGGTGGCAACCTCGACGTCGCCTCCGGCGCCATCCTGCAAATCCTGCTGATCGACCCGCTTGCGGTCGGGTTCACCGACGTCTTCTGGGACACTTCCCGCACGTTCTCCGTCATCGACTTCTCCTCCTCGGGTCAGATCACCGGGCTCTTCACCTTCGACGATTCCAGCGCCAACCTGGCAGCCGCCGGGCAGGGTGTCTGGGGAATCCTCCATGAGTCCGGTGGGGTGTCGCTAACTTGGACGCCAGTTCCCGAGCCGTCCACCTACGGCCTTGTCCTCGGCGGGCTTTGCCTCGCCGCGGCCGCCCTCCGTCGGCGCTCCCGGCGCGCCTGAGGCCCCCTTCGGGCTTGCGAATTGGCCCGATAGGCCGCTTCCTGCGGCATTCTTTCGCCATGTCCGTCCCTCATGACAAGAACAACCCCTTCCCGGCCAGGCTCGTCGAGCGGCGCCGCCTGACCGCCCCCGGCGGCCAGAAGGAGACCCTTCACTTCTCGGTCTCCCTCGAGGGCAGCGAGCTCACCTACACCTGCGGCGACTCCCTGGGCGTCTTCCCCACCAACAACCCCGACGCCGTCGCTGCCCTCCTGCGCGCCGCCCGGCTCAGCGGCGACGAGTCCGTGCTCATTCCCAAGGACACCGCCCCCGTCTCCATCCGCGAGGCCCTCACCCGTCGCCTCGCCCTCAACGGCCCCACCTACAAGTTCGTCCAACTGCTCGAGTCCCGCGCCACCGATCCCGCCCAGAAGGCCGCCCTCGCCGCCCGCGTCGCCGAGCCCGACCCCGAGGCCAAGAAAGCCTGGCTGGCGGACCGCGAGTACATCGACCTCCTTGCGGAGAACCCCTCCGCCCCCGTCACCGCCCAGGAGCTCGCCGAGAACCTTCGCCGGCTGATGCCCCGCCTCTACTCCATCTCCTCCTCGCCCGCGCGCTTCCCCCGCGAGATCCACCTCACCGTGGCGGTCGTCCGCTACGAGACCAATGGCCGCAGCCGAGAGGGCGTCTGCTCCACCTACCTGGCCGACCGCGCCCGCCTCAACGAGCCCGACCTCCCGGTCTTCGTCGCCAACTCCCATTTCGGCCTGCCCGAGGACGACAACGCCCCCGTCATCATGGTCGGCCCCGGCACCGGCGTCGCCCCCTTCCGCAGCTTCGTCATGGACCGCGAGGCCCGGGGCTCCAAGGGACCCAACTGGCTGTTCTTCGGCGACCAGCGCCGCGCCTCCGACTACCTCTACGGCGACGAGTGGGAGGCCTGGCTCAAGTCAGGCGTCCTCACCCGGCTTGACCTTGCCTTCTCCCGCGACCAGGCGCAGAAGGTCTACGTCCAGGACCGCATGCGCGAGTCCGCCGCCGAGCTCTGGCAGTGGCTCCAGAAGGGCGCCTACTTCTACGTCTGCGGCGACGCCAAGCGCATGGCCAAGGATGTCGACCTCGCCCTCCACGAGATCATCGCCGCTCAGGGCGGCATGACACCCGAGGCCGCCGCCGAGTACGTCAAGCAGCTCAAGCGCGACAACCGCTACCAGCGCGACGTTTACTGAGCCGCGCGGCGCACAGCGCCGCAGGGAATTGCACGGGGACACAGAGGCACGGCAGGTACAGGCGGCGCAAAGCGCCGTAGGGTAGGGCACAGCTGCACAGGGGCACAGGGGCACGGCAGGTACAACTCGCTGGTGCTCGTAGGCTGTTGAGGGGGATTTGAAAGATGAAGAGATGAAGGGATGACAGGAGCCCCAGGCTCTGGGGCTTGATGCCCTATCCTCCGCCCCCTCCGCAACCTCCGCCCCCTCCGCCACCACTTTAGTCAGGTAACCCGCAGGGTTCACCCTCCCGAGCCCCCGAGCCCCTGAGCCCCTGCGGCGCCAGGCGCCGCCCGTGCCCCTGCTCCCCATTTTCCTTTCATCCCCTCGGACTTTCCCTCCATCCTTGTCCCATGCCCGCCTCCCTCACCCACTCCCCCCGCGTCGCCCTCGTCACCGGGGCCGGACGCGGCATCGGCAAGGCCATCGCCGAGCGCCTGGCCTCGCACGGCCACACCGTCCTCTGCGTGTCCAAGTCCGACACCTGCGTCGCCGTGGCGGCCGACATCGTCGGCAAGGGCGGCAAGGCCAAGGCCTACCAGGTGGACGTCTCCGACCCCGTCGCGGTGGCCAAGGCCTGCGAGGCCATTGTCGCCGAGCACGGCGCCGTCGAGATCCTTGTCAACAACGCCGGCATCACCCGCGACAAGCTCGTCATGGCCATGTCCGACCAGGAGTGGAACGACGTGCTCTCCACCAACCTCTCCTCCGCCTTCTACTGGGTAAAGGGTCTCGTCCGCCCCATGACCAAGAAGCGCTGGGGCCGCATCATCGGTATCTCCTCCGTCACCGGCGTCATCGGCAACGCCGGCCAGGCCAACTACGCCGCGGCCAAGGCCGGCCTCCACGGCCTCACCATGACCCTTGCCCGCGAGCTGGCCGGACGCTCCATCACCGCCAACGCCATCGCCCCGGGCTTCATCACCACCGAGATGACCGAGGTCCTCCCTGAGGAGGTTAAGGCCAAGATCCTGGAGCGAATCCCCCTGGCCAAGTTCGGCTCCACGACCGACGTTGCCGCCATGGTCGACTACCTTGCCTCCGAGGAGGGGGGGTATGTCACCGGGCAGGTGATTTCGGTTGACGGCGGGATGGCCATCTGACTCTTATTCACAGCGTTCACACCCTCCAAAACCCCAAATAACACCCTTTTATGGCCGAAAACATCGAGCAGCGCGTCAAGGACATCATCGTTAAGCAGCTGGCCGTCAACGCCGAGCAGCTCACCCCGACCGCCACCTTCCAAGGCGACCTCAAGGCCGACTCCCTCGACCTCGTCGAGATGATCATGGCCTTCGAGGAGGAGTTTGGCATCGCCTCGATTCCCGAGGAGAAGGCCGCCCAGATGAAGACCGTCGGCGACGCCATCGCCTTCATCTCGGCCAACGCCACCAAGTGACCCCCGCCGGGACCCCGGTCCCGCCATCGTGAGCCAGCAGAACGCCAGCAAGCGGATTGTGGTCACGGGTATCGGGTGCCTGACGGCCCTCGGTCATGACACCCCCTCCTTCTGGGACGCCCTCACCAAGGGGCGCAGCGGCATCCGGCGCCTGACCCGCTTCGACCCGGCCGACTTCCCCTCCAAGGTCGGCGCCGAGGTCGTCGACTTCGACCCGTCCAAGTACATGGACGCCAAGGAGGCCAAGCGCAACGACCGCTACACCCAGCTGGCCATGGCCGCCTCGCGCCTCGCCGTGCAGGACGCCGCGCTCGACGTGACCAAGGTCGATTCCGAGAAGTTCGGCGTCATCATCGGCTCGGGCATCGGCGGCATGGAGACCATCGAGGCCCAGGCCCGCATCCTGATCGAGAAGGGCCCCAGCCGCGTCTCCGCCTTCACCATCCCCTCGCTCATCGCGAACATCGCCGCCGGCGTCGTCGCCATCGAGTTCAAGGCCAAGTCCGTCAACTTCGGCGTCGTCTCCGCCTGCGCCTCCGGCTCGCACGCCCTCGGCGAGGCCCTCCGCCACATGCGCGACGGCCACGCCGACGTCATGATCGCCGGCGGCTCCGAGGCCGCCATCACCCGCCTGGGCTACGCCGGGTTCTGCAACATGAAGGCGATGTCGACCGACTTCAACGACACCCCCGAGAAGGCGTCCCGCCCCTTCGACAAGCTGCGCGACGGGTTCGTCATGGGCGAGGGCTCCGGCATCCTCGTCCTCGAGACCCTCGAGCACGCCCGCGCCCGCGGCGCCCGCATCTACTGCGAGTTCGTCGGCTACGGCGCGACCTGCGACGCCTACCACATCACCGGCCAGGACCAGGAGGGCAGGGGCCTGGCGCTCTGCCTCGAGCGCGCCCTCGCCGAGGCCGGCGTCGCCAAGAAGGACGTCGGCTACATCAACGCCCACGGCACCTCCACCCCCATCAACGACCGCTGCGAGACCCTCGCCATCAAGCGCGTCTTCGGCGACCTCGCACCCTCCCTCTCCATCTCCTCGACCAAGTCCATGACCGGCCACCTCCTGGGCGCCGCGGGCGGCGTCGAGGCCGCGGCCTGCGCCCTGGCCATCCACCACGGCGTCATCCCCCCGACCATCAATTACGAGAACCCCGACCCGGACTGCGACCTGGACTACACCCCCAATGTCGCCAAGGCCCGCAAGGTCGATGTCGCCGTGTCCAACAACCTCGGCTTCGGCGGCCACAACGCCTCCGTCGTCTTCCGGCGGCTCTGAGCCCCGGGCTTGCCCGCGGCCCTCGCCGCGGCAGACTGACCCCATGCCCCTCGCCCTCGTCACCGGCCTCTCGCGCGACCTATCCATGGACGAGGTGATCGAGCCGATCCTCCGCCTGATCGACCCCTCGTCGGCGGTCACCGGCCGCATCCTCCACCTCGGGCTCGACGGCTCGCGCTGAGTCAGTCGCCGAGCGCCGCCGCCCAGGCGTCGATTTCCCCGTCGACGCCGTGCCGGCCCAGCCCGGCGCGGATCTCCCCAAGGTCGGGCTCCCTCACCTCATGCCTCGGGTCGCCGGGCCAATCCGGTCGCGCCGCGCGAACCACCGCCCAGGCCGCCCAGGCCCTCCAGCGCACGCGGTGCTCGCGCCCGCCTCGCACGCGGTCGGCCAGGTGCTGGTAGTGCACCCGCGGGTTGCCGATGAAATCCGCCCCGATGTCCTGCGCGACCATCCAGCGGATGACCCGGTAGGGCAGGGGATGCGCGGCCAGCGCCGGATCCCCCGAGGGCACGTCGCAGAACAGCCCGCGGTCCACCGCCAGAAGCGCCCGGGCGGGCAAGCCCCGGGTCCAGAGCCATTGCCCGTAGCGCAGGCAGGCGAGATAGTGGGAGGGCTCGCCTTCCTGCTTCGCCGCCTCGAGGTCGCGCCAGCTCATCGGGCCGTCCGGCGAGGGCAGGGTCGGGCAGCCGGGGCGCGACGTCGCCATCAGGCCGGCTTGGCGTAGGGGTTCGAGCGCATCTCCTCGGCGACGGTCGTCGGGTCGCCGTGGCCGGGCAGGAGATGGGTGTCGGGCGGCAGGGTGTAGATCCGGGTCCGGATGGATCTCAGCAGCGTGTTCCAGTCCCCGCCGGGAAGGTCGGTGCGCCCGACCGAGCCCCGGAAAATGGCGTCGCCGACGAGGGCCAGCTTGTCCTCGGGCGAGTGGAAAAGGAGGCTGCCCGGACAATGGCCGGGCACGTGGCGCGCCTCGAACCGGCGTCCCATCACCTCGACCGTGTCGCCGTCGGCCAGCCAGCGGTCGACCTTGCAGCCGCGGAAATCGGCGTCGCCCAGCCAGGGGATCATCGCCTGGTAGCGCGGGCGAACCCGCTCGATCTCCTCGACCATCAGCTGGTCGTCGCGGTGGGCCAGCACCTGGCAGCCCGTCGCCTCCTTGATCGCCGCGGCGTCGCACATGTGGTCCCAGTGGCCGTGGGTGAGCAGGAGCTGGGCGAGGCGCAGGCCGCGGCTCCGGATCTCGTCGAGCAGCTCGCCGGCGGCGCCCTTCGGCGCGTCGACCAGGGCGCACTCGGACGAGCCCTCCGCCGTCAGGAGGTAGGCGTTGGTCTCGAAGGGGCCGAGACAGACGGATTCGACGCGCAGGCTCATTTGCCGTGTCCGTGGCGGGCAAGGGCCGCCGTGAAGGCCTCCGGCGGGCGCACGGGCTTGAACGCGCGGTTGACGAAGGCGTGCTCGGTGAAGCCCCGGGCCAGGACCTCGCCACCCACGCCCACCTCGTAGGTCAGGCGGAGGCGGGCCTTCGCCGGCAGCTCGAGGCGAACCGTCACCGACACCCGGTCGTCGAAGCGGGTCGGGCGGAGGTACTCGAGCCCGGCGGCGAGCACGGGCAGGAGGAAGCCCGCCTCCTCCAGCTCCCGGTAGGGGCACCCCAGCTGGTCTAGGAGCTGGACGCGCGCCATCTCGAACCAGGACAGGTAATTGGCGTGGTGGGTGACGCCCATGGCGTCGGTCTCGGAGAAACGGACGCGGGTCTCGACGGTGGCGGAAGCCATGGCTCCATCCTTGCCCCCCGCCCGGGCTTTTCCAATGTCAATGTCCCTGCCTCGCCCATGGAACCCAAGCAGCGTTTCCTCACCTTCGGCGTCGGCGCCCTGGTCGGCGTCCTCCTCCTCTGGGGATTCAACCGCCAAGCCGACCCCGCCCGCGAGGCCCGCCGAGAGGTGATGGTCTCCCTCAGCCTGCCCGGGATGTACTACGACCATGCCGTGCAGGGTAAGCCCCTCCACGGGCACTTTGTGCTCTCGGAGCGCGTCTTCCAGCTGCCGACCGGCGTGGTGACCCGCCAGATCACCACCGGGGGCCGCAACCGCTTCGACCGGGAGGGTCGCCCCTTGCCCAACGACCTGCTCCTCGTCACCGAGCGCTACGCCCCCGGCACCCAGCCGACCGAGGAATCCCCCGTGTCCGCCTTCGCCTTCGCCTTCGCCGACCGCGGCGAGGTCGAGCTCGCCCCTGGAGGCCCGGGCCGAGCCGCCCTTGGCAAGGGCCTCGCCTTTCCCCTGGAGGTCAGGGAGGATGCCACCCGTCCGGGCGTGCTCCTCGTCTCGGCCGACCTCTCCAAGGCCAAGGGCAACGCGACCTTCGCCCTGCTCGACCATCTCGATGAGCTTGCCCGCTCGGGCGCGGCCAGCCGCGCGGCGCCGCGGGCCATCGACTGGCAGGCCGAGGCGGAGCGCATTCGCAGGGAGTCGCTCCGGTGAGCTCCGCCCAGGCCGAGGCGTTGCGGACGACCTGGCTCAGCCTGGCCGTCAACATCGTCCTTGGCTTCGCCAAGTTCATCACGGGCTTCGCCGCCGGCTCCGCCGCGCTGGTCGCCGACGGCGTCCACTCGCTGGTCGACCTCGTCTCGGACATCGCCGCCCTCCTCGGGCTCAGGTTCGCCGACCTGCCCAAGGATGACGACCATCCCTACGGTCACCACCGATTCAACACCCTCGCCACCCTCCTCATCTCCGCCCTCGTCCTCGCCTTCTGCGTCGGCCTCGCCTGGCATTCCGTCTCCAACCTTGCCCTGGGCCGGGCCGAGACCGTCCCGGGCATCGCCGCCGCCTGGGTCGCGGGCGTCGCCTTGGTCCTCAAGGAGGCCTTTTACCGCTTCGCCCGACGCCAGGCCCTCCGACTCAACTCGCGGCTCCTCCTTGCCAACGCCGCCGACCACCGGGCCGACGCCATCGCCTCGCTCATGGCGCTTGTCGCCGTGGTCTCCGCCCAGATCAACCCCTCGCTCGCGGCCCTCGACCAGGTGGTCGGCCTGGTCATGGCCGGCTGGCTGGGCGCCGAGGGTGTCCGCCTCTTCCGCGGGGCGGTCGTCGACCTTCTCGACACCGCTCCCGCCGAGACGGTCCTGCGCGACCTCTCCGAGCACATCCTGGCCGTGCCGGGCGTCCGCGGCTTCCACGCCTTCCGGGCCCGCCGGCTCGGCGACCGCTTTGAGGTCGATTTCCACCTTCAGGTCGACCCCGCCTGCTCGGTTCGGGAAGGCCACGCCCTCGCCGGGAGAGTCAAGGCCGACATCCTCGCCACCCATCCCGAGGTGCTTTCCGTCCTCGTCCATGTCGAGCCCGACGAAGCAGCGAACTTGCGTCCCCACGGGCACAGCGGCAGACTTTAGGCCCCGGACCTCCTCCTTTGGCACCGCTTTCCCCATGACCCGCCTCCTCGCCCTCCTCGCCCTGGCCGCCGCCCCCCTCGCCGCCCAGGCTCCCGACACCGTCAGGGTCGTCCTTCCCCACGGCGCCCCCATCGCGCTTTCCCTCGGGCAGAAGCTCGTGGTGGAGGCCAAGGGAAACCGCTCAACCGGCTTTTCCTGGTCCGCCACCTCGGTCCCCGACTGCCTCGTCCTCATCGGCGAGCCCGCGTATGTGCAGGATCCCTCGGATGAGCGTCGCGTCGGCGTTGGCGGACGCTTCCTCTTGACCTTCGAGGCCCGCAAGGCCGGCGAAGGCCAGCTCGTGCTCGCCTACGCCCGGCCCTGGGAGAAGGATAAAGCCCCGGCCGAGACCGCCACGCTGCGCGTGACGGTGAAGTGAGCGCTCAGGCCTGCGCCGCGAAGTCCCGCCGGCCGTAAGCCTTGGTCAGCCAGGCCTCGAGGTTCCGGAAGTCCGCCGGAACCGGAGCCTCGAATGTCATCGGCTTGCCCGTCGCCGGGTGGGTCAGGCGCAGGCGGTGGGCGTGCAGCATCACGCGCGGCATCGGCCAGCCCGCGAAGGCCGGCTGGTCGAACTTGCCGTAGGTCCGGTCGCCCAGGATGGGGTGGCCGAGGTGGGCCAGGTGGACGCGGATCTGGTGGGTGCGGCCCGTCCGGGGCAGGGCGCGGATGAGCGCGGCCTGGGGGCCGAAGCGCGACTCCACCACCCAGTCCGTGACCGCCTCGCGGCCGTCGTCCCGCACCGCCATGCGCACGCGGACGGTGCGGTGACGGTCGATGGAGGCCGAGAGCGTTCCCGAAAGGAGGCGCGGGCACTTGTCGACCAGCGCCAGGTACTCCTTCTCCGGCTCGCGGCCGGCGAACTGGGCGATCAGGCTGTGGAAGGCGGCGTCGGTCTTCGCGACCACCATCGCGCCCGAGGTCTCGCGGTCGAGTCGGTGCACGATGCCCGGCCGGATGGTGCCGCCCGCGGGGGCGAGGCGCCCCTTGGTGTGGTGAAGCAGGGCGTGCACGACCGAGGTCTCGTCCGCGCCGGTCACCGGATGCGTGATCAGCCCGGCGGGCTTGTCGACCACCACGAGGTGGGCGTCCTCGTAGAGCACCCTCAGCGGGACCTTGCGCGCCTCGACCGAGGGGGCGTCGGGGGCGGGCAGGGTGACCTCGATGGCGTCGCCGGGGGCGACGACCGTCCGCCGGTTGGCGACCTCGCCGTTGACGCGCACCAGGCCGAGGTCGACCGCCCTCTGCACGCGCGAGCGGCTGACACCCGTGATCAGGCCCGAGGCCACCTTGTCAAGGCGGCCACCCGGACCCTCGGCGTCCACGCGGAGCGCGTGCACCTCGCCGAGCGCGACGGGCGCGGCTGGCTTGGGCTTGGCCTCGCTTGCCTTGGGCGCCGACTTGCGGCGGCGAACCTGCCCCGGGCTCGTCTTGCGAGCCGGTGAGGCGTGCTCGACAGGCTTGGCCTTGGCGGCCTTCGCGCCGGAGAGCTTGGCCTGGGCGGCCTTCGCGTTGGAGTGCTTGGCCTTGGCGGCCTTGCTTCCGCGAAGCTTGCCCTGGGCGGACTTCACCTTCTTCGGCTTGGCCATGTCAGCGCGACTTCCCGAGGAGAGGGTCGGGGTTGAGCTTGCGGAGCGCCTTGGGCACGAACAGGCCGTCCTTGCGGATCAGCTCGCCGTCGAAGCGGATTTCCCCGCCGCCGAATTCCGGCCGCTGGATGCACACCATGTCCCAGTGGACCGAGGAGGTGTTGCCGTTGTCGGTCATCTCGTAGCACTTGCCGGGCGTGAAGTGGAAGGAGCCCGCGATCTTCTCGTCGAAGAGGATGTCCTGCATCGGGCTCAGGATGTGGGGGTTGAAGCCGATGGCGAACTCGCCGATGAACCGCGCCCCGGCGTCGGTGTCGAGGATGCGGTTGAGGCGCTCGGTGTTGTTGGCCGTCGCCTCGACGATGCGGCCCTTGCGGAACACCAGCCGGATGTTGTCGAAGGAGACGCCCTGGTAGATGGTGGGGCAGTTGTACTGGATGACGCCCTCCACGCTGTCCTTGACGGGCGCGGTGAAGACCTCGCCGTCGGGGATGTTGAACTCGCCGCCGCAGGGGATGGCCGCGATGCCCTTGACGGAGAACCGGAGGTCGGTGCCGGGCCCGGTGATATGGACCTGGTCGGCGCGCTCCATGCGCTCCTTCAGCGCGGCCATGCCGGGCACCATGCGGGCGTAGTCCTGGGTGCAGACCCTGAAGTAGAAGTCCTCGAAGGCCTCGGTGCTCATCTTCGCCTGCTGGGCCATCGCGGCGGTCGGCCAGCGCAGGACGACCCACTTCGTCTTGTTCACGCGATGGTCGATGACGGGGCGGAGCATCTGCGAGATGAGCCGCGCCTTGTCCGTGGGCACGTCGCCCGACTCGAAGATGTTGTCCGAGCCGCGGACCGCGATGTAGGCCTGCATCTTCCGCATGCGGATGAGCTCCACTCCCCTCTGGACCGTCAGCCCGGCCTTGTCCGCCCCAAGCGCCAGCTCGCGCGAGACCCTGGCCCGGCTCTGCTGCACATGGGGAATGGCGCCGCGCTCGCGGGCGGCCCGGATGAGGGCCACGACGAAGGCCTCCGGGGTGTCGTGGGCGTCGATCAGGACATGTTCCCCCTTCCTCAGGCGGGTGGAGAAGCCGGTCAGGACCTCGGCCAGTCGGGCGTAGCGGGCATCCATGGAAAGGCGGACAGTGGAGCCCCTGCCCGCAAAGGCAAGGGCGGGGTGTGACAGGCCTGGGACAGCCTGTCCCGCAGCCCAGGGAGCGCAGGCGCGGCGACTCCGCCCGTCGCGCCTGCAAACCCCGATTTCACGCATTGGCGTTTGCCTAATGGGGGGAAATGCCCTTTTGGCATTCCTCCTGCATCTCCGAGGACGACCCCACCGGGTCCCCCCCCCTAATCCAACCCACAACCCACAACATGGCCAAGCAAACCAAACCCAACGTCAAGCCGCTCGGTGACCGCGTCCTTCTCCAGCGACTGGAGGAGGCCGAGGAGGTCAAGGGTGGCATCATCATCCCCGACTCCGCCAAGGAGAAGCCCCAGGAGGCGACCGTCATCGCCCTCGGCACCGGCAAGAAGGACGCCGACGGCAAGTCCGTCGCCTGGGACGTCCGGGTCGGCGACAAGGTCCTCATCGGCAAGTACGCCGGCACCGAGGTCAAGCTCGGCGACGACACCTTCATCCTGCTCCGCGAGGAGGAGATCCTCGCCGTCGTCGGCTGAACCCCGTCCCTCCCACCCTTAACCCAACACCCACATGTCCAAGAAGCAGATCCTGTTCGACGAGGTCGCGCGCCGCAAGGTGCTCGCCGGCGTCTCCACCCTCGCCAAGGCCGTCAAGGTCACGCTCGGTCCCAAGGGCCGCAACGTGATGATCGACAAGAAATTCGGCGCCCCCAAGGTCACCAAGGACGGCGTCACCGTCGCCAAGGAGATCGAGCTCGACGACCCGTTCGAGAACATGGGCGCCCAGATGGTGCGCGAGGTCGCCTCGAAGACCGCCGACAAGGCGGGTGACGGCACCACCACCGCCACCGTCCTGGCCGAGGCCATCTACAAGGAGGGCCTGAAGTCCGTCGCCGCCGGCTCCAACCCGATCTTCGTCAAGCGCGGGATCGACAAGGCCGCCGACGCCATCATCGCCGAGCTCGCCAACATCTCGAAGAAGATCAAGACCCGCGAGGAGATCAAGCAGGTCGCGACCGTCTCCGCCAACTGGGACGCCTCCATCGGCGACATCATCGCCGACGCGATGGACAAGGTCGGCAAGGACGGCACCATCACCGTCGAGGAGGCCAAGACCGTCGAGACCACCCTCGACGTCGTCGAGGGCATGCAGTTCGACAAGGGCTACCTCTCGCCCTACTTCGCCACCAACGCCGAGACGCTCGAGACCACCCTCGACGACGCTTACATCCTCCTCTACGAGAAGAAGGTGTCCGCGATGAAGGACCTCCTGCCCGTCCTCCAGGAAGTGGCCAAGACGAGCAAGCCCCTCCTCATCATCGCCGAGGAGATCGAGGGCGAGGCCCTCGCCACCCTCGTGGTCAACAAGCTGCGCGGCACCCTCAACGTCTGCGCGGTCAAGGCCCCCGGCTTCGGTGACCGCCGCAAGGCCATGATGGAGGACATCGCCGTCCTCACCGGCGGCAAGTTCGTCACCGAGGACCTCGGCATCAAGCTCGAGTCCGTAAAGGTGGCCGACCTCGGCCGCGCCAAGCGCATCCAGGTCGACAAGGAGAACACCACCATCATCCAGGGCGCGGGCAAGTCGGCCGACATCCAGGGCCGCGTGAAGCTCATCCGCCGCCAGATCGACGAGACCACCTCCGACTACGACCGCGAGAAGCTCCAGGAGCGCCTCGCCAAGCTGGCCGGCGGCGTCGCCGTCATCCACGTCGGCGCGGCCTCCGAGGCCGAGCTCAAGGAGAAGAAGGACCGCGTCGACGACGCCCTCCACGCCACCCGCGCGGCGGTCGAGGAAGGCATCGTCCCCGGCGGCGGCGTGGCCCTGCTGCGCACCACCAAGGCCATCGACGCCGTCATCGGCAAGCTCGAGGGCGACGAGAAGGTCGGCGCCCAGATCGTCCGCAAGGCGATCGAGGAGCCCCTCCGCACCCTCTGCGCCAACGCCGGCACCGAGGGCTCGCTCATCGTCCAGGAGGTCCTGAAGGCCAAGGGCAACAACGGCTACAACGTCTCCACCGGCGAGTACGAGGACCTCGTCGCCGCCGGCGTGGTCGACCCCACCAAGGTCACCCGCACCGCCGTCCAGAACGCCGCCTCCGTGGCGTCGCTCCTGCTCACCACCGAGTGCCTGATCACCGACCTGCCCGAGGACAAGAAGCCCGCGGCCGGCGGCCACGATCACGGCCACGAGGGCGGGTTCTGAGCCCGGCCTGAGTCTCCCGCGCGCGGCGCCCCACCCGGGGCGCCGCTTTCTTTTCCGGGCTCGCCGCCGGCTCCCCCGGCCGGCGCCGCGCCGATTCTCCCACCCTCGCCGACCTCTTGGGGGTTGCCCCCGGGCGCGCCCTCGGCCATTCCCTTCCCATGGCCGTCCGCATCGACAACCAGAAGCCCAACCCCGCCGCCCGCGCCCTGCTGCTCGTCGTCATCCCCTTGGTGACGCTCGGCATCCTCTACGCCGGCATGCCCGGCACCGCCTTCAACGGCGTGCGCGCCGGCGTCTTCTTCGGGATGAGGTTCAACTTCAACAACGGCTTCAACGGCCAGGGCGCCGGACGCATCATGGACAGCACCATCAAGTGCACCTCGGCCGAGGCCCAGGAGTTTGTCCGCGGCAAGCTCCGGACCTTCGACGGCGGCAGGTATCCCGCCGACAGCTTCTCCATCGAGATCGAGGCCTACCCCGCCGGCTACCGCTACCGCTATTCCTGCCAGACCTGGTACGCCCAGAAGCTCTTCACGGGCGGCCGCCTCTTCCGCAAGGGCGCCCAGGTCGGCGACGAGGCGCTCGACGCCGAGGTCGGCGCCAAGCACGAGGCGCTCACCCGGGCCATCGAGGCCGCCATCGACGGGTATTTCCGATCGAAGGGGGCGCACTGACGCCAGGATGGGGTGGCTGACGGGACTTGAACCCGCGACCCCCGGAATCACAATCCAGTGCTCTAACCAACTGAGCTACAGCCACCGTCCTGGGAGGTTGGAATGGAGGGGAAGGGCGGGGGAGTGTCAACGCCTTTGCGGGCGTTTAGCCTTCCCTTTCCGCCCCCGCGGGGCTTCCCTTGGGGCATTCATCTGATGTCGACCTTCTCCGAACTGGGCCTGTCCGAGCCCGTGCAACGCGCCCTCGCCGACTGCGGCTACGTCAACCCCACGCCCATCCAGGCCCAGGCCATCCCCGTCGTGCTCTCCGGCCGCGACCTCATCGGCGCCGCCCAGACCGGCACCGGCAAGACGGCCGCCTTCGCCCTGCCCACCCTCTCGCGCCTCGGCGCCGCCGGCGGCGCGCCCCGCTGCCTCGTCCTCGTGCCCACCCGCGAGCTGGCCGTGCAGGTGGATGAGAACTTCCGCAAGTACGGCAAGCACCTCGGCACCCGCACCGCCCTCCTCTACGGCGGCGTGGGCTACGGCGCCCAGGTCGAGGCCCTCAAGGCGGGGGTCGACGTCGTCATCGCCACCCCGGGCCGCCTGCTCGACCTCCAGGAGCAGAAGATCCTCCGCCTCGACTCCGTCCAGGTCCTCATCCTCGACGAGGTCGACCGCATGCTCGACATGGGCTTCATCGAGGACGTCTCCCGCATCATCCGCCTCTGCCCGAAGGACCGCCAGACCCTCCTCTTCTCCGCCACGGCCGACGAGCGCGTTGGCAAGATCGCCAACTGGGCCCTCCGCGAGCCCGTGACGGTCGACGTCCGCACCGGCCAGACCGCCGCCGAGACCGTCGACCACGCCCTCTACCCGGTCGACGTCTTCCAGAAGTACGACCTCCTCCTCCAGCTTCTCAAGTCCTCCAACTTCAGGTCCGTCATCGTCTTCACCCGCACCAAGCGCGACGCCGACCGCATCGCCGAGTGGATCGAGGGCCACGGCACCCCCGTCGCCACCATGCACGCCGACCGCTCCCAGTCCGAGCGCCTCCAGGCGCTGAAGGACTTCAAGGGCGGCAAGCTGTCCATCCTCGTCGCGACCGACATCGCCAGCCGCGGCCTCGACATCACCGGCGTCACCCACGTCATCAACTACAACGTCCCCGAGCACCCCGAGGACTACGTCCACCGCATCGGCCGCACCGGCCGCGCCTCCGCCGAGGGCGAGGCCTTCACCCTCTTCTCGCCCGACGAGCTCCACCACCTCCAGCAGATCGAGCTGCTCCTCGGCAAGCCCATCCCCCGCCGCAAGCTCGAGGGCTTCCGCTACTACTCGGAGCCCATCCTCAGCACCACCGGCAAGGCGGCCCCGGTGGCGCGCAAGCGCAACCGCTGACCCATGGCGGGCGGCCCCGCCGACCGTCCTCTCGCCCGCGCGCTCGAGCTCGCCCGCCGCGCCTGGGGCGACACCCATCCCAACCCCATGGTCGGCGCCGTCCTCACCGAGGCCGACGCCGTCGTGGCCGAGGGCTGGCATGCCCGCGCCGGCGAGCCCCACGCCGAGGTCGCCGCGCTCCGGGCGCTCGGCCGCCGCCCCCTTCCCGGCGCCACCCTGCACGTCACCCTCGAGCCCTGCAGCACCCACGGCCGCACGCCGCCGTGCGTCGACGCCCTCCTCGCCGCCGGCATCCGCCGCGTCGTCATCGGCACCCTCGACCCCAATCCCCTCCACGCCGGCCGGGGCATCCGGCTGCTGCGCGACGCCGGCGTCGAGGTCGCGCTCGCCGACGGCCCCCTCGAGCTCGCCTGCCGCGAGCTCAACTTCCTCTTCAACCACTGGATCTCCCGCCGCCGGACCCTCCTCGCGATGAAGGTCGCGCGCGACGCCACCGGCCGCACCGTGCCGCTTCCCGGCCGGCGCTGGATCACGGGCGAGGCCGCCCGCGCCGACGTCATGCGCTGGCGCCGCCTCTTCCCCTGCGTCGCGGTCGGCGCCGGCACCGTCCTGGCCGACAACCCCGCGCTCACCGCCCGCCTCCCCGAGGGCGCCACCTGCCCCCTCCGACTCGTCCTCGACCGATCCGGGCGACTGCAGGGCAGGGGCGACCTCACCCTGTTCTCCGACGCCCACCGCGCGCGCACCGTCGTCGCCCTCGACCCCGCGCGCGCTCCCACGAGCTACGCCGATTGGGTTCGCTCAACCGGCTCCGCCCCCTGGGAAATTCCCGCCGGCGACTTCCTCGAGGGTGTCCTCGCCCGGGCCGGCCGGGAGGGGATTGTCGGCATCCTCCTCGAGCCCGGGCCTTCCCTCGGGCAGGCCGTCCTTCGCTCCGGACTCCTTGGTCGCGCCTGGATCTACACCGCCCCGGCAGGAAAGGCCGATCCCGCAAGCCTCCCTTGGCTAGCCGATCCCGTTCCCCTGCCTCCGCAGCCGGTCTCCCTCGACGCAGAGGACACCCTCCTCAGTGGCGAGTGGAGATGTTAGTTTCACAAATCGCTTAAATTCATTGCTTTGTGCAACACCGACCCCCGTGCGCTCTCCGGGGTGTCTCACTATAGTCTCGACTTTTGGGGTTGCCTTCGCTTGATGCGTTGACCGCCCCGAGGGGTCGGCCTCTTCCCAATCCCACGAATCTCCAAGCACTTATGGCCGAAAAACTGCTCGATCTGAAGAAGAAGGAAAAGCCCTCCTACACCTCGCTCATCGAGAAGAAGCGCGACGGGCAGGAGTTCACCGCCGACGAGATCCGCTACATCGTCGACTCCATCATGGACAGCCAGATGCCGGAGGCCCAGCAGGCCGCCCTCGCCATGGCCATCTACTTCCGGCAGATGTCGGCCCAGGAGACCGCCTCCTTCGCCGAGGAGCTTCGCCTCTCCGGCGAGTACATCGACCTCGACCGGCTCACCCAGCCCAAGATCTCGAAGGTCTCGACCGGCGGCGTGGGCGACAAGACCTCCATCGTCCTCGCCGCGCTCGGCGCCGCCGCCGGCGTCATCATGCCGGGCATGAGCGGCAAGGACGAGGCCTACGTCATCTCGACCGCCGACAAGCTCGCCTCCATCCCCGGCTTCAAGACGAAGCTCTCGCTCGACGCCTTCCGCTCGCAGCTCGAGCGCGTGGGCTGCGCCCTCACCGAGCAGTCCGCCGAAATCGCCCCCGCCGACGAGCTGCTCTACGTCCTCCGCCAGCGCACCGGGACCATCCCCTCGCTCCCCCTCATCACGGGCAGCATCCTCTCGCGCAAGCTCGCCGAGGGCTGCGAGGGCCTCGTGGTCGACGTCAAGTGGGGCAACGGCTCCTTCATCCGCGACATCGAGCAGGCCAAGCAGCTCGCGCGCATCATCACCCGCGTCGCCCGCAGCCTCAACCGCAAGTGCGTCGCCCTCGTGACCGACATGAACCAGCCCCTCGGCGACGCCGTGGGCACCGGCCTCGAGATCCTCGAGGCGGTCAAGCTCCTCAAGGGCGAGGGCCCCGAGGACCTGCAGGACCTCGTCATGAAGCTCGGCATGGAGGTCGTCCGCCTCGCCGGCGTCGCCGGCTCCACCCTCTCGGCCAAGCAGGCCGTCGAGCGTCACCTCAAGGACGGATCCGCCCTCGAGAAGTTCAAGGCCATGGTTCGCGCCCAGGGCGGCAAGACCGACTGGATCGACGATCCCGCCAAGTTCCCCAAGGCCAAGTTCATCCGCAAGCTGCCCGCGCCCAAGCGCGGCTACGTCCACACCATCGACGCCGGCAAGGTCGCCCAGGGCGTCCGCCTCCTCGCCACCCTCAAGGACGGCTCGCTCGACCCGTCCGTCGGCGTGACCGAGATCCGCAAGGTTGGCACGCAGGTCAAGCAGGGCGAGCCCCTCGTCATGATCCACTATAACGACGAGTCCAAGGTCGAGGCCGCGCTTCCCTACCTGCGCGACGCCTACCGCCTCGCGCCGAAGCGGCCCAACGTCCCGCCGCTCCTCGTCGAGCGCGTCGCCTGAACGAGACGGGGCGCCGGCGACGGCGCCCCTTCCGTTTCCATGGCGGACGACCCCAAGGAGCGACTCTTCTGGTGGTTCTTCCGTCCGTTCCTCGGCAAGCGGGCCGAGCCGGTGCCCGAGGGCGTCTCGGATGAGGAGCTGATCCGCAAGGGAGACGAGGCCGCCGGACGCCCTTGGAACCTTCTCATCAGCTGCCTGCTCTGGGCCCTGCTGGCGTGGGGTTTGGTCGAGTTGCACGCGTTGACCAGCCTCGCGGCTGTCCGGCGGCCCGATGACATCCATTTCTCGACCTCCACACCCTGGGTGGGGGCCGTCTTCATGGCGATGGGGCTCATGCTCATCCTCCTCATCACCCCGCTGCGATTCGTCTTCGGGCATGATGCCGAAGGCGATCGCGTCAGACGCCTGGCATTCGAGGCGAGGCACAAGGTCAACGTTCGCCATGCCCTCGCCTTGCTCGGTGTGATCGTTCTTGCGATGGGGACGCTCTTCCTCGTGGCGGCCGATGACTTTGTCGCATTCGACCGGACCGCCCTACGCTGGCGGCACCTTTACACCGAGCATAGCCGGCCAATCGCCGACATCGCGGAGGTGCGCTGGTACCTTCGCAAGGAGACGCCCCGCGGCGGCCCGCGCAGGTGGAACGCCGCCTGCGTGATCTTCAAGGACGGCACCCGGTTGCTGTCCACCGACGGGTTCATGAGCCTCGGCATGACGCCGGAGGCCTGCGCTCGCCTGGCCGAGGCCGCCGGCGTCCCCGCGAGGCTGGACCTCGACGTGCTCCCGTTGGAGCGCTGACCTTGCCATGATCGAGGCACCCGGGCTCAAGGAGAAGCTGTTCATATGGTTCGTCCGGCCCTTCGCGCGTCGGCGACGCGACGAGGTGCCCGAGGGCGTGACCGACGAGGAGCTCATCCGGCTCGGCAAGGTCCACGAGCGCCGCCAGACCCTGCTCAGCTACTTCGCGCTGGCCCCGGCGACCTTGGCGATCGGCGGGCTTTGGCAGGTCTCGGGCCTGGTGCCCGAGCGGCGCCCGACGACCTCGTGATGCGTTCGGACAACCCTTGGCTGGCGGCCTTCGTCCTCGCGTGGGGGCTTTGCGCGGTCCTCGGGGCCACGCCCCTGTCCCGCTTGGTCGGCGGCGCCGAGGCCGACCGCGCCTACCGCCTGGCCTTCGAGGCGCGCCATGGCGTGAACCTGCGCCGCCTGCTGCTGATCTGCGGACTGCCGCTGGCCGCCCTGGGTGCCTATGTCCTTCACCTGTGCGGGGCCTATCTCGCCTTCGACGACCAGGCGCTGCGTTGGCGCGACGCCCGCGGTCCGGAGCGGCTCATGCCGCTCGCGGACATCGCCGAGGTCCGCTTTTACCGTCGCCGCGAGAAGCCGGATGGACGCGCGGCGCTCATCGGCGACGCCGCCATCCTCCTGCGTGACGGCACGTGGTTCGTCCCCAAGCGCGACATCGACGCGAGTATCGGCCTCTCGCCCGATGAGTGCGCCATGCTCGCCCGCATCTCCGGCGTGCCCGCCCGGCTCGACCTCGACCTGCTGCCTCTGGGTGAGAAATCAAAGTAAAGAAATCAAAGTAAAGGTCGCATCTGCGAGCAGGAACAAGGCTATGCCTCCTCCGCCTTCCTTTACTTTGAATTCTTTCCTCTGAATTCTTCTCAGGCCAACCCCCGCTTGGACTCGCGGACGAACCCGAGCCAGGCCTTGCCCACCCGGCCGGCGGC
>JBKDBK010000112.1:0-4599 GCA_046315175.1 Opitutia bacterium | reverse complement strand
GGCGGCAGATGACCGATCCGGTGGTGCACTGGTTGGTGCCGCAGGTAGTGTTCGCATCGAGCGCCGACGAGCTGGTGTCGTTCCTGACCGGCGTCACCGCTGTGCCCGCAGAGGCTGCGGTGATGCGACGCACCTGCGCGGTCGTCAGCACACCGGTCACCGCCGTGGTGCCGGTGTTGAACCAGTAGCACCGATACACGCGGATGATGCGCGCCGAGCTGGTGCCGTTGAACACGTTCAGCATGTCCTTCGACGATGCGTAGGCGATAGCGCCGCCAGTTGCTCTCCAAGTCGCAGCCATTGTCAGACTCCTGTGATGATCTTGCCGGAGCCTTTGGTGGCCCGGAATATTTCGATTTCACCGCTGCCGTCCATCTGCGGCCCGGCGGCCCACTGCTTCACCTTGCCCTCGTGGAGGGCTTTCACGCTTGCGTCCAGATCGTCGCGTGTGTCGCCAGGGGTGAGCCCTGTCCGCCGCGCCGCCTGTATCTTGAGCATGAAATCCACGCACCTCTTGACCACCCACTCGGGCACCGGCGACTCCACACGAAGCAGCCACGAACCCATCGCCGGTCGCCACTCCATTGCAGGCTGGCGCAGCATCAGTTCACCTGCATCGAGCCAGGCGGCAGGCCGGCCGGACTCTCCGGCTCGTCCACTTCGCGCACCTCGACGATCTCGCCCATCTGGTCGCGGATCGGCACGCGGCGCCGCTTCTGCGTGACCGCGCGCAGGAGCTGCTCCATCTGCGCGGCGTTGCTCTGCGACATCTGCCCGATGGAGGCCGAAAGGCCGTCGAGCTGCATCACAGGGTTCACCTTCTGCACGACCGCCATCATGTCGGCGACCTGCTGGTACTGCGCCGCGACCTGGTCGAACTTGGCCTGCATCTCGACCTTCTGCAGCTCGACCGTCGCCTTGAGCGCGGCCACCTTCTCGTCCGAAGCCGCCTCGAATGCCGCGATGCGCTCGTTCGACTTGATCTTCTCGGCCTCGAGCTTGAGCTTCTCGAGCTCGGGGTTCGGCGGCGGAGGCGGCGGGTTCAGCAGCTGCTGCTGCATCGCCGCGACCGCCTGATCGAGAACGCCCTCGATCTCGCTCGAGACGCGGAACTTCGCGACCGCCCATTGCATGAGACGCAGCAGGAAGGGGCCTGCGCCGGGCGTCGATTGCGCCACCGGCGCGACCTGTGAGATGAACGCGCCCAAGCCCTGCATGAACTGGACTGCTGCGTCTCGCTCGGCGGCCCAGTCCATCGCCGCCATGCTGTCGGCCTCGACGCTGATGCGATACTCGGCCAACTCTGTGTTCTTGATGAGGTCGATCGCCGCCATCGCCACCGCCGCATCCGGCGTGCGCTCGATGTTCGAGGCGCGCATGATGGTCTCGGGCTGCCAGTGCTTGGCGATGATCTCCGCCTTGATGCGCAGCGCGTGCGTGATCCACTCGGCGATGTAGAACTGCGAGAGCTGCATGCGCGTCGAGCCGAACTGCGCCTTGATCTGCTGCGCAGCCGCGGTCTCCGAGGCGCGCGATGCGCCGCGCATGATGTCCGAGATGCCGAGCACCTCGTAGATCTGCTGCGTCTTGTCCGCGCGGTACTGCCGCAGCCGGTCGATGCAGTTGACCACCGCCTCGATCGGCACGAACTCCATCTTGCCCTTGATGCCGCCGCTCTCGGAGAACATCGCCCAGTTGTCCACCGGGATGAGCTGGTTTTCGCCCGCCTGCAGGAGCACGCGGCCGACCGAATCGCCCGCGCTCTTGTCGTAGACGCCGACCACCTTCGCCGCGCGCGTGAGCCAGGTGATGCGCGTGTTGATCTCGTCGAGTTCCTTGAACTGGTCCTGCGCGAAGATGTAGTCCGCGCGCGGGATGAAGTTGCTCGAGGTGACGTTCGCCGCCAAGGGCTTCGGGCAGGGGAAGAAGTTCTCGAGCCCGAGCGGGTCGTCCTTGTAGTCGAGGATGGTGTCCATCCCCTTGGCGAACCAGTAGACCTTGCGGTTCTCCTTGCACCAGATCTCGAAGACCTCGGCACGCGCCCACGGGTCGTTCTTGACCTGCGGCTCGCCCTGCTTCGACTGCCGGCGCACCATCGGCACGACCTTGGCGATCTCGGGGCCGAAGCGCGCCTCGAGCTGCTCGCGCGTCATGTACACGCGCCGCGCCACCCAGCGAACCTCGCCCCATGTGCGCGCGGGGGAGTAGAGGAAATCCTTCCAGAAGACGTAGTCGCAGGGCGCGTCCTCGTCCACGATGCGCTCGACCGTCTGCGCCGGGGCGATCTCGACGCCCGTCAGCGGGTCGAACTGCGCCGGGACCTCCTCGAGCGCGGTCTCGACCTCGTAGCGCAGCCACACCTGACCCGCGCCGACCACCAGCCAGTCCTCGATGCCCTGCCGCACCGCGGCGTCCCACGCCGAGATGTTGTCGTCGAAGGACTTGTTCAGCAGGCGCTGCAGGATCTGCCCCGCCACGCGCGCCTGGTCGTCGTCCGAGTCCTGGAACGCGCGCGACACCGAAGCCTTCGGCGGCCGGGCGTAGAGCATCGAGAGCAGAACCTTCACCGTGGACCAGAACAGGTTCACGCGCGACTCTTCGCGCCCCCAGTCGTCGCGCTTGTCGAGGTACCGCTCGACGATCTTGTCGCCGTCCTCGTGGAACTTGGTCAGCTCCTTGACCGCCGCCTCGATCTCAGTGCTCCAACGCCGCGCCATGCCGCCCGGCGTGTCGGCGAAGTCCTTGGAGGTCTCGATGCGCTCGGAGCTTTCCATCAACCCACCCGTCCGCTGTGGCGCGGCCTGCAGTCCCAGATGTCATCCAACGTGAACCCGTAGTGCTGACCACTACGCGGTGCGATTTTAGCACCACCACTTGACAAATTACCAGAAACGGGTCTCGCGGCAAGCGCGAGGTACCGAAAAGCGTCCGAGGCGTGGCTGTGCTGGTCGTGCTTCGGGCGGTTGCGGAAAGTCTGCGTCCGCTCGTCCCACTCGCGCATGTACGCCCGCAGGTGCTCGACGCCGGCATAGGTCGCCTTCTCGTCGAAGTAGCACTTCGGGATGGTCAGGCGCGCAGCCTCGATGCCGTCCTGCAGGCTGAGCTCGGGCACGATCCGCGGCGTGATGCCCGAGTGCAGGAACTGCTCGATGATGGACTTGCCCGTCTGCAGGCTCTTCGCCCGCGCATCGTGCGGCAGCCACACCGTGCCGACCTTGTACGGCCGGCTCTTCACCCAGTCGATGTAATGGCCGATGGCCTGACCGTCCGCCTCGTAGAACTCGACCACCCGGTGCCCATCCGGCCCCGTCTGCCAACCCCACCACGAGCAGGAGTCCGTGTAGCCGAGGTCGGCCACAAGGTCCACCGGGAACGCAGGGTCGATCGGGAAGTCCCCCACCCGCTTCTGCTCATACGCCTCGCCCAGCTGCTTCGCGAAGTACGCGCCAGGCACCGAGGCGTCGAAGCTGACCTCGTACTCGATCGCGAAGGTCTCCTCGGTCATCTGCGCGCGCGCCGCGGCAAGCTCGCTCTCCGGCAAGATGCCCGTCTTGCTCGCCGGGAGCTCGAGCAGCAGGTGCGTGCCGGGGTTCAGCCGCGCCTCTTCGCGCAGCTGCCAGAAGAAGTTCTTGCCGGCAGGCGTGCCCGCCCAGATGGCACTGCCCTGCCGGTCCGAGAGCGCCGGGCGCACGACCGAGTACCAGGTGCTCGGGCGCATCTGCCCGACCTCGTCCATCACCACCGCGTCGAGGTAGAGGCCGCGCAAGCTGTCGGGGTTGTCACTGCCGCCGCAGTAGATCGTGGCGTAGTCGCCCGGCCGGCTCGTGCGCATCGTGATCTTGAGCTCGCTCTCGTTCGGCGGCTTCGCCCAGAGCGGCTTCGTCAGATCCTTCAAGTACTGCCAGGCGACCTTCTTCGCCTGCTCGCGGAACGGCGCCAGGTACGCCACCTGCGGCTTCGGGTGCGGACACTCGAGCGCGCTGATGACCAGGTCCGCACACATCGCCACCGTCTTGCCCGCACGCCGGTGCGCCACCACGCACGCCCAGCGCGTCGCGCGGTTGTGCAGCTCAAGAAACACCTCGCGCGGGCGGTAGGTGTTGATCGTGATAGGCCCGGCAGCGGCGATGTCCTCGTCAGGCGGTTGCATGGCGCACCCACGAAACAAACACCGGGTTCTCGAACTCAGACGGGATGAACGCAGCGCCTGGAATCAGCTCGGCCGACTTCGAGCGGTTGTCGCGCTTCAAGCACACCCGAAGGTTGTCCGGCGCGTGCAGGCCGCAGACATCAGAGCCGCGAAGCGGGACGATGTGATCGACCTCGCAGTCGATGCCGACGCTTCTCAGAAACCGCGCGTAGGCGTAAATCGCCCGCAGATCCTTCGCCTTCGCCCACTTCGGCGTCTGCCGACGCTTGGCAAGCTTGCGACGGGCGTTGCGCTCCGACAGCTTCCCGGTCCGCTTAGCTCGCAGCTTAGCTCGCAGAATGCGTCCAACGCGGGTTCTGCAACGCACGCACCACTGCGGGTGCTTGGTTGTAGACCTGCAACGAAAATCTGCCTCGCTCAATACGCGCTCGCAGCGCGGGCACTGCCGC
>JBKDBK010000111.1:0-17297 GCA_046315175.1 Opitutia bacterium | reverse complement strand
GGCGAACTGCGCGCCCTCGAGAATGGCCTCCGCGTCCATGATGCCGGGAGGCGCCTGCGCGCGGGGGCAGGGGTGGGCGTCGCCGAGCCAGTTGACCCCGTGGATTCCCCGGGTGGCAGCGGCGATCAGGTGATAGGGAGGCGGGTCGCGCCTCGCCGTCCGGTCGCTCCGCCACGCGCTTGCGCGCCACACCGCGGTGATGTCCCTTCGCCTCGCCGTGGCCCAGCTCCAGTTGCTGGCCGGGCCCGACCAGCGTGTCACCGCCACCGCTGACCTGATCGACCCGGCCGCCGTCGGCCTCGCCGCGCCGACCAACCCCAACTACGCCCGGTTCACCGGCGTCTGGCATGCCGGACCCAAGGCCGACAGCAAGGCGCGCCGCCTCGGCCCGGTGCAGCGCTCGGCCAACGGCTACCTTTACGACACGCGCTTCACGGAGGACGGCGCCGCCCTGCCCGCCGCCGGGGTTCATGCCGACGGCACCGCCTACGACTGGAGGCGGGACCGCGAGCGGACGGCTCCCGACAGCCGGCTGCTCGGCTGGCTCGTGAGCGGAAACGAGGGACGCCCGGTCTCCGATGCCGCCTATCTCGGCCCACGCTCGGCGTGGACGGTGCCTTCCCCCGCCGGTCGTGTGCCCTTGGTGGGGCCGGGAACCCTCGGCGCGGCGGCCCGCGATGAGGGCACCATGGCGGCGCCCACCGGACGCGTCGAGCTTCCCACCGTCGCCTTCCCCGGATCCCAGGGCTTCGGCGTGACCGGACGCTACGCCTGGTGGGTGGGCGACGAAGGGGTCAAGGCGCGCGTCAACCTCCCGGATCCCCACGCGGCCTTCCAGCCCAGCGCAACCAATCCGGAGGAGGGTGGCTACTACCGCCTGATGACATCCCAGCGGGCCAACTTCACCCTGGTCAGGGATCCGGTTGGCGGCACGGCCACGCCCTTCTCCGGCTGGGACACCGCCTCTGCGGCCACCCTGGCTTCGGCGACCGGCTTCGGCGACCTTTCGTCGGCCCTCGCCAATCCCAGCTACGACTACCGCGTCCTGTTCCACGACCTCACGTTCCATTCGCTCGGGCTGCACACCGACACCTCCCGCGGCGGGCTCAAGCGCGACCTGACGCCCTATCTCCAGCTGCCCGCTGCGTCCACGGGTATCCCCGGGGTCAACTGGGTCGGCGTCGCCCCCGCCGGCGCCCGCGCGCAGGCGCTTCCCGGCATCATGGACGCGGAGGCCATTCTCGAGGGCGCGCAGTTCGCCGGCACCGGCTCCAAGCACGGCCTGATCCGCTCATGGTTCCGCCAGGCCAGGGCCTTCGATTCCGCGGCGCCTGTCTCGCTCGCCGACGCGAGGCGCAGCGACCCGGCGGCGGGCACGAGCAACAACCAGAACTATCTGGTCCCGCGGATGAGCAACCAGCGCACGACGCCGGTTCACCCCCTTCTCGCCCAGGCCAGCGTGTATTTTCGGCCGGCCTACGACAGCGTCGACTCGGGGGCATACTTCCTCGTCTATCCCAGGATTGTCCTTTGGAACCCCTGGAACGTGCCCATCAGCTCCGCCTCCTACGTCGTTGACGTCGGCCAGCGCATGAACGTCCGGGCGCGGGTCAACTGGAGCGGCGCCTCCGGCTCCGGCCAGGACATGGTGCTCCGCTTCGGCAACAACGTGGTCAATGTCCAGGCCTCCAACGACATTGGCTCGAATCCCGGATCCAATGTCGGTTTGACCGACCTCGTCTTCACGGTTCCCTCCGCCGACTTCCGTCCCGGCGAGGCGCTGGTCTTCACCGCTCCCGTCCAGGTGCCAGCCGCCACGCTGAGCAGGAGCGTGTCCCGTCCCCAGGCCGCGGGAATCCATCCCCTGGCGCCGGCTCCGGTCTCCGGCGCGCCTTACTTCAAGTGGCGCGCCGGCAACCTTCCGGAACCGTTCGCCTCCGAGGTCAGGAACGCCACCCTCGCCTCCGCCAACGTCACCTACTGGGGCAACGGCTACGACTTCGGCCTCCAGTACGCCGTCTCCTTCGCCGGGGCCTCGTATGCCTACACCAATGCGCCCGGCCAGGCCTTCCTGCTCGACGCCACCGGCTTCAACGCCTTGCAGATGGTCGACACCGACGCCTACCAGCGCGGCAATCTGGGTCGATGGGTCTCCCTCGGCGGCGAGGCCGACGGCTCCCTGCCCAATCTCGCGGGCGGGACCCCGGACATCCTGCCCCATCGCACCTCCTCGCTCAACTGGCGCCTGATCTGGCACGACGAGCCCGGTGTGCCCGGTGCCATCTCGACCGGGGTCGGCGCCGACGGCTCCAGCCACAACCGCCAGTTCAACCTCTTCGTCCAGAACAACCCCCGATCGGGCCGCTTCATCCGCTCGCCCTGGGACCTTTGCTTCGAGCGGCGGGTCAACCACGACCGCGTCTTTGGCATCTACACCAACTCCAACGCCAACTCCACCCTCGCCTACGCCGACAGCCAGCTCGCGCCCGTCGTCTCTTCCGGCCGCAGCCGCGCCGCCCCCTTCTTCTCCTCGACCCAGGCCTCCCCGTCCCACGTCTACACGCTCTACGACCTGCCCAATCCGGTGCTCGGCGTGCTCTCGCTCGGCCAGCTCCAGCACGCCGCCTTCGCCCATTTCCCCTGGCATCCCTCGCTCGCGCTGGGCAGCGGCTTCGCCGACCCCTCCAGCCCCGATGTCGCCTCCTCGCAGTCGCTCTCGGAGCAAGTGGACCACTTCTCGAACAACTTCCGCAACCTTCCCGGGCTGGCTCACCAGAAGGACGACGCGCCGACGTCATCCTATTACAATTACGATTTGGCCTACGAGCTCAACGCGGCGATGTGGGACGCGTACATGGTCTCCGGCATTCCCGCCGACGACAACGGCTGGGCCGGCCCGGACCTCCCTTGGTCCCGCGCCGCCAGCTGGCCCAGCGCCCGCATCGTTCCCCTCGGGTCCAAGCCCCTGCCTTCCGGCATCCCCACCGCCTACTACGCCCCGGCCTCGACCGGCGTGGCCGGGGCCTTCAACGTCAACTCGACCAGTGTCCGCGCCTGGGTGGCCCTGCTTTCCTCCGCGCGCAACCTCCGCGTGCCCACCGCCCTGGCCACCCCGGACGCCGTCGGGACGCCTTTCCCGCGCAACCTGCGCCCCCAGCAGGGCAAGGTCCAGGGAACGGTGTCCAACGCCTCCTTCAACAGGGAGGTCTGGGGCGGCTACCGCTCGCTGACGGACGCCGAGATCGAGACGCTGGCCACCCAGGTTGTCGCCGAGGTACGCCGACGCGGGCCCTTCCTCAGCCTCGCCGACTTCGTCAGCCGCCGACTCGAGCCGGTCGATCCTGCCACCGCCGCCTACGCCCATCCCGGCAACCTCGGAACCCTCCAGGCCGCCATCGAGAACGCCGGCCTGAACGCGGCGTTCGGCATCCCCATCGCCTCGAGCTCCGCCACCTACGAGGGGGACTTCAGCCGCATCCAGCGCAGCGGTGTCGCCGACTACGCCGACGCCGAGGACAATCTGAAGCTGCGCCCCCGCGCCGCCGCGCGCGTCGCCCACCGTTCCGCCGGCGCCCCCGGCTATCTCCTGCA
Organism: Opitutia bacterium; assembly: GCA_046315175.1. Taxonomy (GTDB): domain Bacteria; phylum Verrucomicrobiota; class Verrucomicrobiia; order Opitutales; family UBA953; genus UBA8828. Next base: position 13,706 of record JBKDBK010000111.1, on the reverse strand, counting down.
GTCCGACATCCTCCAGCAGCTCGCTCCGGCCCTGACCGCCCGTTCCGACACCTTCACCATCCGCGTCTACGGCCAGGCCACCGACAGCTCCGGCACCCGCTCGCTCGCCGAGGTCTGGGGCGAGGCCGTCGTCCAGCGCATGCCCGACCCGGTCATCCGCGAGGACGATTCCGTCGCCGCCGGCCTCAACCCCGAGCAGCCCGCTCCCGGCGTCGCCCGCAAGCTCGACCTCGGACGGCGCTTCCGCGTCGTCAGTTTCCGCTGGATTGGCCGCAACGACATTTGACCATGCGCGCCCTGCTTTTCCTGCTACCTGCGATGGTCCTGGCCGCCAACCCGCCGCCGCCCACCCCCTTCGCCTTGCGCACCCTCGCCCTGGGCCACGATCCTGAGCGCAAGTTCCGCCTGAAGTCCGACGGCTTCTACGAGATGCTCGAGCTCGAGCCCGGCGAGCTCCCTCCCACGGGCCTTCGCGTGCGCCCCGCCCGCGCCCCCTCGTCGGCGCCCTTGCCCGGAGCCCCCCGCGAGCCCGGGCGAGTGCCAATCCCCTTCCTGCTCAACAGCGTCCAGCAGATCGTGCTGCCGCCCGATTTCCCACCCGAGGTCCCCTTGGCCATCGACCTGGAAATCCAGGTGCCGGCGGCGGCTGGCAAGCCGGCCTCGAAGTCCTACGAGCCGATTGCGGAGATTCCGCGTCCGGCGGCAGCCACCTCCGCCCTGCTCGTCCTCTATAACCCGGTCGGGCGCAAGACCTGGGACGGCATCAAGCCCACCCTGCTGAACACCTCCGAGTCGGTCCTGCCGCCTGGCGGCCTGCTCGCAATCAACCTCACCGGGCTGCCCTTGCAGGCCGACATCGGGGGGCGCGCCGGGGTTCTCTCGCCCGGACAGAACGCCTTGGTTCGCCCCTCGGTTGCCTCCGGCCTCTTTTCCCTGCGGCTTGCCCTGGGCAGTCGTGACGAGGAGATCCAGCTGGTGGATTCGTCGCGCGAGCTTCCCGCGGGATCCCGTGCCTTGCTGGTGGTTTATCCAGTCCCTGTCCGCCAGAATGCCCGAGGCGCCGACTTCATTTTCTTCCCCATTGCGCCGGATCCCAAGCCCGAGCCCGCCGTCGTTCCCCCGCCCGGGGCCGCCGCCGCCCGCTGAGGGGGCTTGCCCCCGGCCGCTCCTCGGGCAAGTTGGCGGAACCATGGCTCTCCAACGCCAGCGACAAGCCGTCAGCCTCCTCGAGGCCTTCTCCCAAGCCCACGGGGCCCCGGGGCACGAGGACGCCGTGCGCACCCTCTTCCTCCGCGAGCTGGCCGGCCGCCGGGCCTCCTTTGACCGCCTGGGCTCCGCCGCCCTCTCCCCCGCCAAGGACGCCCCGGGCCCCAAGGTCGTCCTCACCGCCCACATGGACGAGGTCGGCTTCCTCGTCCAGGAAATCACCGCCGAGGGCTTTCTTCGCCTCGTCCCCCTGGGCGGCTGGCCCGACGGCGTCCTCGCCGCCCAACGGTTGCGCATACTCGCTCGCTCCACCGGCAAGGAGTGGACGGGCATCGTCGCCGCCCTGCCTCCCCACCAGGGCGGGCAACAGGCGGCGTCCGTTGAGCGGGCTCACGTGGACATCGGGGCGCGCTCGCGCGAGGCCGTCCTCGCGCTCGGCATCCGCCCCGGCGACCCCGTCGTGCCCGAGGGCCCCTTCGCCTCCTTGGCCGACGAGGGCCTCTTCTCAGGCAAGGCGTTCGACAACCGGGCGGGCATGGCCGCGCTCGCGCTCGCCGCGCGCGAGCTCGACGAGCAGGGCGGCGCCCCTTGCGCCGTGCACGCCGTCGCCACCGTCCAGGAGGAGGTCGGCTGCCGCGGCGCCGTCACCGCCGCCCGCTTGGTCGACCCCGACGTCGTCATCGTCCTCGAGGGGCCTCCCGCCGACGACATCCCCGGCATGCACCGGGGCGAGTCCCAGGGCGCCCTCGGGCGCGGCGTCCAGATCCGGGCCTACGACCCGACCGCCATCCTCAGCCCGCGCCTCGTCGACCTCGCCCTGCAGGTCGCGCGCGAGCGGGGCATCCCGCACCAGCTGACCGTCCGCCGGACCGGCGGCACCGACGCCCGATCCTTCCAGCAGCACGGCCTCGGCGTGCCCACCCTCGTCCTGGGAGTCCCCGCCCGCTACATCCACACCCACCAGTCGGTCCTGGACCTCGCCGACCTCCTGGCCTGCGTCGACCTGGCGAAGGCCCTCGCCCTGCGCCTCGACGCGGCGACCGTGGCCGGCCTCACCCGCTTCGCCTGAGGGGCCGCTTCCCGCTTGCCCCCTCGCCCGCGGCTGGGATTGTCGGAACCGCATGAGCACGCCCAAGAAGCCCAAGGCCGCCACCGCCGACGACCTCACGCTCGAGGAGGCCATGGCCCGACTGGAGAAGCTCGTCGACTCCATGGAGTCGGGCGACATCCCCCTCGACCGCCTCGTCGCCCAGTACGAGGAAGGCATGCGCCTCATCCAGGCCTGCGAGGCCAAGCTCGGCGCCGCCGAGCTCCGCATCGAGGAGCTTTCCGGCGAGAACGAGCCCTCCTGAGATGGGCCTGCTCGAGACCATCCAAGGCCCGGCCGACGTGCGGGCCCTGCCGGCATCCCGCCTCCCCGAGCTCGCCGCCGAGATCCGGGCGCGGCTGATCGACGTCACCGCGCGCAACGGCGGCCACATCGGGCCCAACCTCGGCGTGGTCGAGCTCACCCTCGCCCTCCACCGCGTCTTCGAGACGCCGGGCGACCGCTTCGTCTTCGACGTCGCCCACCAGGGTTACGTCCACAAGCTCCTCACCGGCCGCAACGGCCCGGGTTTCGACCGCATCCGCCAGACGGGCGGCCTGAGCGGCTTCCTCGCCCGCGACGAGAGCCCGCACGACGCCTTCGGCGCCGGCCACGCTGGCACCGCCCTGTCCGCGGCCACCGGCTTCGCCAACGCCCGCGACCGGCTGGGGGAGTCCGGCCACGTCGTCGCCGTGATCGGCGACGCCGCCCTGACCTGCGGCGTCACCCTCGAGGCGCTCAACAACGCCCGCGCCTCCTGCCGCCGGCTCGTCGTCGTGCTCAACGACAACGAATGGTCGATCGACCGCAACGTCGGCGCGGTCGCCGAGATGCTCAGCCGCGTCATCGTCAGCCGCCCCTACAACCGCTCGCAGAGCGGCCTGAAGCGCGTCCTCGGCGGCTCGGAGTGGGGGCGGCGCGTCCTCGACTTCGGTCGCACCCTCAAGCGCGAGGTCAAGGATCTCTTCACCCGCAACAGCTCGCTCTTCGAGCAGTTCGGCCTGCGCTACATCGGCCCCGTCGACGGCCACGACCTCGAGGCCCTCGAGCGCTACCTCCGCTTCTGCAAGGACGCCCCTGGCCCCGTCGTCCTCCACGTCCGCACCGAGAAGGGGCGAGGCCTGCCCGCCGCCCTCGGTAACCCGGAGAAATTCCACGGCACCGGCGCCTTCGACCCCGAGACGGGCGACAGCCTGGCCTCCGGCGCCCCCGGCGCCCCCCGCGCCTGGCAGGATGTCTTCGGCTCCCTCCTCCTCCGCGAGGCCAAGGCCGACCGCCGCGTCGTCGGCATCACCGCCGCCATGCCCTCCGGCACCGGGCTTTCCCAGCTGAGGAAGGAGCTGCCCGGGCAGTATCACGACGTCGGCATCGCCGAGGAGCACGCCGCCCTCTTCGCCGCCGGCCTCGCCGCCCGCGACCTTCGGCCCGTCTGCGCCATCTACTCCACCTTCCTCCAGCGTGCCTACGACATGGTGGTCCACGACGTCTGCCTCCAACGCCTGCCCGTGACCTTCTGCATGGACCGCGCCGGCCTCTCGCCCCAGGACGGCCCGACCCACCACGGCCTGTTCGACGTCGCCTACCTGCGCTGCGTTCCCAACGCCACCGTCATGCAGCCGAAGGACGAGGACGAGCTCGCCGACATGCTCCGCACCGCCCTGCGCAGCGGCGCGCCCATGTTCATCCGCTACCCCCGCGGACCCGCCGCCGGGGTCGCGCCCAAGGCCGAGCCCTCGGTCATCCCGATCGGCAAGGCCGAGGTCCTCCGCGAGGGGACCGACATCCAGCTGTGGGCGCTCGGCTCCATGGTCGCCGACGCGCGCGTCCTCGCCGACGCCCTCGCCGCCCGCACCGGCGCCTCCGTCGGGTTGGTCAACGCCCGCTTCGCCAAGCCGATCGACGGCGAGCTGCTCACCCGCCAGGCCGCCTCCGCCCGCCTCTTCGTCACCCTCGAGGACGGGGCCATGACAGGCGGGTTCGGCTCCGCCGTGCTCGAGCACCTCGCCGACTCGGCCCCCCGCGCCCGCGTCCTCCGCCTCGGCTGGCCCGACCGCTTCGTCGGCCACGCCTCCGACGTCGCCACGCTGCGCGCGGCCAACGACCTCTCCCCCGCCCGGATGCTCGAGCGGGCCGAGGCCGCCTGGGCCGCCGCCTCCCGCTGATCAGCCGGCGGGGCGCTCCGCCCGCTCGAGCCGGCGGACGGCCTCCTCCAGCCGCCGCGCCGCCTCCTCCAGCCGCGCTCGCAGCTCGGCTTCCCGCGCGCCGAGCTCCGCCAGGCGCCGGTCGCGCGCCTCGACCGCGGCCTTCCACTGCGTCGCCGCCTCCGTCCATCTCGCCTCGCGCGCGCCCGCCGCGCGGATGTCGGAGGCCCTCGCCTCCGCCATCTCCTCCGCCCGGGCCTGCGACCTCGCCAGCGCGCCGCGCAGCTCCTCGAGGTCCTCGGCCGCGCGCCGAGCCGCCCGGCGCGCCTCCTCGGCCTCGCCGCGCGCCGCCGCGAGGTCGCGTCCCGCGGCCCCGAGGCTGTCCCGCGCCGCGAGGTCGCGCTGCCACAGCCAGGCGCAGGCGCCCAGCACGGCCGCGAGCAGGACAAGGTTGGCTTGCCGGAGGCTCATCGCGCGGCCGCCTCCGCGGCGAAGCTGACCTCGCGCACGCCGGCCTCGGAGGTCGCCTCGAGGGCGCGGCTGACGGCCGCGAAGGGAGCCCGCGCGTCCGCCTGCACGAGCACGCGCAGCCCCGGGTCCTCGCGCCGCCGGCCCGCGAGAGCCGCCGCCAGCTCGTTTCGGCCGACCGGCTTGCCCTCGAGCCGGAGCCCTCCCTCCGCGTCCACCGCGACCGTCGCCGCGGCGGCCGGGCTGGACTGGACCGAGCCGGCGGCGGGCAGCTTGACCGGGGCGAGGGCGCCGGCGGCGCTCAGGCCGAGCGTGGCGAGGATGAACGTGGCCAGGAGGAAGAACATGATGTCGATCAGGGGTACGATCTCGATCCGGGCCTCCGACGACTCACCCTCCGTCTCGCGCAGGCGCCGGGCCATGTCAGGCGCGCTCGCCGCGGGTCTCGCGGGGTTGGAACGTCTCGGGCCGGTGGCCGCCCGCGGCGGCCGCCTTCACCGCCAGCTCGGCCTGACTGATGGCCTGGTCGAGGTCGTGGCGGAGGTCCGAGCTGCGGCGGGCGAAGAGGTTGTGGGGCAGCAGGCAGAGGATGGCGACCCCGAGGCCGGCCGCGGTGGCGATGAGGGCCTCGCCGACGCCGCCGCTGACCTTGGCGATGGCGAGTTGGTCGCCGCCGATGAAGTCGAAGCTCTGCATGATGCCGATGACCGTGCCGAGCAGGCCGAGGAGGGGCGTCAGGGTGATGAGGGTGCTGAGCACCCATAGCCGGCGGCGCGATTCCTCGATCTCCGCCTCTGCCCGCAGCGCCATCGCCGCCGCGGGGTCGGTCCGCAGGTTCGCCAAGCCTGAGCGGAGCGCGCGCAGGAACGGCGTGGCCTTGCCCTCGGTGGCGTCCCAGGCCGGGGCGAAGTTGCCCAGCCGGATGTCCCACAGCGCCTGGGTGTAGGCCCGGTCGGCCCCCAGGCGCCCGGTGCGCCTCCACCAGAGGGCGCGCTCGGCCATGACGGCGAGGGCGAGGATGAGGCAGGCGAGGATGGGCCACATGATGGGCCCCCCGTCGATGAAGGTCTCCACTACGGCGTTGGCGAGGATCATGGGTTCAGAGGATTTGGAAACGGATGTCGACCAGGTAGTCCCTGGGCTGTCCCGGCGGGAAGCTCCAGCGTCGTCGAATCGTGCCGGTCGCCGCCTCGTCGAGCGAGCGCCAACCGGATGAGGCGTCGACCCTCGCCTCGGTCACGTCGCCGGCCGCGTCGACGCTCAGCCGTACGGTCACGGTGCCGGATTCGCCGCGACGGAGCGCGGCCGCCGGGTACTCGGGCCAAGGCTGGCTCCCGCCCAGCTCGCCCTTGGTCAGGCGAACGGGTCCCGTGCCGGCGCCCGGCGCACCCTGGGCCGCCGCCTGTGCCGTGGACGGCTCGGAAGGGCGGGCGGAGGGTTCGGCGCGCCGCTCGGAGGGCAGGGTGGGCAATGCGGGCAGCGAGGGGAGGTCGCCCTCGGCTGGCAGGGTCGCCGGCGCGGCCGGAGGGGCCTCCGGCCGCGTTGGCGAGGTCGGTGAGCCTGCGGTGGCCTCGCTTGTTGCCGCAGGCGGCGCGAGGCGGACCCAGGAGGTTCGTTGCTCCGTCGGGGTCGGACTGGTCGGCGGCTTCGGCAGGGTGGCGGGGGGACGGACAATCCCGGCGAGGCAGGCCGCCAGCGCGCAGCCGGCCGTGGCCGTCACCAGCCAGTCGCGCAGCCCGCCTTCCGGTGTCTCCATGCTCGTCATTCAGAACCGGTACTCGGCTCCCAGGTGAAGGCTCCGCGGGGCGTTGGCGCGGGGTCCGAGCGGGGCGCGGCTGACAGTCTCCTGCTCGTCGGTCAGGTTCTGCACGCCGCCGACCAGCCTGAGACCTCCTGCCAGCTCATGGCGGAAGGCCAGGTCGAGGGTGAGCAGGGCGGGAACGCGTCCGTCGATGGCCGAGGGCGCGATGGGGAGGCCGGTTGTGTCGTCGACGCGCGGACGCCCGTTGTAGCCCGTGCCCCAGGTGGACGAGCTGTAGCCGCCGGAGAGGGTGAGCGCGGTCCGGCTCCACTCCAGGCCGGCGGAGAGGCCGACCTTCCAGTCGGGCACATAGGGCACGTCGCTGCCGTTCTCCGCTCCGGCGAAGAGCCCGGCGGAGTTGCCCAGGCGGCTTTCGAGGTTCTTGAAGCGCGCCCGGGTGAAGGTCGCGCTGAGGCTGAGAGGGGTGCCGAGCGACCATCCCTTGGCGCGTCCGTGGTCGTAGCCGACGAGCATTTCCACGCCGTGCGACTCCGCCTCGCCGGCGTTTCTCGAGGGGTTGAGCCCGCCGCCGCCCACGCCGACCTCGGGGGCGATCAGCCGGGTGAAGTCGGTGTGGAAGAAGACGATTTCCCACCGCGTTCCCCTGCCGTTGAGGCGCCAGCCAAGCTCCGAGCCGACCGAGCGCTCCGCCCGGGTTCCCGCCAGATAGCCCGAGGGGTTCGCGGGCGAGGCGCCGGCATGGACGCCCGCGAAGAGGCTCTCGCCCTGAGCGATGTCCAGGGTGGCGCCGATGCCACCGGTGGTCAGGGTCGTCTCGCCGCTGGCGGCGGCTCCCAGGGAGGTCGTGTTGGCGTAGCTGAGCCATTCCCGGCGGATTCCCGGGCGAACGGTCAGCGCGCCGAGGCGAACGGCGTCCTCGGCGTGCAGGCTGATGGCGTCGACCTCGGCATAGCCGGCGTCGCCCACCGGGCCGAAGGTCGGGGCGCCGAAGGTGCCGTCGAGATTTGAGGCGCGAGTGATGGCTTGGTTGGTGCCGCCCGCCGTGTCGCGGTGAAGGCGAAGCCCGACGGTCACCTCATGCTTGACCGAGTCCCCGAGGACGAGCTTGCCCTCGGTCTGCCAGCCCAGGGCCTCGTGGTCCCGGAAGGCGTCGCGGTTCACGAGGTTGCCGGCGCCGAGGCCTTGGATCACGGACAGGCCGGCCGGGTTGAGCAGCGCCTGACCGATGTTGGTCGGGACGCCGACGCCGGCGCCCGAGATTGCGTCGAGCTTGCTCCAGTTGCGGCGGAAGGCGTTGAAGTAGAGCGCGCTCTCGACCCGGGTCGACGCGTCGGGCTCGGCGATCCACTTCAGGTAGGTGCGCCATTGCTCGGCGGTGTGCCGGTCGAAGGCGGTCCCGGCGTAGCGGCGGTCGGGGTTGGCGGCGAGATCGGCTTCGGTCAGCCCGGCATAGGTCTCGTCGGCGTCGAAGTCGGACATGCCCACCTTGAGCTCGAACCGGTGCGCCGCCTTGGCGTCCGGCTGCCACCCAAGCTTGAGCATCGGCTCGAGCAGCCGGAAGCCGGTGTCGGCGTCGGTCCCGTCGATGACCCTGTAGCCGTCGCTCGACTGCCCGTGGAGCTCGATGAGCGTGCCCAGCCGCCCTGCGCCGAGAGACTGGGTCGACCCCGCCCAGAATTGTCCAAAGGTCGTGGCGTGGCTGCCGTGCGTCAGGCGGAGGTAGCCGGACGTCGATCCCGGGATCGGGGTGGACAGGAAATTGACCACGCCGCCGGTGGTGTGGGGGCCGAAGCGAACCTGGCTCGAGCCCTTCAGGAACTCGATGCCCGCCATGCGGCCCGACCGCGGCGTGTAGTAGGCGTTGGGCGAGGCGTAGGGCGAGGGCGCGGTCAGGATGCCGTCCTCCATCAGCGTGACCTTCGTGCTGCGGCTGCCATCGACGCCGCGCAGCGAGATGTTGGGGAAGTTGCCGTACCCGTCCTCGTCGCGCACATAAACGCCGGGCACCTGCTGCGCGATGGTCGCAAGGTTGACCAAGCCCTTCCCGCGGAAGTCCTCGCCATCCACGTACATGGCCGATCCTGGGAGTTCGTTCAACCGGGTGCCGAAGCCCGTGACGGTTACCGGGGCCAGGGACTCGGCGGTGGGCTGGCTTGGCTGGCTAAGGGGAACTGATTGGGCGGAGAGAGCCGAAGCCACAACGAGCGCTACAAGGGAGAGCGGACGCATTTGAGTTTATTGAGACTGACTCTCGATAAATGGGTCAAGTATGAAAATGAGTCTCAATCTCAATAAGATGAGAAAAAGACCCTAGTGCTTATCTCTGTAACCAAAGGGCAGATGGGCTGTACAATTCATTGAGGATGTCCCGCCTGCTGCTTGTCATTCCCGCGCACAACGAGGCCGGACGTATCCAAGCGGGTTTGCGCAAGTTGGGCCCTGCCGTCGCGGGCATGGACCTGAGGGTCTTGGTTGCGGACAACGGGTCGAGGGACGCCAGCGAGAAGATGGTGGAATCCGTGGGCCCCGAGCTGCCTTTCAAGGTGGAGTTCGCGCGGGTCAGCACGCGCGCCAACAAGGGTATCGCCATCCATCGCGCCTGGCGGGCGTATGCCGGCGGGTGCGACATCCTCGCCTATTGCGACGCCGACATGGCCGCCCACCCCGAGGCGCTGCGCCGCGGCGTCGAGCTGATCGCCTCCGGGCAGGCCGATGCCGTCGCGGGCTCGAGGTGGCACCCGGATTCCAAGATAACCGGACGGAGCGCGTCCCGCGGCATCATCTCCCGCCTGCTCTCAATTGCCTGGCGGCTGTTGCCCGGCGCCCGCGTGACGGACCCCGGCTGCGGCCTGAAGCTCGTGCGCGCCTCCTCCTTCCGCGACCTCCAGCTGCAGCCCGAGCTGGGGGGATTCGCCTTCGGCGCGATCGTGCTGGTCCAGCTTGCCCGGTCCGGCGCCAAGGTCGTCGAGATTCCCGTCGACTGGCAGGATGACGACGCCCGGCGCATCCGGCTCGGTCGCGCGGCCCGCGACTATGCCCGGGCCTGGTTCCGCCTCCTGCTGCCGTTCTGAGCCTCAGGCGCCGCGGCCGCGCCGCCGCTCGGGCCCGCGGGTCGCCTGGCACGGCTTGGCCGCGAGGCGGAAGTCGACCTGGCGCTTGAAGCGGTCGACGCGCTCGACGGTGACCTCCACGGCGTCGCCCGGGGCGTGGATGCGCCCGGTGCGGCGTCCGACCAGGGTCCTGCCGTCCTCGGTCAGGCGGTAGAAGTCGTCGGTCAGGGTGGTGAGGTGAACGAGCCCGTAGGCGTGCGAGGCGACCAGCTCCACCATCATGCCGTGGGGCTTGACCTCCATGATGCGGGCGGCGAAGGCGCGCTTGTCCGCCCGGTCCACCTCGCGCTCGAAGAGCTCGAGCAGCTTGACCTTGACCGAGTCGCGCTCGGCCTCGGAGCTGTTGCGCTCGGTCATCGACACATGGTCGCAGACCTGGGCGAGCTCGCCGACGCCGGGGGAGCGCCCGGGGTCGCGGGGCGCGTGCGGCAGCGACTGGCGGGCCATCCAGTGGTCGAGGATGCGGTGCTCGACCAGGTCGGCGTAACGGCGGATGGGCGAGGTGAAGTGGCTGTAGTGGCGCTTGGCCAGGCCGTAGTGGCCGTCGGCGGACGGCCGGTAGCAGGCCTGCCGGAGGGACCGCAGGAGCTGGACGCGCAGGATGTGGCCGTCGCTCCGGTCCTTGAGCAGGGCGAGGGCCTTGACCATCTCGCGGCGCTGGGTGAGGTCGCCGACCTTCACCCCGGCGAGGACCAGCGTCTCGCGCAGCGTGCCGAGCTTCTCCGGGTCGGGCTCGTCGTGCACGCGGGAGACGTGGGGCAGCTTGGCCTGGGTGAGCGTCCGCCCGACCTGCTCGTTGGCGAGCAGCATGAACTCCTCGACCAGCTGGTGGGACTCGTCGTGCTCGACGGTCACCGCCTGGTCGGCGTAGCCCTCGGCGTCCACCAGCAGCTTGATCTCGGTCATGTCGAGGTCGAGCGACCCCGCCTCGAAGCGCTCGCGGCGCAGGCGCGAGGCGATCGACCACAGCGTGCGCAGGATGCCGCGCAGCGCGTCGACCTCGCCGTCGCCCAGCGAGGCGAGGCTGCGCCCGGGGTTGCCGGTCTGGTGCGCGGGGGGCGGGGCGACCCGGCGCACCTCGCGGTTGTCGTCCTCGCGGAGGAAGGCCAGGGCCTGGCGGTAGGTCAGTCGCTTGCGGCTGCGGATGACGCCGTTGGCGAAGGTCGCGCCGGTGATCCGCCCGTCGGCGGCGAAGTCGACCAGCACCGACTTGACCAGCCGGTCCTCGGCCTCGACCAGGGAGCAGAGCCCGCTGGACAGGGCGTGGGGAATCATCGGGATGACCGTGCCGACGAGGTAGGTCGAGTTCCCGCGGGCCCTGGCCTCGTCGTCGAGCGGCGTGCCAGGCCTGACGTAGTGGGAGACGTCCGCGATGTGGATGCCGACGCGGTGGCCGCCGCCGGGCAGGGGCATGAGGGAGAGCGCGTCGTCGAAGTCCTTGGCGTCGTCCGGGTCGATGGTGACCGTGGGGATGTCGCGGAAGTCCGCCCGCCAGCCAAGCTCGGCGGGCCCGACCACGGGGCCGAAGGCCCGGGCGGCGGCCTCCGCCTCGGCGGGGAACTCGGGATTCAGGCGGTACTGGCGGAGGATCGACTTATACTCCGCCATCGGCGTGTGCGTGACCCCCAGCACCTCGCGGAGCGTCCCGGTCGGGCTGGCGTTGCGGCGCTCCCAGGGGTCGAGCTGGACCACGACCTTGTCCTCCGGCTTGGGCGCGGGCTTGAGTCCCGAGCGCGCCGGGTCGCGGACGAGAATCTCGCGGACCACGCGGGGGTCGTCGGGAATCACATACCAGGCGAGCCGGGTGCGGCGGAGGGTCCCGACGACCTCGGTGAGGGCGCGGCGGACGACCCGGACCACGCGGCCGGTGCCCCAGTCGCCGCTCTCGCGCCGCCCGCGGGCCGGCTCGAGCCGGATGGCGACGCGGTCGCCGTGGAGGGCCACGCCGGTGTCGGTGGCGTGGACGTGCACGGGGTCGCGGGGGCGGCCTTTGCCGTCGCTGTCGAAGACGACCCGGGCGGAACCGCTGCTCCGGAAGAGGATGGTGCCCTCGAGCTGGTCCTCCTGGGGCGGCAGGGCGAGGCGGTCGCGGGCGACGACCACCAGCGCGCCGGCCCGGACCAGGCGCGGCACCACCTTGCGCAGGCGTTGGTAGGCCGCGCGGTCGGCGCCGATGGCCTGGGCGAGCTCCTCCAGCCGCTGGGGTTGGTAGCCCGGGCGGGCCATGTGCCGGAGCATCGCCTCCTCGGGCGTCATCGGGCAGGCGCCCCCTCGGCGAGGAGCCCGGTCAGGTAGGGCAGGAGCTGCTTCTTGCGGCTGACGATGCCCGGCAGGTCGAAGATGTCCGGGGCGCGCTTGAGCGGGTAGGTGATGGCCCGGACGATGTCGGCGTCGCCGCGGATGAGCAGGAGGGAGCCCTGCGTGTCGATGTCCGTCACCAGCAGGCAGGAGAAGAGCAGGGCGTGCTCCGCGCGGTGGCGCTCCAGCGCCGCGAGCAGGGCGTCGGCCGATTTCCAGAACGCGGTGAAGCCGAGCTCCTCGACCTGGGCGACGGAGAACCGGGCGCCGTTCTCCTCGTAGAGCTTGCAGTCGGTGCGCACCGCCGCGTCGGGCGCCGCGGTGCTGAGGATGGATCCGGCCGCGAAGATCAGGTCGGCCAGGCCGCGGGGCTCGCACTCGGCGATTGTCGCCAGCCAGGCGAGCAGCTCGCCGTCGAGCGGCGTCGTGGTCGGGCTCTGCAGGTGGAGGGTGTCGGAGATGATGCCGCTCATCATCAGTCCGGCCGTCTGCGGCGAGGGCCTCAGTCCGGCCGAGCGGAAGAGGTCCGCGACGATGGAGCAGGTCGACCCGAGGGGACGGTTGATGAAGAGGATGGGGTGGTGGGTCGGCGGGTTGCCGAGCCGGTGGTGGTCGATGACCTCGGCGATCTCCACCTCGGCGGCGCCGTCCACCGCCTGGCTGAGCTCGTTGTGGTCGACCAGCGCGAGGCGGGTCGAGACGGGCCGGAGGATGTCGGACTTGGTGAAGACCCCGAGCAGGCGGCCCTCCTCGTCGACCACGCAGTTGAGCAGGGAGCTGGACTGCACGATGCGGCGCCGCACGAGCGCCAGCTTCTCCTGCGGCTGGAAGCACGGCGGCTCCCGGCGGGGCAGGGCGGAGAGGAGGTGGGCGGCGCGCACCGCCCAGGCGGTGGTCGCGCTGTCGGTCTTCGCCCGGGTGACCGAGACGCCGCGCGCCCGGGCGGCCGCCACGAGGTCGTCGTCCATCCGGTGGCCGCCGGTCACGATGAGGAGCCGCACGCCCATCTCGATGGCGCGGGCCTGGACGTCGCGCCGGTCGCCGACCACGATGACGCTCGAGCCGGGCTCGATGCCCTCGGCCGCCGCGGCCACGCCGAAGGACTCCAGGCCCATCGCCGCCACGCGCACGAAGAGGTCCTCGACCCGGTCCGGGTCGGCGAGCGCCAGCGGCTCGCCCCCGAGGGTGCGGACGATGGCGGCGACGCTGCTGCGGACGCGGCGCATCGACTTGGCCTGGCGGGGCTTGGGGATGAAGGTGTCGCCGAGGTCGAAGATGGACACGTGGCTGACCAGGCGGTTCTCGGCGTCGACCACCGGCAGGGCGCGGATGTCGTGCCGGTCGAGGAGCTCGAGCGCCTCGGCGCAGGTGCTCTCGGGGCGGACCGAGAGCGGGGAGGGGTTCATGATGTCCTCGACCCGCGGGGTGACGTCGCCGACGAACTCCGGCAGGGCGGCTCCGAACCGCCCCAGGATGGCCTCGATGCGCTCGTTGGAGTTGCCGCAGCGGGCGGCGACATAGCCGGCGTGGCCCGTGGCCCGCTTGTACTCCGCGTAGGCGATGGCCGAGCAGATGGCGTCGGCGTCGGGGTTGCGGTGCCCGATCACGTAGGTGGTCGGGCCGGCTCGGTCGGA
>JBKDBK010000110.1:0-2461 GCA_046315175.1 Opitutia bacterium | reverse complement strand
GCGCAGGGATGCCTCAGGGGAATGGGGCCCAGTGGCGGGAGGGGGTAGCTAACTAGCTGACTAGCTCTCTAGCTCACTAGCTTGATAGCGGTTATAGCGGTCTAGCTCTCTAGCGGATTAGCGGGATAGCGGAGCGGAAGGGGCGGAGGGGGCGGAAGTGTCGGAGGGGGCGGAGGGAAGATGCAGGGGCACGGGGGCACAGGGGCTCGGGAGAGACAAGCGGTTTCGGAGAAACCGCCCCACCCGAGGCAGGTTGAGAAATACAGGAGGTCACGGGCGTAGCCGTGACCCTACCCGAGGCAGAGGCACGGGCGGAAAGCAAAAGGGCGGCCCGGGTGGGCCGCCCTTGGCGGGAGATGGCGAGCGGGATTACTCGGCCTTGGGGGCCTTGCCTTCCTTCTTGGGACGGCGGGGCTTCTTGTCGCGATTGTCGTCGCGGGCTTCCTCCTCGGCGGGGGCTTCCTCGACGATGGGGTTCTCGGAGACGACCTCGAAGGGCAGCTCGAAGGAGATGCTGGGGTGCAACTTGACGTGGGCGACGTGCTTGCCGAGGAGCTTGACGGGGCCTTGGCCGAGGTGGACGCGCTTGCGCTCGACCTCGACGCCCTGCTCGGCGAGCTTGGCGACGATTTCGGTGACGCTGATGGCGCCGAACATCTTTCCACCCTCGCCGGTCTTGACGGCGAAGGTGAGGGCGACGCCCTGGATCTTGGCGGCGAGGTCCTCGGCGGCCTTGAGGTCACGGGACTCGCGGACGACGCGGGCCTTGGCGAGGGCGTCGAGGTACTTCTGATTGGCGCGGTTGACGGGGAGCGCGATGCCCTGCGGGAGCAGGTAGTTGCGGGCGTAGCCCGCCTTGACGCGGACCTTCTCGCCTTCGGCGCCTAGGCCGTCGACGGGCTGGATGAGGAGAACTTCGGTGGTGGCCATGTTGTTTGGTTAAGCTGGGGAGGTGGGTTGCGGGAAGGAATCAGAAGGGGACGTCGTCGTCGGGCCCGGGGCCGTCGGCCGCGGGGGCGGAGCCGCCGCGGGATCCGCCGGAGCGGGGGGCGGGGCTTTCGCCGTCGCCGGAAGCGGCGCCGGGGGCGCGGCCGCCGATGAAGGTGAAGTTCTCGAGGACGACGCCGAGGCGGGAGCGCTTCTCGCCGGTCTTCTTGTCGTCCCAGGAGTCGAGCTTGAGGCGGCCCTCGACGAGGATGCCGGAGCCCTTGGAGCAGTACTTGGCGATGACCTCGGCCTGCTTGCCGTAGGACTCGATGTCGACGTAGGTGACCTCCTCGCGCTTCTCGCCTTCCTTGGTCGTGTAGGAGCGGTTGATGGCGAGGGAGAACTTGGTCAGGGCCTGGCCGCTGGGCAGGGCGCGCGACTCGGGGTCGCGGGTCATGTTGCCGGCGAGGATGACACGGTTGAAGGACGAGGCCATGGTGGGATGGGTCGGGTTTTGGGGTGGCGGGTGGTGGGTTCTGGGAAAGGGCCTCGGGCGACCGGTCAGGCGGCCTGGAAGAGGACGCGGTTGACGGTCTTGTCGAGGCGGACCTTCTCGCGGAAGGCGACGGGGAGGGAGGCGGGGCCCTTCACCTCGAACTGGACGTAGATGCCGGCGGGGAAGCGGCGGTCGACGACGCGGGCGAAGTCGCGCTGGCCGAGGTTGCGGACGTCGCCGACCTTGGCGGCGAGCGCCTTGAAGGTGTCCTTGAGGCGCTCGACGACGGCCTCGGGGGCGTCGGTGACGCCGCGGAGGTCGAGGACGAGGGTGGCGCGGTAGGCGCGCTGGTCGTTGGGCTGGGTCTTCTTGGGCATGTTAGCGTCGTGTGTTGGTGAGGTTTTGGGCGGCCGGGAGGCCTTGGGAGAGGAGGGTTTGAAGTCCTTGGGTGAAGTCGGGGTAGGCGCGCTCGAGGGCGGCGAGGTCCTCCGGGGGGAGGCGGCCGAGCACGTGGTCGGCGAGGTCCTGCTGCGGGTGGCGCTTGGGGCCGATGCCGACTCGGGCGCGGATGAACTCGGTGCCGAGGTGCTCGATGCAGCTGCGGACGCCGTTGTGGCCGCCGTCGGATCCGCCGACGGTGAGCCGGAGGGTGCCGGGCTCGAAGGCGATGTCATCGTGGAGCACGGCGCAGGACGAGGGCTCGATCCGGTGGAAGCGCAGGAAGGCGGCGAGGGGCTTGCCGGTCTCGTTCATGAAGACGAGGGGCTTGACCAGGTGGACCGGCTTGCCGGCGAGGTCGACCTTGGCCACCAGGGCCGGGTAGCGGCTTTCCGCGCGCCAGGCAGCGCCGAGTTTCTCGGCCAGGGCGTCGAGCACGAGCCAGCCCGCGTTGTGGCGGGTGGCGGCGTATTCGGCGCCGGGATTGCCGAGGGCGGCGATGACCGCGGGAGGCATGGGACTTCAAAGAACGGGAAAGGAAGCCGGGCGCTGCCCGGCGCGGGCTCACTTCTTGGCCGGGGCGGCGGCCGCGGGGGCGGC
>JBKDBK010000109.1:0-7124 GCA_046315175.1 Opitutia bacterium | reverse complement strand
CGTCGACACCGACCTTGGCCGACGCCTCCCCGCGCAGCCGCACCCGGGCCGCCGCCTCGCGCGGCGCCAGCACGCCCAGGTCCTCCGTCGCTAGGTTCACCTTGCCGCCGACCTCCACGCCCTCGCCCAGCCGCGCCTCGCTGCGGCCGGGGACCGGCGGCGGCTGGGAGGCGGACGGGCGGGTGCGGGTGGATTTGGGCGACCTGGCGGGGCAGCCGGGCTGGGAGAATTTGCCGTTGGAGCGCCTGCGGGGAACGGTCGCGGAGGTGGGCGCGAAGGTGAGCGCCGCCGCGGGCAAGGCGCCGGTGGTCGCGGGCGGCGAGGGTAGGATCTCGCGGGGCGAGGTGACGCTGCTGCGCCTGCGGCAGCGCGCGGAGGTGGCGCTGGGCGAGGCCCTGCCGCAGGGCGCGCTGGCCGAGGTGCGGGCGGAGAACCTGCCGCTGGAGACGGTCGCGGCGCTGGTGCCGGGGCTCGGCTTGGCGGGCACGCTGGAGAAGGCCGACCTGACGGTGGGCTCGAGGAGCGACGGGAGCTGGTATGTGCGGAGCGAGTCCGGGCCGGTGCGGTTCGCGCGCGCG
Source organism: Opitutia bacterium (assembly GCA_046315175.1). Taxonomy (GTDB): domain Bacteria; phylum Verrucomicrobiota; class Verrucomicrobiia; order Opitutales; family UBA953; genus UBA8828. The sequence continues at coordinate 6,546 of JBKDBK010000109.1, read as the reverse complement.
GCGGTGTCGTGGGCGGGGACGCCCTACCTGCGCGACTGCGAGCTGAGCACCGAGATCGATTTGGCGTTCGGGGGGAAGTCGGTCCTTAAATTCGAGAAGACGGACCTGCGCAGCGGCGGCAGGACGCTGGCGACGGGCGGCGCGACGGTGCCGCTGGGCGGCGGCTGGCCGACGGGCGAGGTGACGGGCGAGCTGGGCGCGATCGCGCTTCAGCCCTTCGCGGGGCCCCTGGCCCAGCTGGCGGGAGGCAACTATCGGCTGACGGTCGGCCCGGCGGAGTCCGGCGGGGTGGCCGCGGAGCTGACGCTGCGCGAGGCCGGCTTCCGGGACCGGGCGCTGCGGGTGAACTCGGCGAGGCTGCAGGCGAGCGCGCGGGAGACGGCGGGCGGCGACCGCATCGAGGGATCGTTCCGGCTGGGCGCGGGCGGCGTGAGCGAGGGAACGTTTGGCGTGACGCGCAAGGTCGCGGGGAAGGCGACGAACTGGGAGGCGAGAATCGACCTGCGGACGGTGGTGCTGGAGGACCTGATCGGCCTGGCGCCGCCGGAGGGAGACCCGGCGGAGGCGCCCGACCCGGCGACGATCCGCCCGGACGCGGAACCGGTCTGGGCCGGGCACACGGGCACGCTCGAGGCGCGGCTTGGGCTGGGCACGCTGGGCGAGCTGCGGGCGGAGAACGTGACGCTCTTGGCGACGCTGGACCCGGAGGTGGCGAAGGTGGCGTCGCTGACCGGCACGGTGCTGGGCGGGACGCTGGTGGGCGAGGGAACGCTGGCGTTCAACCGGACGGCGGCGCGGGGGCCCTATGTGCTGGCCGGCAACGGCCGGCTGGCGGGGGCGGACCTGGCCCAGGTGGGCAAGGCGATTCCGGGCATGGAGGGCAACCTCGAGGGCAAGCTGGACGCGCGTCTGCGGGCGGCGTCGTGGGGCCAGGTGACGGGGCGGCTGGCGCCGAACCTGGCGCTGGAGGCGGACGTGGACTCGGCCGGCGGCCGGGCGCGGCTGCCGAGGTCGGCCGCGGCGATCTCGGAGCAGGCGGGCGAGATCGCGGACATCGGGCTGGGCGTGGCGGCGCTGACGGCGGCGTTTGGCAAGGGCAAGGACGCGGAGCGCGCGGCGCGCGTGGCGCTGATCGCGCAGACCCTGAGGGAATTGCAGAAGGCGGTGACGGATTACCGCTTCACGAAGCTGGAGCTGAGGGCGACGCGGCAGCCCGACGGGACGCTGCGGGTGGCGAAGTTGGAGACGGCGGGCGAGGCGCTGGGCTTCAGGCTGAGCGGGGCGATCTCGCCGCGGCCGGGCGCGGGCATGGCGGATTGGCCGCTGGACTTCGCGGCGGAGGTGCGGGGCGGGGGGATCCTGGGGCAGAATTTCACAACGCTCGGCTACGACGCGGGCTTGCCGACGCCGGACGGGATGAGGCAGGGCCCGGCGTTCGCGATCGGGGGGACGTTCAACGACATCAAGACCAACCTGCTGGAGTCGCTCCGGGTGTCGCCGCGCGCCCCGGCGGAGCGGACGCCGCCTCCTCCGACGCAGGGGGCGCCGACGGGGCCGGGCTTGCTGCCCTTCCCTTTCGGCCGCTGAGGGCATGAGCCGGCTGGCGACACTCGGCGCGTTGGTGCTGGTCACGCTGGCGGCGGGCTTGGCCGCGGTGTGGGTGGGCGTGGACGGATGGGGCGCGGGGCTGAACGGCGAGCTGGTGCTGCTGCGGCTGCCGCGCGTGCTGGGCGCGATGGTGGCGGGCGCGGCGCTGGGCGCGGCGGGGGCGGCGCAGCAGGGGTTGTTCCGCAACCCGCTGGCGGATCCGGGGCTGACGGGCGTCTTCGGCGGGGCCTTGCTGGGGGTGACGGCGTTGGTGGCGCTGGGCGCGGGTGTGGCGTGGGAGAAGCCTTGGCTGCTGCCGGTGGCCGCGGGGGCGGGCGCCCTGGCGGCGACGCTCGCCTTGGTTGCCTTCGCCCGCGGGAAGAGCCCGTCGGGCCTGCTTCTCGCGGGCCTAGGCATCAACGCGCTGGCGGGCGCGGCGACGCTCGCGCTGACGGCGTGGGCGGACGAATCGAGGTCGACCCTGGCGATGGTGCAGGCGGGGAGCTGGCTGGGGCACATGACCTTGGAATTGGCGGCTTGGCCGACGATGGCGGCGGGCGCGGCGGTCCTGGGACTTTGGCTGATGGCGCGGCGGCTCGATGCGCTGGGGCTGGGCGAGACGGGGGCGTGGCTGGCGGGCGTGGATCCGGGTGCGACGGGCCGAAGGGCGGCGCTCCTGACGTCGGTCGCCGCCGGCGCGGCGACGTGCCTTTGCGGGCAGATGGCCTTCGTGGGCCTGCTGGCCCCGCACCTGGCGCGGGCCCTGACGGGACCGCGCCATGCGTGGCTGCTCCCGACGTCCGCGGCGGCGGGCGCGCTGGTGGTGCTGGCGGCGGACACGGCGGGCAGGGTCGGCCTGCTGGGCAAGCCGCTGCCGGCGAGCGCGCTGGTGGCCTTGGTGGGAGCTCCGGCCTTCCTGTGGCTGGCGAGGCGCCATGTCTGACCCGCTGCTCGAGCTGCGCGGCGCGACGGTCGCCTTCGGAGACCGGGAGGTTTTGCGCGGGCGGGACTTCCGGCTGGAGGCGGGCGAGCGCGTGGCGCTGCTGGGCCCGAACGGATCGGGGAAGACGACGCTGCTCCGGGTGTTGTCGGGCGAGCTCGGGGCGGGCGAGCTCCGCGTGGCGGGACGACCGCTTGGGGAATGGACGCCGGCGGCGCTGGCGGCGCGGAGGGCGCTGCTGGAGCAGCAGCCGTCGTGTGTGTGGAACCTGACGGTGGGCGAGCTGGTGGCGCTGGGCGGCCCGGGAGGCCGGGAGATCCTCGCGCGCCTGGGCGTCGCGCACCTCGAGCGCAGCGCGGTGGCGGGGCTCTCGGGCGGCGAGCGGCGGGTGGCGCACCTGGCGCGCTGCCTGGCCCAGCTGGGCGAGCCGGCGGGGAAGATCCTGCTGATGGACGAGCCGGATGCGGGGCTGGATGGGGATCGTCGCGAGCGGCTTGTCCGGGTGTTGCGAGCCTTTGCGGAGGCGGGCGGCGCGGCGGTGGTCGCGACGCACTCGGCCGAGTTGGCGGGCGCGTGCGACCGGGTCGACGGCCTGGGCTAGAGGCCCGGCGGCGGGCGGCGGAGCGGAGGGCGCCTCCCAAGGCGCCCTGCCGTTCCCGCCCTGACTTTCCCTTGGAGCCGGTCGGGCGCCTCAGGCGCGCTTCGCGCGCCGGCGGCGGACCGCGGCGCCGACGAGGGCGAGGCCGCCGAGGATGAGGCCGTAGGTCGAGGGCTCGGGGATAGGGGCGATGTAGTCGATGAAGACGTCGCCGGATCGGAGGCTGAGGCTGAAGCCGGCACCGTCGCGAACCGTGGCGAGGGATTGTCCCTCGGCATCCAGGGCCCCGGCCGCCGCGAGGGAAAGGAACTCGAAGCCGCTGACGGAGCCCCCGACATCGAAGAGCTTCCAGCTGCGGCCCGAGGACCAGAAGTCGTTGGCCCAGTCGACGTTGGAGCCGTCGAGGGCGAAGGCGGCAAGGACATTGACGGGGCCGGTGAACGTGAGGTTGCCGGCAACATCGATACCATCGAAGAACACGCCCCGGTCGGCCTCGAGGTCGCTTTGGGCGGCGAGTTCCCACTGGATCTCGGCGCCGGTCTGGTAGGTGAGTGCCGAGTTGAAGGTCTGGAGTCCGGGTGAGTTGCCCGGGGTGTGGATACCGGAGATGACGGTCGCGCCGCCGATGGTGCCAGAGCCGCCGAGGGTGGCGCCGGAGGCCACGGCGAGCGTGCCGGAGCCGAGGGTCCCGTTGACGACCAAGGTGCCGCCCGTCACGGAGGTGCCGCCGGTGTGGGAGGCGGCGCCGGCGAGGGTGAGGGTGCCAGCCCCGGACTTGGTCAGCGAGCCGTTGCCCGAGAGGGCGCCATCGAAGACCGAGCTGGAGGCGGAGGAGACGGTGAGGGCGCCGCCGGTGCCGAGCGTGATGGCGCCGTCACCAGAGATGCCATCCAAGGCCTGCGACTTGCCGTTGAGGTCGAGGGTGCCGCCCTGGCGGGTGGCGAGGCGGATGGCGGAGGCGAAGGCGCCGTTGCCGGCGAGCTGCAGAGTGCCATTCTGGACGCTGACCACGCCGGTGAAGGTGTTGGCGGCGGTGACCTGCGTGGTGCCGGCGGTGCGCTTGAGAATGCCCGCGGCGAAGCCGGATCCATCGGCGATGACGGCGCCGAGGGTGCCGCTCTCGGTCAGGATTTGGGAGGAGATGAGGGTGCCCCCCGTGACGGTGCCGCCAGTCTGCTCGAAGTAGCCGACGCGGGTGGTGCCGGCCAGCTGGATGGTGCCGCCCTCGAGGAGGACGCTGGCCGAGCCGAGGGAGGTGACGGTACCGAGCTGCAGGGTGCCGTCGGACACGGTCACCGACCCGGAGAACTTGGTGTTGCTGGCCGAGAGCAGGACGGTGCCCGCGGTGGTCTTGGTCATCGCGCCGGCGCCGCCGAGGCGGACGGCGAGGGTTCCGGAGCGCAGGTCGAGCAGGGAGGCATCGATTTCAGAGCCGAGATGGGGGGCGTTGACGACGCTGCCGCCCTCAAGCAGGAGCGAGGCGAGCTTCAGCTTCGGGGGTGCGGTTTCCAATCCCAGGTGAAGCCGCAGGGTGCCGCCGGCGACCTCGACATTGCCGGCGCCGAGCGCGCTCGCCTGGGTGATCCACAGGATGCCGCCCTCAATGCGGGTCGCGCCGGTGCGGGTGAGATTAACCGATTCCAGCTGGGTGACACCCTCGGAGGTCTTGAGCAGCGAGGTGGTGTCGGAAAGGCGCGTGTAGACATTGCCTTGCCTGACCTCAAGCGAGGTCGCATGGAGCGAACCGCCGGCGATGTAGCCGGACTCAACCAGCACCGAGCCCAGCGAGAGGGCGAGCTGGTTGGACAGCACACCGCCGCCGCGGATGACAAGCGAGCTGCCGGTGGCGAAGCCGGTGTTGGGGTTGTTCAGCATGAGGGCGGCGCCGTCGATGACGGTGCCGCCGGTGTGGGCGAGCTGGGAGGCACCCCACAGGTTCCGGCCGGCGGTGCCGGTCAGGGTGACGGAGCCGGCCCCGGATGTGCTGAGCACCCGCGGGTAATAGCTTGAGGTTCCGGCCGGGAAGGAATTGTCGACCAAGGTGAAGTGGGTGCCGGCGGCGACCTCGGCGATGATGGCGGCCGAGCCGTTCCGCCCGGTCGCATTGTAGACGACATCCCCCTGCTCGACCTTGATCAAGCCGGAGAAGACGGCGGAGTTGTTGAAGGCGGCTCCGGTGCCGGTCAGGGTGAGGGTGCCCGCGCCGCGCTTGACCAGGGTGCCGTGGTTGGCCGCCGAGGTCAAATTCCTGAGATTGTTGGCGACGGTGTAGCTGTCGGACCGGTCGAGGACAAGGGTGGAGCCGACGCCGATGTAAACGTCACCGGTGCCAAGTTGGCCGGAGGTGCCGCCATCGCCGACCTCGACCGTGCCCGAGAAGATGTTGAGGATAGCGTTGTTGTGGGTGTTCAGGATGCGAAGCGTGCCGGCGTTGACCCGGGTCGCGCCGGAGTAGGAGGTGGTGCCCGAGAGCGTGAGGGTGCCGGCACCGTTCTTCAGCAGGCCGACCGAACCGGCCAGCTCGCCGGTGACGGTGACATCGGAGAGGACGGAGAGGTAGCGGTCCTGGCCCGCTCCGAGGGTTGTGGTGCCCGACAGCGTGAGGGCCCCGTTGTCCAGGGAGTCTCCCAGGGTGGTGCTGACGGCGGTGACCGACAGGTTGTTGGAAACGGTGCGGGCCGAGGAACCGTCGGAGGAGAGGGAGCCTCCCGAGAGGGTGACGAGGCCGCTGCCGAGGGCGCCGGAGGAACCGAGCCGGATTCGGCCCGCCTGGACGGAGACGGCGCCGGAGAAGGACGCGGCGTCGCCAATGGTGAGGCTCCCGGAGGCCTTCTTGGCGAGGCTGCCCGCGCCGGAAAGGGAGTCGAACGCGCCGTCGGCGGAGCGGTTGTACTCGAGAGTAGCGCCGGAGGCGACGGCGACGGCACCGCCAAGCGAGCCTCCGGAGGAGCCGTTGCCGAGCTGGAAGGTGCCGGCGTTGACATTGGTGCCGCCGGTGTGGGCGGCGGTTCCGGTGTAAATGCCGCGGCCGACGGAGGCCAGGGTGAGGGAACCGGCGCCGGTGATGTCCGAGGAGACGGTGGAGCCGAGGCCGACGGGGGCGGCGGAGGCAAGGTCGAACTGCGCGACCCCGGTGGTTCCGTTGTGGGTGAAGGAATGGACGGTGTAGCCGGAGGCGGAGCCCGAGCCGGCGACCTCGGTGCCGCCGGCGCCAATCCCCGGGGTTGCGGACTGGTAGCGGATGATGATGATGCCCGAGCCGCCGGCGCCGCCGGCGCCCTGGGTACCGACGCCACGTCCGCCGGAGCCGGTGTGGTCGGCGCCGGAGGAGGCGTTGCCGCTGGTGGAGCCGTTGCCGCCGATACCGGAGCCGCCGGTGCCGGCAGTCGCGCCGGCACCGGAGTTGCTATCCCACGCCCCG
>JBKDBK010000108.1:0-2571 GCA_046315175.1 Opitutia bacterium | reverse complement strand
GCCCCATCGATGTCGTCGTGTGCGACGGCTTCACCGGCAACATCCTGCTCAAGTTCATGGAGAGCATCGGCCCCATGCTCATCGGCCTGGTGTCGCAGGTGGCCGGGCTGGATGCGCGCGAGATCGCCGGGTCGCTCAAGCAGCTCGACGTGGACGAATACGGCGGGGCGCCGCTGCTCGGTGTGCGCGGCGTCTCCATCATCTCGCACGGGAAAAGCTCCCCACGCGCCATCATGAACGCCATCAACGTGGCGGTGCGTGCGTACGAGTCGGGAATGACCGACGAAATCGGCCGCCGGCTCGCCGAGTCGATGCCGCAGGCCACAGCCTCCGGAACTGCCTGATGAAGCGCCCCTTCTCATATATCGCCGGTACCGGCCACGCCGTACCGGCCAAGGTGGTGACCAACCACGACATCGCCGCGATGGGCGTGGACACGAACGACGAGTGGATCGTCGAACGCACGGGGATCCGCCAGAGACACATCTGTGAGCCGGACGAATCGCTCGCCTCACTGTGCGCGAAGGCCTCGCAGCAGGCGATGGCGAGAGCCGGCGTGCAGCCGGGCGAGATCGATGTGATCATCGTGGGCACCGCATCACCCGATCATCTGCTGCCGTCGCAGGCCGTTGAGGTGCAGCAGGCGCTTGGTGCGTCGCGCGCCGCGGCGTTCGACGTTGCATCGGCCTGCTCCGGATGGCTCTACGGCGCGATCGTGGGCGATTCCATGATCGCCAGCGGCTCTGCCGACACGGTGCTGGTCATCGGCGCCGAAAAGCTCAGCGCCATCGTCGATTGGACCGATCGCAACACCTGCATTCTCTTCGCCGACGGCGCCGGTGCCACGGTGCTGCGCCGCGCGAAGGGAGAGAAGCGCGAGAAGGGGATTCTCTCCACCTTCATGCGCTCTGACGGCGCCCTCTCTGAACTGCTATGGCGCCCCGCCGGCGGCGGGGCGGAAAAGTATTCCCCCGACGCACCGGGCCGCGCCTGCATTCAGATGGCTGGCCGCGAAGTGTTCAAGCACGCCGTACGGTCCATGGCCGAAGCCACGGACCGTGCACTCGATAGCGCGCGAATCACGGCCGCCGATGTGGATCTGCTCATTCCGCATCAGGCCAACGTGCGCATCATCGAAGCAACGGCGAAGCATGCCGGCATCTCGATGGACAAGGTCTTCGTGAATGTCGATCGGTTCGGCAACACGTCCGCCGCGTCCATTCCCATCGCGCTCAACGACGCAATGGAGCAGGGACGTATTCGCGAGGGCAGCACGGTGTTGTTCGCCGCCTTCGGCGCGGGCTTCACCTGGGGCTCCCTGGTCGCCCGCTTCTGAGCCCGACGCGGCCCGGCACGTACGGCGCGGGCCGCTGATCTTCGACCTCTCGCTTCACGATCGTCATGGCATACGTATTCCTGCTCCCCGGTCAGGGTTCGCAGAAAGTCGGGATGGGCAAGGATCTGTACGAAGCCTTCCCTGCCGCACGCGATGCGTTTCACCTGGTGGATGACGCGGTCGGTGCCGCCCTGTCGACGCTGGCCTTCGAGGGACCGGCCGACGAGCTCACGCGCACGGTCAACGCGCAGCCGGCGCTATTGGCGCACAGCGCCGCAGTGTGGGCGGTGATTCGTGAAGTCGTCGTCGATAGCATCGTCGGCGCCGCCGGCCATTCGCTCGGGGAGTTCTCGGCGTACCATGTCACCGGTACCCTTGAGCTGTCGGCCGCGGCCCGCATCGTGCGCCGCCGTGGCTCGCTCATGTACGAGCAGGGCGTGCAGCGCCCGGGCGCCATGGCCGCCATTCTGGGTGTGCTTACGGCGTCCATCGACGACCTGTGCGCGCAGGCCACGGCCGAATGCGGGATGGTCGTGCCAGCCAATTACAACAGCGAGGAGCAGGTGGTCATCTCCGGCGAAGTCGCCGGGGTGGAGCGCGCCATGGAGTTGGCCAAGGCGGCCGGCGCCAAGCGCTGTCTGCCGCTGCCGGTGAGCGGCGCGTTCCATTCGCCACTCATGGCCCCAGCGGTCGACGGGCTGTCGCAGGCGTTGCAAGCCGAAACCTGGTACGACCCCAAGGTACCCGTAGTCGCCAACGTGAATGCCGAAGCGGTCACGGCCGCCGATACGGCGCGCGAGCTGCTCCTGCAGCAACTCACCGCGCCGGTGCAGTGGACCCGGGTCATGCGCACGCTCGCGGAGCGCTTCCCCGAGGCCACCTTTGTCGAAATCGGCAGCGGGGCGGTGCTCACCGGGTTGGCCCGCCGCATCGCGCCGTCGGTGAAGACGATGGCGGTCGGCACGGTCGCCGAAGTCGAGAAGTTCATCGAGTCCATCCCCTCCAACTCCTGACAGGCGCACCGTTTATGGCGGCTGGTATGCGAATCGATCTCACCGGGCGTGTGGCGCTCGTGACCGGCTCCACCCGCGGCATCGGCCGCGCCATCGCGACGGCCCTCGCGAGCGCGGGGGCCCGCGTGGCGGTCACCGGTCGCGATCAGCGCAAGGCAGACGAAGCGGCCGCTGAGATCGCCGCGGCGACGGGTGTGGAGGTGCGGGGCTACGCAGCCGACG
>JBKDBK010000107.1:0-3104 GCA_046315175.1 Opitutia bacterium | reverse complement strand
CACCGAAGCCGGGGTTGAGGTACGAGCGAACCCCCTCCTGGTTGTAGACGGCGTTCGGGTCGTAGGCGAAGCGGACGAATGCGCCGTTGCTGAACTGGGCGCCGTTCTTCGGCGAGGCTTCCGTTCCGCCGATCGTGCTTGCGAAGTCGGGGTGCGTGGCGATGGGCTCCTGGCTCATGTTGGCACGACCCGAGACCTCTGGCGCCGTCATGTTTCCGGAGGCGATTCCGATGTATTCCGATGTTATGACCGCCAGTCCGTTCGCGTTTAGCGTGACCGTGGTTCGGTGGCAGGAAAGCCGCCCGTCCTTCGGATGCGTGTCGCCACGCTTCGGTGCGTCCTCGAGAATTAGCGGCGAGGAGTCCGTGTCGGAACCGTGGCCGGTCACGAAGACAAGCCGCGAGGTGAGCAGGCCGAAGCCGTCCTCCTCGATTGTCCAGCCCGGCTGGAGGATGAGCGAGGTTAGGGAGTTTCCCTTTGAGACGCGTGCCATGGTAGATTAGCGGGAGGGGCGGGCCGAGGGGCGTCCCTGTTTCAGCGGAAACTTGATGCGGGCCACGGCCCCCTCGAACTCGCTGCGCTGGGCCGAGTTGTCGGCGAAGTTGGTCGAGCCGTTGACGGGCACGTCAGGCGTGGGACGTGTGTTCTGCTCGATTTGCTCGAGGGTCGAGAGGACGGGAGAGCGAGCGGCCCCGGGCTGGAAGCCAGCGGCCCCGCCGATAGCGGCGGCGGTGAGGAAGCCTGAAGAGCCGCCACCTGCCATGTCGGACGAGCCCTTGCCAACCTTGCGGCCGGCCTCGATAAGCGCCTGCGCCCGGGCCTTGGCCTCATCGGTGGGGGCCACAACGGGCTTGGGCTTCGCGGCCTCCGCGGCGGCGATTGCCGATGCCGCCTGTCCGGCGACGAAGGAGCCCGGGAAAAGGGCGCCGAGGGTCTTGAACGGGTCGGTCAGAAGCTTTGCGATGCCGACCTTGCCCGTCTGCTGGGCGCGCGTGATAAGGTCGTCGAGCTTGTCTAGAGCGTCTGCGTCCTCGTTGCTAATCAGCGGGGTCTCCGAGATGACGCGCTTGAGCTCGCCGAAGTTGCCGAGGGCCGCGACCATCTGCTGGGCCACGCGGTCTCCGAAGACGGCCGATGCGATGTTGAACTTCTCCTGCTCGCTGCGGGCCGCGCTGATGGCCTCCGAGACGCGCATGAAGGCGTCCATCGCGTCGATGCTGTTCGTGGCTATCTGCTCCTGGGAATAGCCCATCGCAAGGAGGATGCGGGCGGACTCGGCGTTGCCCTGCGAGGCGTCGCGCATGGTTTTGCGGAGTTCCCGCATCCCGGTCTGGAGTTTCTCAACGGAGACCCCGGTCTGGCCGGCGGCGTACTCCAGGCGCTGGAACTCCTGCACCGTTAGGCCGACGGCGGCGGCGCTGTCCTTGAGCCCGGCCCCCCAGTTGAATGACTGCTGGATTGCCATCAAGGCGCGGCTGGCGATGGCTTGGGCCGAAGTGAACGCCGCAAAGTACTTGCCGAGCTGCGCCGCGAAGCCCCTGGCGGCGTTCTGGACGCCCTTCATCTTGGCCGTCGCTTCGTCGTTCGCGACGATGTCAAACTGTAGGCTTCGGCTCATTCGGTGGTCTCTCTACAGTTGACAGGGAGTCAAGCAGGGCCTCGTCGTCGCTCGTGAGGAACTCGAGTTTCCCTCCTGCCTGTATCCCGAAGGCCGCCGACAGCCAGATGGCCTGCGACTCCGGCAGGTGCAATGCCTCCTCAAGCGACACTCCGTTGCGGACTAGGTTTGTCACAACCGCCAGCGCCCAGGGCATCCCGTTGTTACGACGCTCGCCTCCCTCCGTGCTGGGCGGATCCCAGAACTTGGGCCAGCGGTCTGCCCCTATGTGGTCGCCGATGGCCTCTAGCGCTTCGTCGCGCAGGTCTGGTCGCGCAGCCAGTCGGGCTAGGCGCCACTGCTCGATTAGGCTAGGCGGCTTGGCTATGCGGCTCTCGGAACAGACTCGGGCAAAGAGCAGGACGTCGGCCGCAGTCACCGTCTGGCCGATAAGCAAGGGACTTTCAAGTGCCGTCAACTGGAGCCTGTGCTTAAGGCACCAGGGGTAAAGGGTGTAGCCTAGCAGGCTTGTCGCCCTAGGGGTCAGAAACGCCTTTAGAAACCTCTTGTCCATAGCAGGACAGCCACCCTAGGGTCAAAACGCCTCCTAGGGCAAGCCAGAGGGGTCTAATGGCCTATTGTGGGGCGACCAAACAAACACCCCCCGGGGTCTCCGAGGGGTGCGTCAGCCAAAAAGGTTGGCTGGAAGTCAAAGGACTTTAACTTAAGAGTAGGTGATGTCCTCGAAGGACACCGCGGTCACGGAGATGAGCGAGAAACCCTTGTTCTGCCCGCGGTCTTCGATGCGCGTAACCATGCCGTCAAAGGCAATCTCGTTGCCGGCGAACTGAAGGCGGTCGCCGATGGCGATTGAGAATGAAGCCGACTGAAGGACGCCTTCGATGCTGATCTCGTTGGTGCGGCCGTCGACCCGGTGGGTGATGGTGCGCCCGTGCTCCCCAGCCACCTTGTCGTCCAGCTCGAAGGAGCGGGAAACCGTGTAGGACTGGACGGTGATGTTCGAGACGGAACCCGAAATCCCGTAAACGTGGGCGGTACCTTTGACGACGGCGGCCATAGTGTTGTTCTAAAGTTGCACCCTCCGTCAAGCGGGCAGGACGGCCGCCACCGTGAAGGTCGCCATCATCCCCAAGGCCCTGTCCCCCCGGCTGTCATCGTGCGACTGGTAGGTGACGTCGTAGCAGGTGGCGTCCCCCTGGGTCGTGAAAACGGTCTTGATGTTGGAAACCTCCTGCAAGGCGCCCAGGACGGCGGCGCAGCGGTCTCGGTGGTTAGACTTGGCGTTGGAGGCGTCAGCCGAGGTGAAGACCCCGACTTGGACGGTGCAGGCGTAGTTCCCTAGACCCTCGGGCAGGTCGGGAGGGTTGGAAACAGCCTCGCAGGACACGACCACCGTCGGAAGGTTCATGACGTCAGTCTCGATGCCCTTCTCTATGTTGACGCCCGCGAGCTCGGTCTGGGCGGCGAGGTGGGCCACGAGGGCCGA
>JBKDBK010000106.1:0-14670 GCA_046315175.1 Opitutia bacterium | reverse complement strand
CGGTAGGTGTTGGCGTAGGGGTAGCGGCGCTCCTCCTCGAAGACGTAGCCCTTGGTGTCGGCGTACCTCGCCACGTCGAGCCAGTGGCGGCCCCAGCGCTCGCCGAAGCGCGGCGAGGCCATCAGCCGGTCGACCAGGCGCTCGTAGGCGTCGGGCGCGCGGTCGGCGACGAACGCGGCGACCTCCTCGGTGGTCGGCGCGAGGCCCCAGAGGGTGAGGTAGAGGCGTCGGGCCTGGGCCTCGCGCGGCGCCTCGGGGGAGTAGGCGAGGCCCTGCTTCTCCAGCGCGGCGAGGAGGAACCGATCCATCGGGGAGCGGACGCGCGCGGCGTCCCTGACCGCCGGCAGGCGGGGATTGGCGACGGGCTGGAAGGCCCAGTGGCTCCGGGGGTCGGCCAGGGCCGGCCCGGTCTCGCTCGGCCAGGGAAGCCCTTGGCGGACCCACTCGGTGAGGGCCGCGATGGCGGCGGGCGGGATCTTCTCGTCGTCGCCGGGCATGGGCTCGACCTTGTCGCCGTGCGCGTGGTTGATCGCCCAGATGAGGCGGCTCGCCTCGGGCTTGCCCGGGACGACCACGGGGCCGATCTCGCCGCCCTTGAGGACGAGGGCGCGCGAGTCGAGGCGGAGGCCGGACTTCTGCTTCTCGGGCCCGTGGCAGCCGTGGCAGTGCTCGGCGAGGACCGGCCGCACCTCGCGCTCGAAGAACTCGACTTGCGCCGGGGTGGGCGCGGGCTCGGCCGCGACGGCGAGGCCGGCGGCGAGCAGGGGGAAGCCGGGGAGTTTTGGCACTTGGGTTCGACACCCGGGGCGGGCGCGGGGTTCCCCGGGGGTGGGGCGGGTCAGAGGGACTTGAGGTAGGCGGCGAGGTCGGCCACGGCTTGCTCGTTGAGCCCCATCTGGGAGGGGTGGAACATCAGCGAGCGGCGCAGGGGCGCGAGCTCCTTGATCCGCGAGCGGGGGACGGTCTGGACGAGCCCGCCCATGGACTTGACGATGACGGGGTCGGCCGAGGAGAGGACGACGCCGTTGATGACGACGCCCTCGGTGGTGACGAGGCGCCAGCCCTCGTAGCCGTGGGAGATCTCGGCGTCGGGCTGGGCGATGCCGAGGATGACGTTCTCGCGCGACTGGTTGCGGCCGTAGGCGGTGAGGTCGGGGCCGTACTCGATGCCCTGGTCGCCCAGCCTGTGGCAGGCGAGGCAGGTGCCGGCGAGGACCTTGCCCTTGGCGGGGTCGCCGGCGAGGCGGGCGATGGACTCGACGGAGCCGAGCTTGGGGGCGTCGGGCGCGACGGGCGGGAGCTCGGCCGCGGCGAAGGTGGCCTTGGCGGGGTCGAACAGTCCGCGCTGGCGCAGGAGGTCGTCGACCTTGAACTCCCTCCAGTGGTTGCCCTTGCGGTTCATCAGCCACCACTTGGCGAGGTCGCGCTGGGCGAAGGCGGGGTCGGAGGCCAGCTCGACCATGGCGTGGGCGGCGGAGGCGCTGCGGGTGAAGGCGAGGCCGGTCAGGGCGCGGCGCACGGCGGCGGCGTCGAGCTGGCCCGAGCGGACGCGGGCGAGGACGCCGGGGACGGACGGCGGGGGATGGAGGCGCCAGGTGAGGTCGACGAAGGCGGGCGACCACGCGGCGGGGTCGGGACCGGCGTCCTTGGCGAGGAGGGACCAGAGCTCGGCCTCGCGGCCGGTGGCGCCGAGGCCGACGGCCTCGAGGTAGGCGCGGTTCTTGCCGTCGTGGCGGCGGGCGACCTCGGCGAGGATCGGCAGCGCGTCGGTGGCGGGGAAGGCGCGGAGGGCGAGGGCGACCTCGCGGCGGACGGCGGGCGAGGGATCCTTGGCGAGGCGGGCGGCGTTGGCGAGCACGTCGACGCCGGCGGCGCGGAGGGCGCGGAAGGCGACGAGGCGGCGGGTGTCGTCGGCCTTGCCAAGCTCCTGGCGCACGAGGGCGGCGCCCTTGTCGCCGAGCTGGGCGAGGAGGAAGGTCGCGCGGGCGGCGACGTAGGGGTTGGCGTCGCGCAGCAGGGCGGCGACGGCGGGGACGGCGGCCTCGCCGCGGGCCTTCAGGCGGTGGAAGCCGGCGCCGCGCACGTTGGGGGCGGGGCTGCGGAGGGCGAGCAGCTGGCCCTCGAGGGTGTCGAGGTCGAGCCTGGGGACGACCGGCTTGAAGCCCTTGGGGGCGAGGCGGTAGATGGTGCCGGCCAGGCGGTTGTCGCGCGTGCCGTGGCCGCCGACGCCGGGGTCGAACCAGTCGGCGAAGTAGATCGCGCCGTCGGGCCCGACGGCGACGTCGGCCGGGCGGAAGAGGGTCTTGAGCTCGCCGGTGGGGCGGCCGCCGAGGAAGTCGGACCCGGCCCACTCGCGCTCCTTGTTGGAGGTGACGAAGTCGAGGCGCTCGAGGCGGAAGCCGGCGCCGTCGGGCCTGGGGAGGTAGCCGAAGATGACGTTCTTGCCGGCCTCGCAGGCGAGGAGCAGGCCGGTCCACTTGTCGCCGAGGGCGCCGTTCTCGTAGAAGGCGACGCCGGTGGGGGAGCCGCCGCCGTAGACGTCGCCCGCGGGCATGGTGCCGGGATCCTCCTGGCGCCACTGGGCGGTGGGCACGTCCTGGCCGGGGCGGCGGTCGGCCTCCCAGGTGCGCTTGCCGTCGGCCGAGGCGAAGCCGGCGTTGCCGCCCTCGAGGACGTGCGAGACGCGGCAGGCGGGCGGGTCGTCGTTGTCGGACTGGAAGATGTCGCCGAGGGAGGTGACGGCCTGCTCGTAGCTGTTGCGGTAGTTGTGGCCGAGGATGCGGGCGCCGGTGCCGTCGGGGTTCATGCTGACGGTGGCGCCGCCGATCCAGACATTGCCGTCGTCGCTGCGCAGGCCGGCCATCTTCTGGGTCATGTAGGGGCTGCCGACGCGGAAGACCTTGCCGTCGCGGTCCCTGAACTCGGCGCCGCAGTTGCCGAAGTTGAACACCCATCGGCCGTCGGGCCCGACCGTGACGCTGTGCAGGCTGTGGTCGTGCTGGCGGCCGGCGAAGCCGCTGAGCAGGACCTCGCGGCGCTCGGAGGCGGGGTCGAAGCGCCCGTCGCGGTTGGCGTCGTGGTAGACGAGGAGGTCGGGCGGCTGGGCGACGACGACCTTGCCGTCGATGGCGGCCACGCCGAGGGGCGAGGCGAGGAAGGGCTCCTGGACGAAGACGGAGGACTTGTCGGCCCGGCCGTCGCCGTCGGTGTCCTCGAGGACGACGATGCGGTCGCCCTCGGGACGGCGGTTGCCCTTGGAGCGGTAGTTGACGCCCTCGGCGACGAAGAGCCGGCCGCGCTCGTCGAAGTCGATGTTGGTCGGGTTGTCGAGCATCGGGGTGGTGGCCCAGACGGTGACCTCGAGGCCCTCGGGCACGGTGAAGAGCTCGGCCGGCACCAGCGTCTCGCCGGTGTCCACGAGCTCGCCGGGCCGGGCCGGGCGCTGGGTGTGGACGCGGAAGCGCACACCGGCCTCGCTGGGCTGGCCGTTGCGGACGGCGCCCCCGTCGTCGATCGCCACCTTGGACCGGAAGCCGACCACGCCCGCGGGCAGGTCGTAGGAGATGAGGGACTCGGCGTGCGTGCCGATGCCGTCGGCGTAGGCCTTGCCGGCGACGGCAAGCGGGCCGCCCTGGTTGTTCCTGCCGACGACGACCTTGCCGTGGGCGGCCTGGGCGGACTTCCAGGCCAGGGAGGTGAGCGGGCGGGTGGAGCCGTCGGCCATCACCAGGACGGGCTCAATCCAGTTGGCCCAGTCGCAACTCTGGTTGCCGCCGTCGTGGGCCACGAGGTGGAGCTCCTTGGCGCCGCGCAGGTCGGCGCTGATCTCGACGAGGCGGGCCTTGGGGTCGGAGGTCACCAGGGGCGACTCGGCGACGGGCTTGCGCGACTGGGCGGCGAGCAGGGCCGGGAGGGCGAGCAGCGACAAGGCGCGGGCTGCCGCCCGGAAAGCGAGGAGGTTCATGGGGCAGGCTTCTTTACATGCGGAAGCCCCGTGTGTTGCAGGCTTTTTTTCATCGCAACAGGGGGCGGGGAGGCCTGTCTGAAGGGCATGAGCCCCTTGCTGGCATTGGCTGGCCTTCTGGCGGCGACCCCGCCGACCCCCGCGCCCTTCGCGCCGGGCCAGGCGCCCCTGCGGCCCGAGGAGGAGCCGCACGCGGCCCATTTCGTCAACCGCGACCGCGTCTACGACTTCTACGCCAAGCAGGCCCTGGCCTTCGGCGGCAAGGAGACCCTCCCCGCCCTGCTGCCGCCCTTCCCGGGGCTCGACCAGGGGAAGCACGGGCACCAGGGCAACCAGAACGACCGCGACACCTGGAAGGACGGGCGCTGGGGCGCCTCGGATTTCGGCAACCTCTTCTCCGGCGTCTTCCGCGGCGCCGGCCTCACGCTGCCCAAGGCGGTCTGGGTGAGCGACGGGGCGCGGCACGCGGTGTTCGACCCAGCGACGCTCGCGTTCCGCGCGCGCTGGACGGGCGGCTTCGTGAAGCTGGGCGACCTGCGCCACGGGTTCAACATCGGCGCCTCGCCGGGCGGGACGGCCGCGGCGGAGGCGCCGGCGCCCGCCGCGCGCGGGCCGGACGACCTCTACCGCGGCTTCTACCGCCACGGCTCCAAGGTGATCTTCAGCTACCGCAAGGGCGGGAAGGACTTCCTCGCGACCGCGGAGGACGGGGAGCGTCCCGCCGCGCAGCTCGCGCACCTCACGCGCGGCGGGCCGTCGCGGTGGCCGCTGTGGGTGACGGCCGGCGGCAAGCTCGGCCAAGGCAAGCCGATCGCGACGGACGCGCTGCACATCCCCTTCACGAACCCCTACGGCACGCTGTTCTTCCTCGCTGGCCTGGACTTCCTGCCCGACGGCACGCTGGCCGTCTGCACGATGACGGGCGAGGTCTGGCTGATCAAGGGCGCGGACGGCGACCTTTCCAAGGCGCGCTGGAAGCGCTTCGCGACCGGGCTGCACCAGCCGCTCGGGATCCGGACGGAGGGCGGGCGGCTCCTCGTGGTCGGCCGCGACCAGGTGACGCGCCTGCACGACCTCAACGGCGACGACGAGGCGGACTTCCACGAGTGCGTCGCGGACGGCATGGCGACCTCGGACGGCGGCCACGACTTCATCGTCGGGCTGGAGCGCGACGCCCAGGGCCGCCTCTACACCGCCTCCGGGAACCAGGGCCTGCTCCGGCTGACGCCCGGCAAGCCCGGCGCCGAGGTGCTCGCGACGGGCCTGCGCAACCCCAACGGCATCGGCCTCTCGCCCGACGGACGCTTCCTGACCTCGAGCCTCCAGGAGGGCAACTGGACGCCGGCCTCGGCCATCGTGCAGGTGGACCTCGCCGCGGCGGGCGCGCGCCACTTCGGCCTGGGCGGGCCGCGCGACGGCAAGCCGATCGACCTCCCCTTGCTGCAGATGCCGCGGGGCGAGGACAACTCAAGCGCGGGACAGGTCTTCCTCGGCGCGGGCCGCTGGCCCGGCCTGGCGGGCCCCTCGGGCAACCTCGTGCACTTCTCCTACGGCTCGGCGAGCGCGTGGCTGGTCACGCGGCAGCTCGTGGACGGCGTCTGGCAGGGCGCGGCGACGCGCCTCGGGGCGTCGATGAGCTCCGGCGCCCAGCAGGGAAGGTTCCACCCGCGCGACGGGCACCTCTACGTCACCGGCCTGACCGGCTGGCAGACGTACACGCCGGACGACGGCTCGCTGCACCGCCTGCGCCACACGGGAGGCGCGCCCCTGCCCGTGGCCCACGCCGTCCACGCCAACGGGGTGCGGATCGACTTCGACCTGCCGCTCGAGGCGGCCGCCGCCGGCCGCGCCGCCGCGCACTTCGCCCAGTGCTGGAACTACCGCGAGCCGACCGGCGCCTACGGCTCGCCCGAGTTCTCGGTGCGGCACCCGGGGACGCCCGGCCACGACCCGCTGGCCATCCGCGCGGCGCACGTCCTGGAGGGCGGGAGGGGAATCTTCCTCGAGATCCCGGAGATCACGGTCGCCAACCAGGTGCACCTGCGCGTGGCGACGTCGGGCTCGCGCGCGGTCGACCTCTTCCTGACCGCGCACCGCCTGGCGCCCGACTTCACGGCCTTCCCGGGCTATGTCGCCCGGCCGAAGTCCGCCCACGAGGGGCACGCCGCGACGCCGCCGGCCTCGGGCAACACCGCGGCCATGCGGCCCATCCCCTGGGAGAGCGAGCTGTGCGAGCAGCCGACGCGCCCCGTGCTGCTGCGCGCGGGAACCGGCCTGCAGTTCGAGACCAAGGAGCTGAGGGCGAGGCGCGGGGAGTGGATCGCGCTGACGTTCGAGAACCCCGACGGGATGTCGCACAACTGGCTGCTGGCGAGGCCGGGCTCCGCCGACCGCGTGGCGGACCTCGCGGGCAAGCTGGCCGGGCAGGCCGACGCGCACGCGAGGCACTATGCGCCGGACAGCGACGACGTCCTTGTGCACACGCGCGTGGTCGACCCGGGCAAGTCGACCCTCATCCGATTCCAGGCGCCGGCGGAGCCGGGACGCTACCCGTACCTTTGCACCCTGCCCGGCCACGCCGTGCTGATGCGGGGCGAGCTGGTCGTGGAGTGAGGACGCCGCGCGCTCAGCGCAGCCGGCGGTAGAGGGCGACGAGCGCGGCGAGCAGGCCGAGGCCGGCGATGGCGAGACCCATCATGGCGCCGACGCCCATGCCGGCGGGCGCGGGCGGCGGCGTCTCGACGCGCGGCGTCGCGGGGGCGAGGCGGATCGCGCCGGGCTCGGGGGTGGGCTCGACCGCGGGTGCGGCGGGAGGCGTCGCGGGCGGCGGGGCGACGGCGGCCGGGGGCGGCGCCGGGGGCTCGACGGGATCAGGTCGGAAGGGGCAGCGCCCCTCGCAGCCCGCGAGCAGCAGGGCGAGAAGGAGGGCGGAGAGGGGCGTCGGGCGCATGCGGGACACTGGGGACCCGGCGGGGGCGGCGCATGCGCGCCCCCTAGCGGAGGGGAAGGCGGCTGAGCGCGGCCTGGACGAGCCGGTGGTTGTGCGCGGCGGCGACGTGCGGGTGGAGGTCGCCGGCGCGCATGAGACGGAGGTTGGCGAGCCGGCAGGCGCGGACAAAGCCGGGGATGCGGAGGAGGCGCCGGGCGTCGGCGTAGGCGTGGACGGTGACCTGGGTGTGGGGAAAGTCGGCGGTGCGGAAGACGTCGGTGGGCGCGCGGAGGCCCGGCGTGGCGTTGACGCGGCGGAGGTCGGCGGCGCCGAGGACCTCGGGGGCGACGAGGAGGGAGATCTCCGCCTCGTCGGCGGGGCTGTCCTCGGCGGCGGGGAGCACGGTGAGGACGGCGGGGCGGCGGACGGAGATGCGCGCGAGGGTGCGCGACTCGGGCTCGCTGGCGTAGGCCTGGGTGAGGCAGGTCATCGACCAGAAGACGCCCTCGGTCCGGGCGGGGTCGGGGAGGCAGCGGCGGACGTAGGCGCTGAGCAGGTCGAGCAGGCGGTCGTCGAAGCGCGGGTGCTCCCGCAGCTGGCGCATGCGCGCGTCGAACCGTCGGAGCTGGGCGGCGGCGCGGCGGGGCGGGGGCGCGTCGAAGAGGGCCTCGCGGTCGTTGAGCCAGCGGAGCATGCGGGGGAGGTCGAGGCGCCAGTCGCCCGGGGGCTCGAGGAGGGTGCCGCGGACCTTGGCGCGCATCTGGCGGAGGTGGCGGAGGACGTGGAGCTCGGCGTCGGCGAGCAGGGTGACGTCGCCGGGCAGGAACGCGGTCGACTCGACGTCGGACTCGTCGGCGATGTCCCTGAGGATGCGCGCCCCGACGTCGGTCGAAATGCCGAGGTGGAAGTCTCGGCCGCCCGGGAGGGCGTGCACGAAGAGGCCCTCGCGGAGGGCCTTGCGCCGGCGGAGGATCCTCCGGGCGAGGGGAATCGACGGCGCGAAGGGCGAGAAACCCATCTCGACGAGGCGGGCCTCGACCTGCTCAAGGACGGCGGACATGGAGCGGGGGAGGCTGGAGACCTTGAGGCTTTGCTCAATTCTTTAAGGAAGCCAGGGAGGCACCCCCTGACCCGACGACGCCTGCCCTCGGCCCGCCCGCGGGTTGCGACGCGCCGCGGCGGCCGCCACGGCAGCGAGGCGCGCCTTTCCATCGTCCGCCCCGGGAGATGGGCGCCCAATCGTCTTGATGACCGCGCGGGCACCTGCTTGAACGGCGCGATGTTGATCTGCCCGAGCTCGCGGCTGGCTTTCGCGCACTTCGCCAAGACGGGCGGCACCTCCGTCGCGAGGCTGATTGTCCAGACGTACCCCGACGCCCGCTGGATCAACCCGCGCGACACCCATGTCTCGGTCGGGGCCTCGCTGAAGCGAATGGAGAGCCGGACGGTGCCCATCAGGAGCTGGCTGCGGTCCTTGCGGGGAGTGAAACCGCTGGTTTGCGCGATCAGGGTCGCCAATCCAAGGAGCCTCCGGGTGCTCGGCGTCGTTCGCGACCCCTTTGCGATGGCCGTCTCGCTCTTCGACCACTGGAACCGCAAGCTCCCGGAGGGCGAGCGGCACCATTCGCCCTTGGCGAGCGCGGCCACGCTCGGCGATTTTCCGGAATTCCTGCGGATTCTCTCGGGCGACGCCGGGCACTTCCCAACCTACCGGGAGTTTTTCGACGAGGGCGGCCCGCTGTGGGCGAACACCCACCTGATCGACTTCGACCACCTGGAGGACGGCTTGGCCGAGGCCCGGGAAAAGCTCGGCCTCGCCCTGGACCCCAAGGCGCTTCCGCACCTCAACGCGGGAGACCCTCGCCGCAGGCAGCTGGCCGAGCGGGAGCGGGAGGCCGGCGATCTGGCGACGGCCCTGCGACGCCGCTATGCCTGGCCGGGGATGCCCCGGCTGCTGGGCGCTCCCGCCTAGGTGACCGCGCCGGGGCCGAGGCGTTCCGTGAGACAGGCCGGCAAGCCAAGCCGGGCAGGTCGACGTCCTCGCGGCGCAGATTTTTCTTGCATAATACAGTAAATGAGTGTTTATGACAGGCCTGCGGCTTGACCCGCCGGCCCCGGCCGGCATCTGATCCGCCCCTCGACCTCCCCAGAAGGCATGCCGCCGGGCAAGTCGATCCGCCCTGCCCGACCGCGCCCGAGCCGCAAAAACCCCCGTTTTCGCGCCCCTCGGGTTTTGGCCGCGCGGGGAGGGGTATTAATGCAGGCCCTTCGCTTTTCATGAACCAACGCACCATCCTGACCCGCCACATCGACACGACCCTCACCCTTGCGGCCGCCGCCGACAAGCTCCTCGAGGCCACCCAGAAAAACCCCCTGCTCGACAACCTCTACCTGGACGACAACGCCGACGGGCTCCTGCGCATCGGAGGGCCCGAGCTCCGGGGGGATATCCTCGTCCGTCCGGCCAAGGAAAAGGGCGAGGGGGTCGTCGCCCATTTTCGCCAGGGAGACCGCCCCGTTTTCCGCGCCTTGGTGGCCGCGACCGAGGGCGGCTGGACGGTGCGCCGGCGCCAACCGACGTCGACCGAGGGCCTCGACCTCCTGGAGTTCATCCAGGACGGGCACCGCGTCGGCAGGTGCAAGAAGATCCAGTTCGCGGAATCGGCCCTGGAGGACGCCCTGGGATGCGAGTTCGACGAGGTCGACGCGCTGATCCGGTTCCTGGTCGAGCTCGAGGTGCACGGGGACGACGAGCACGTGCTCGACGACACCCCCGAGGGGCCCGAGCCGAGCCTGGAGGCGGTGAGGAAATCCCTGGCCGGGACGGGGCGCGTCATCCTGCACGGGGGTCGGCGGGTCATCCTGCGGCGCCGCGAGGTGCTCGAGGGGCGGCGCAACGACCTCAACCTCGTCGTCCAGTACGCCCGCCTGCCCGGCCGGCGGGGATTTGTCATCGGCGGCCTCGCCGACCAACCCGCCGAGTAGAGGTTCCGGACCACAGGCAGGCCCATGGGCCGTGCGTGCGGTCCGAACCCCTGGGAAACCCAAGGCATGTCCAAGTTCCGTCCACGTCCGAAGTCGAGCCACCTGGAGGTGCGCCGCATCGACACGCCCCTGCCCTTCGCGGATTGGGTGTCCGAGATGGAGCGATGCCTGGCCGACCAGCCCGGCCTCGGGCTGTTCGCGGACCCGTCCGGGGGGCTCATGCGCCTGGGCGGGCTCGGGTTGCGGGGGGACATCCTGATCCGGCGGGAGCAGCCGGGATGCGAGGGCAGGCTGCTTCTGGCCTCGCGGCGCGGGGACCGAGCGGCCGTCGAGGCCCTGGCAGGGGTGATGGGCCCGGCGATGCGCGAGAGGGTGGGCGACCCCTCGGCGCCCGAGGGGCTGGCGTTGCTGAACTTCCTGCAGTCGGACCTGATCCTGGAATGCGCGAGGCACATCGAGGTTGCGGGAAGGGCGCTGGAGGACGCGTTCGCCTGCGGCTTCGCCGGGCTCGACGAGCTGAGGATGCGGTTGGCGGACCTCAACGGGGAGGCGATGCTGGGCGAGGAAGGGGAGGTCTTCCCCGACTGCGGGGGCATCCGTCCGCCTGAAGCCCTCCCTGTGCGGCCGCCTGAGGTGATCCTGCGGCAGGGTCGGCGGCTGCATCTCGACCGGGTGGAACGCATCCGATCAAGGCGAGGCATCCTGACAGTGCGCGCGGCGCTGCTTCGCCGGGAATGCCTGTGCGTGGTCGGGTCGCTGGCCGAGGAGCCGGCCTGAGCGAGCGGGGGCGGAACCGGGGCTGGCCGGGGTTGTCGCAGGGGCATGACCTCCCGCCGCGACTTCCTCCTCAAGATGTCCCTCCTCGGCCTTGCCGCCGGGGGCCCGGGCCAGCTGATCAGCCCGGCCCAGGCCGCCGCGGCCAAGCCGGCGGGGGCGCTGCGCCTGGCCCACCTGACGGATATCCACATCAACGACAACGCCGTGGCCCGCAAGGGCTTCGCCCATTGCCTCAAGGCGGCGCGCGAGGCGGGGGCGACGGCCATCCTCAACACGGGCGACAGCTTCAGCAAGCTGGATGGTTCCACCCTCGCGCAGGTGCAGCCGATGTGGCGGGCGTGGACGGAGGTGACGCGCGACTGCCCCCTGCCCATCCATTCCTGCCTGGGGAACCACGACCTGTGGACGCCCCCGCAGTCCGACGCCGCGAACCACGCCGGCCACCCGGGCCTGGGCCAGGGTGGGAGGACCGAGGCGATGCGCGTGCTTGGCATGCCCTCGGCCTGGCACGCGGTGCGAGTCGGCGGCTGGAAGTTCCTGATGTGTGACAGCATCTCGGGCGAGAAGCGCTACGCATTCGGCGCGGAGCAGCTGGCCTGGATCGAGCGCGAGCTGGCCGGGCTGGGCGAGGGCGAGCACGCCGCGCTCTGCTGCCACGTCCCCATCCAGTCGCCCGGCGCGTGGATGTGGATGGTCAACCGCTCGGCGCCCGAGAAGTGGACGTTCCCCTACGGCGACCTGCAGCGCGACCTCAGGGAGGTGACCGACCTGCTGCGGCGCTTCCCCCGGGCCAAGGCGGTGCTCAGCGGCCACATCCATTACGTGGACTCCGTCGATTACCTCGGCGTGCGCCACCTGAACAGCGGCGCGGTCTCGGGCAACTGGTGGAAGGGCGACGGGGTGCTCGACCGCGACTTCCCGCCGGCCTTCGCGATCGTCGACTTCCACCCGGACGGACGGGTGGAGCGCCAGATGGTGACTTACACGCTCTGAAGCCCCGTCCTAGCGGACGGGCGCGAGGGTGAGGTCCTTGAGGGTGACGCCGCGGCTGCCCTCGGCGAGCTCGAGCTGCAGGGTGTTGGCGCCCTCGGCGAGGCTGACCTCGACGGCGGGGGTGGATTGCCAGAGGCCGACGGTGTGGGGGACGGCGAGGGTGGCGGCGGGCTGGCCCGAGCCGGCGGAGACGAGCAGGCGCTGGCCGGCCTGGAGCGTGGCGACGCGCGCGCTGAGGCTGTAGCGCCCGGCCTTGGGGGCCTCGACCCGATAGGTGGCCTTGTGTCCGGCGAGCCAGTGGGCCTGCATGCCGCCGCCGTGGCTGGGCATGACATGGGCCTGGCCGGCGAGGCGCTGGCCGGCGACGATGGGAACGACGAGGGAGCCGTCGCGCGCGGCGACGCGGCGGTCGGCGTCGGCGACGGCCGCGGCGACGACCTTCTGGGCGCCCTTGGCCTCGTTGGCCTCGGCGAGCTCCTGGCCGAGGGGGCCGAGGGCGACGGTGCGGGCGGCGAGGACGGCCGACTGGCGGTGGGCGAGGTTGCTCCAGGGCCCGCCGGCGACCTTCCTGCGCTCGTGGCGCGCGGTCTCGCCGAGGACGAGCGAGATCCCGCGGGCGCGGAGGACCTTGGCGAAGTCGTCGCCGCGGGCGCGGGCCTGGGTCTCGAGGAGGAACTCGTTGCCGGTGCGCACCGTCTCGTCCTTGTCCCACCAGCTGGCGTGGAAGCCGGCGCCGAGGTTGATCACCCAGCCCTTGGGGGTCCAGTGGCTGAGCGCGGCGTGCTTGTGCTGGGTGACGCCCCAGGTGGGGATGCCGTGGGCGCGGAGGATGAAGCGGCCGAAGAAGGCGCGGCGGCCGCAGACGCCGCCGTTGAGGGGGATGTTCTGGTATTGGTGGAGCGAGGGGAGGTCGTCCTTGACGTTCTGCGAGCCGTAGCGGACGTCGGTGCGGACGAGCATGACGTAGCGCCAGCCAAGGTCGGCGAGCGAGCCGTGGTCGGGACGGTAGGCGCGCATCATGGCGCGGCCCCAGGCGAGGATCTCGTCGGGCGCGTCGGAGTTGACGGCCATGCGCATCTCCCAGATGCCGAGCTGGGCGAAGGTGGGGTCGAGCTCGCCGTCGAGGAAGGCCTTCTCGTAGTGCAGGTAGCGCGCGACGGGATCGACCACCGCGGGCGCGCCGACGCGGTCGGCGGCGTTGTTCTGGGCGACGGGCTGGGCGTGCTCGAGCGCGACCGCGAGGGCGAGGCGGCGCAGGACGCCTTCGGAGGCGCGGGGGCTGGCCCGGCGGATGGCGTCGAGGATCTCCATCGCCCTGCCCCACTGGCCGAACTTGGCGCCGCCGGCGGCGAGCATCTCATGGCGGAGGGCCTGGTCGCCGAGAAGCTGGTCGACCAGCCGGGCCTGGGCTGGGCCGCGCGAGGCGAAGGCGGCGAGTCCGCGGGGCGTGGCCTGGGCGAGGACGACGGCGGTGGTGAGGCGGGTGTCGAGCGCGTCGGACGCGAGGATGGGCTGGGCGGCGGCGACCAGGGCGGTGGCGAGCGCGGACTCGTCCTCGCGCGACTTGGCGAGGGCTGCCTTGGCGGCCTCGAGGGCGGCCTTGAGCCGGGGTTCGTCGGCCTTGAATTTGTCGTACGCGGTCTGGCGCTCGGCGAGGGCCTGCACGCCCTCGGCGCGGTTGGCCTGCCACTTGGCGAGGTCGGCGCGGGCGGCCTCGCGGGCCGCGTCGGTCGCGGCCTTGGCCAAGGCGGCCTGGGCCCGGGCGATCTCCTTGTCGGCCCCGCCGATCCACTTGCCCTTGGCGTGGTCGACGAGGCCCTTGGCGGAGCCGATGGGCTCAAGGGACTTTTGGGCGGCCTCGATCTCGGCGGCGTGCCTAGCGGAGCGGGCCTCGGCTTCGCGCAGCTGGGCGAAGCCGGCGGCATCGAGGGGAGGAAGGGCCCTGGAAATGTCGGCTGTCAGCGCGGCGAGCTGGGCGGCATAGGCGGCATCGAGCTTGGCGCCGGCGGCGTCGAGCGGGGCGACCGGGGCCGAGGCGTCGGGCTTGGCGACGAGGCACGGCGCCGCGGCGAGCAGGCCGGCGGCGAGGAGAGGGAGCAGGCGGGGGCGCACGGGGCGGGGTAGGTCCAAGCCTTGGGACGCCCGGGGGCGCCCCGAGGTTCCCCGGCAAGGGGGGAAATCGCGGCGAGCTCAGGACTGGGCTTCCCGGCAGAGGCGGTTGAGCATGCGGAAGGGGACGACGGAATCGCCGGGGATGACGAAGCAGGGGCTGGTGCCGGTGGTTTGGTCGACCGCGAAGCCGTCCTTGTAGGCGGTGATGTCGATCACGCGCTCGAGCTTCACCGCGAGGTTCTTGAGGTTGCCGTTGAAGACCACGCGGCGGTTGGTGATGTAGACGTGGCCCTGGCCCATGCTGACGAAGCGGTCCACGGTGTGGCGCATGCCGCCGTAGCTGCCCATGCGCCAGGAGAGCCCCCTCATGATGGGGATGCGGACGGAGGGCCCGCCGTAGGAGACGCCGACGGTGACGCGCTTCATCTGGAGAAGCTCGGCCTCGCTGCTCCAATGGCAGACCTCGCCCCGACCCAGGATGATGTCGGTGTCGACAACCGGCAGCTCGCCATGCTCGGCCTCCCAGCGCGACTCGCCGGCGGCGAGACGCCGGGCGAGCTCGGGGTGGTCGTCGAGCGGGAAGGCGAAGCCGGCGGCGTAGGCGCGGAGGGCGCGCGAGGCGGCGGGCGAGAGGGCCGCCGCGAGATCGCCCTTGCCACCGAGGAGGAACTCGAAGTGCGCCCGGAGCACGGGAGCGCGGGAGGCGGCGAGGGCGGCCTCGGGAAGGCCGAGCCGGGACTCGATGCGGCGGATGGCCTGGATGGTCTCGTCGGTCGGGCGCTCGTCGCGCAGGGCGAGGGCGAGCTGCTCGGCGTGGTGGCGGAGGCAGGCGGCGTCGAGCTCCTTGCCCGCCTTGTCGGCCGGCAGGCCGAGGGCGGCGGCGAGGCGGGCGATGAGGCCGCGCTCGTCG
>JBKDBK010000105.1:0-7652 GCA_046315175.1 Opitutia bacterium | reverse complement strand
CTCGCGGAGGCCGCGCCCATCCGCGCTCCCGGCCGCGGCAACGTGGTCCTCCTCTCCCCCCAGGGCGT
Organism: Opitutia bacterium; assembly: GCA_046315175.1. Taxonomy (GTDB): domain Bacteria; phylum Verrucomicrobiota; class Verrucomicrobiia; order Opitutales; family UBA953; genus UBA8828. Next base: position 7,584 of record JBKDBK010000105.1, on the reverse strand, counting down.
CGACGCCGACCTCCAACCCAAGGTCGAGCACCTCATCCGACTCCCCGCCGGCAAGGGCGACCACGCCCTCAGCGCCGGCGACAGCGCCGCCCTCATCCTCCACTGGCTCAGCGCCTCCGGCCCCGCCAAGCCCAAGGAAGGCACCGGCGTCCTCGCCCGCAAACGGGCGAGGAAGGCCTAAGCAGGGGCACGTAATCAGCTGCACAGGGGCACAGGGGCTCAGGGGCACAGGAAAGGCCTCACGGCAAGAGAGGTACGAAGGATTCGAAGGAGGCGCAGGATTAAGCCAGCCGACCACGGCGTCTCGCTCCTCACTCCTCCGAAATCAACGAGCGATAGCGAGTTCACCCTCCCGTGCCCCTGTGCACCTGTTCTCCTGCTCTCCCGTGCCCCGGCCTCTCCGCCCGTGCCGCCGTGCCCTTGTGCCCCCGTGCACCGGCTTCTCCGCCCGTGCCCCTGTGCTGCCGTTCTTCCCCCTTCCCGATTATCCCCTTCCCCTCCCCTTCCCAGTGGATTAATCCCCCTAGGCACCCCTCCCCCATGACCCAGCAGAACCCGGAACAGGAAGGAACCATCAGCCTCCAGTCGATCAGCCGCAACCTCCTCGTCCACCTCCAGAGGCAGTACGACATCCTCGCCTTCACCCTGGCCAACCTGCGCAGCGAGGACCCCAGCGCCTATGACCTCTACTCGGCCATCGCCCGCGTGATGCCCGCGCCCAAGGCCCACCTGACCCACGGCCAGATGCGCGCCTACTCGCGCGCCCTCCTCCAGCGCACCGCGGTCAACGACCTCCTCCAGCTCTCCGCCGCCGGTCTCGACCAGTGCCACCTGCTCTGCGCCTTCATCAAGGAGAAGGGCAGCCAGACCGCGCCCAACCCCGAGGCCGACCAGCGGGTCGGCCAGCGCCAGCAGGCCTTCGCCCGGGCCAAGCTCCAGGAGAAGTTCGAGACCCTCGAGACCGAGTTCGGCATCATCAACGAGCTCGAGGACGCCCTCTTCAGCCTCGCCGCCGCCCTCCGCGTGCTCGCCAACGGCGGTCAGGTCACCAACGACGACATCTCGCCCGACGGCACCCTGGTGCTCGACTTCAAGATGGTCCGCGACGTCGAGGAGGACGGCAAGACCCAGCCCAAGCTCGCCGATGTCAGCCGCACCTTCCGCCCCGGCGAGCAGCTCCACCTGACCGACGAGGAGCTGATCGGCCTCAACATCACCGTCGCCAAGTTCCTCGACAACCTCTTCCGCGCGGTCGACCAGTACGGCACCAACGCCCTCGGCGGCAAGAATGGCTGAGGCCCCCGCCAGGCGCGCCTGGCTCTGGGTCGGGGCCGGCTTCCTCTTCCAGGCCATCCCCGGCGCCATCCGCGACGAGGCCCTCCCCGTCGCCCTCAAGAACGCCGGCTTGCCCGACGCCCGCATCACCCAGATCGCCGGCGCCCTCGGCCTCCTTGTCGGCATCAAGCTCCTCTGGGCCCCCGCCGTCGTGCGCATGGGCGACCCCACGCGCGTCATCCGATCGAGCCAGGCCCTCATCGTCGCCCTCCTCGGCTGGCTCGCCCTGGCCACCCCCGGCTCCGCCGCCAACCCCTGGCCTTCCCTCGCCCTCCTCGCCCTCCTGTCCATCCTCTCGGCCGGGCATGATGTCGCCCTCGACGGCTATTACGTCGCCTCCCTGCGCGACCAGGATCGCAGCCGCCTCGCCGGCCTCCTCAACTTCGCCTCCAAGACAGGCACCGTCCTGGCCGGCCCCTGCCTGATCTGGTTCGCCGGCTGGCTCCGCTCCACCGGCGAGGCCCCCTCCAATGCCTGGGCCGACGCCCTCCTGCTCTCCATGCTCCTCGCCGGCGCCGCCTGGCTCCTCTGCGCCGGCGGCCTCAACGCCGAACCCCGGCGCGACCTCCCCCCCCAGCAGCCCCTGGGCGAGAGCATCCGCCAGCTTCTGACCGACCCGCGCTTCCCCGCCCTGCTCTGGCTGATCCTTCTCTACCGCACGAGCGAGGTTCACCTCACCCGCGTCCTCCCCCTCTTCTCCATCGCCAAGACCGAGGCCGGGGGCCTCGGCCTCGACAACCAGGACTACGCCATCCTCCGCCTCATCACCGCCGTCGGGGGCCTGGCCATCGGGGGACTCGTCGGATCAGCCCTCATCACCCGCCACGGCCTCAGCCGATGCCTCGTGCCCCTCGGCATCGCCATGCACGCGCCCATCGCGGCCATCGCCTGGCTCGCCACCCATCCCGGCCAATCGCAGTGGACCATCGGCGCCATCTTCATGGTCGAGCATGTGGCCTACGGCGCCGGCGTCTGCGCCCTCCTGCTCTCCATGATGCGCCTCGCCGAGGGCCCGCAGGCCGCGATCCGCTACGCCACCCTCTCCACCCTTGCCCTGATCTCGGCCTACCTGCCCGGCATGTGGGCCGGCGCGCTCGCCCAGAAGCTCGGCTACGCGGGCTACTTCGTCCTGACGCTCATCCTGGCCATTCCCGGGGTGTGGTCCTCGATCATCGCCCGCCGCGTCCTCGACAACCCCGTCACCCCTTCGGCAAAAGCGTGACCGCCTGGGCGGCCTCCGCCCTCAGGTGGTCGCGGACGAAGCCCGCCACCTTGGCCTCGTCGACCGCGGCGAGCATCGCCTCCCAGCGCGCCTCGTAGTTGGCGCCAAGGCCGGAGATTTCCCTGAAGAGCGCCCCGCCCAGGCGCGACATGCAGGATTGGCGAGCCTCGCGCCTCGCGACGCGCAGCCGGCGCTTGGCCGACTCCACCTCGCCCGCCTCGAACCGCCCCTCCGCCAGCCGCGCCAGCTCCGCCCGCATCTCCGCCTCGACCGTCGCCGCCGCCCCGGCATGCGTGCCGCCGTAAAGGTAGAACATCCCCTGGTCCGCCAGCTCGACCCGCGAGGCGCCCACGAAGTAGGCCAAGCCCTTCTCCTCGCGCACCCGGCGAAAGAGGCCGCTCGCCATCCCGCTGAGCAACTCCTCCGTCACGTTCGCCTCCGCGATCCGCGGATGGGCGAAGCCGCAATGCGGGAACCCGAGGAGCACGATGGCCTGCTCGCGGTCGACCGTCTCCGACAGCGCGCCGGCGGGGCGCGTCGGGGCGGGGGCGATCGCCGCCACGGACCTCGCGGCCGCCGGCAGGGTTGCCAGGCGCTCCGCCACGAAGGCCTCGATGGCCGGCCGGTCCAGCTGGCCGGCAAAGCCCACGACGAGGTTGCCCGCGCGGAGCATCGCCCGGTGCATCGCCGACAGGTCGCCGAGCTGGATGGATTCGACCGATTCCGCCGTGCCGGCCAACGGACGCCCCAGCGGGTGGTCTCCGAAGAAGGCCTTCAGCAGACGCTGCCGTCCCAGCTCCACCACCTCGTCCAAGTCCTCGCGGCACGCATCCGCCTGCGCCGCGCGCTCGCGCGCGAACGTGTCCGGGTCGAGCCGCGGGCCCAGCATGCCGTCCGCCACCAGCTCGGCCAAGGCCGCGAAGTCGCTCGACAGGCCCTCGCCCCAGAGGCCGAGGGAAAAGCCGGAGGAGGAGGGGCGGAACGTCAGGCCAAGACGGTCGACCAGCTCCGACACCTCCGCGCGCGAGCGACGCGCCGTGTCGCGCGCCAGCAAGGTCGCGAGCAAGGCGGCCGACCCGGCGCGTCCCGGCGCCTCGAGCGCCAACCCGCCGGCGCAGGCCATCCCCACCGACACCTTGGGCAGCGCGTCGTCCTGCTGCAACAGCACGCGCACCCCGTTCGGCAGCACCCTCACCTCGAAGTCGCCCGCCGGCGCCAGCCGCCGCGCCCCGGCCGTCCTCGCCTCCTGGGGCTTGGCCCGCATCGAGGCGGCCGTGCGGGACGCGTCGACCAGGGCCCGCCTCGCGGCGTCGCGGACCGCCTCCGAGCCCAGGCTCGCCAGCTGACGCGCCGTGGCGAGCGGCTGCAGCTCGTCCCGCGCGATCGCCAGCGCGTAGCCCGCGCGCGAGGCCGCCCCATGGACCGTCTTCGAGCCGTTGACCATACCGACCACCGCCTGTCGCCGGGCCTTGGCCAGCTCGGCCTCGGTCGGTCCCGACCGCAGGAAATCGCCCACCACCTCGAGGATGGCCGACTCGACCGCCTCGGCGTCGGTGTTGGCGTCGCCGCTCCACCCCACCCACATCAGGCCGGAATCCTCCACGCCCCAGGTGCTCGCCGAGACGGCGTGCACGAGCTTGCGGCGTTCCCGCAGCTCGCGCCAAAGGCGGGAGCTGCGACCGGCGCCGAGAATGCCTCCGGCGATGTCCAGGGGAAGGGAGTCCGGCGACAGGATGCCAGGCGTGCGCCAAAGCACCACCCCGCGTGCCGTCGACACGTCGCGGGTCAGGCGCAGCACCCTCGGCTCGGCGCCGGGAGGCTCGGCCGCGTTCAGGCGAGTCTCGGCGGAGCGACGCCCAAAGCGGCCGAACCAGCGCTCGACCGACGCCAAGGCCTGCTCGACGGGCACCGAGCCCGACACCGCCACCACGAGGTTGTCGGTCGTGTAACGAGCCGCATGGTAGGCCCTCAGATCCTCGGGGGTCAGCGCGGCAAAGGAGCCGCGATGCCCGATCACCGGATGGCGCAGCGGGTGGCTCCGGAAGGCCTCGGCCAGCGCCGCCTCCGCCAGCACGCCGTCATGGTCGTCCGCGCACATGTCGATCTCGCGCAGGATGACCTCCCGCTCCGTCCTCGCGTCGGCATCGAGGAGCTGAGGGGCAAGGACCTGCTCCGACAGCGCCTCGAGGGCGCCGTCCAAGCCCTCCTCCGGGCCGTCGATGTGGTAGACCGTCCGGTCAAGGGTCGTGTAGGCGTTCGCCGTCGCCCCCATCTCGTGCACCCGGTCGGTCAATTGGCGACCCGTCATCCGCTCCGTCCCCTTGAACACCATGTGCTCCAGATAGTGGGAAACCCCCGCGCCCAGCCGAGGGCCCTCGTGCAGGCTGCCCGAGCGCACCCAGACCTGGGCCGACATCAGTCCGCAGCCGGGGCGCTCGACCACGACCACCTCCACCCCGTTGTCCAACGTGCGACGGACCGGGGCGACCCCCGCCACCTGCTCCAAGGTGAGACCTTCCAAGAGGGACGACATGCCGGGGAGATTGCCCCAGCCCCAGGCAGGGGCAAGGCCTCATCCGGCCTGCGCCCCAACCGCTTTCCCGCTTTCCCCCATCCCGCCATCCCCCTATTCCTCTCCCACCCCACGCCCATGCCCACCCGATTCGTCACGGCCGCCGAGGCCATCCCCGAGCCCTTCGAGGACCGCGTCAACCGCTGGCTCTGCCGCCCCGGGCAGACCGAGGCCAAGGACCTCGCCGTCATCGAGGCGGAGTTCGCCGTCGGCCAAGGCCACGGCTTCCACACCCACCCCGAGTTCGAGGAATGCATCTATGTCCTCTCCGGCCGCATCGAGCAGTGGGTCGACCGCGAGCGCAAGGTCCTCGAGGCCGGCGGCCTCGCCCACATCCCCAAGGGCATGGTCCACGCCACCTTCAACGTCGGCTCAACCCCCGCCCGCATCCTCGCCATCCTCTCTCCCGGCTCCTGCAAGGGCCCCGGCCTCGTCGACGTCAGCCAGCAGGAGCCTTGGAAGTCGATCCGGGGCTAAGCCCTACCGGGCTCAGCCCCGGGGGAGCGAGGAGCGGGGAGTGTGGAGCGAGCCGTAGTGCCCCGCCCTCTCGCTCCCCGCACCCCGCTCCTCGCTCCTCTTCAATTTCCATCCTCGCCTCCCCCGCCCCCGCTCCTTCCACTAAACCCTCCCATGTACATCCCGCCCGAGACCCGAGCCGCCCTCGAGGAGGCCGAGCGCCGCGCCGGCCACCTCTGGAAGTTCCTCGACGTCCCGGGCAAGCAGGCCCGCATCGCCGAGCTCGAGGGCAAGATGGCCGAACAGGGCTTCTGGGATAGCCAGCAGGCGGCCCAGAAGGTCATCCAGGAGTCCAACCAGCTGAAGAACATCGCCAACCCGCAGGCCGCCTTCCGCCGCAAGATCGAGGACGCCAAGACCCTGGCCGAGCTCGTCGCCGAGACCCCGGAGGGGGCCGAGGCCGAGGTCAAGGAGCTGGGCGAGCTCGCCACCGCCCTCGTCGCCGAGGTGGCCGACCTCGAGATCGCCTCCTTCCTCTCCGGCCCGCACGACAAGTCCAACGCCCTCCTCACCGTCAAGGCCGGCGCCGGCGGCACGGAGTCCAACGACTGGGCCGACATGCTTTTCCGCATGTACAGCCGATGGGCCGAGCGCCGCGGCTACAAGGTCGAGATCGAGGAGGTCTCCGAGGGCGAGGGCGCCGGCATCTCCTCCGCCACCCTCCGCATCGAGGGTCCCAACGCCTACGGCTACGCCAAGGCCGAGCGCGGCGTCCATCGCCTCGTCCGCATCTCGCCCTTCGACGCCAACGACCGGCGCCACACCTCCTTCGCCTCGGTCGACGTCGTGGCGGAGATCGACGACGACGTCGACGTCGAGGTCAACGAGGCCGACCTCCGGGTCGATGTCTACCGCTCCTCCGGCAAGGGCGGCCAGCACGTCAACAAGACCGAGTCCGCCGTCCGCCTCACCCACATCCCCACCGGCATCGTCGTCGCCTGCCAGCGCGAGCGCTCCCAGCACAAGAACCGCGAGCTCGCCATGAAGATCCTCCGCGCCCGCATCTACGAGAAGACCCTCGACGACAAGCGCGCCGAGATGGAGCGCTTCTACGGGGAGAAGGGCGACATCGGCTGGGGCAACCAAATCCGCTCCTACGTCTTCCAGCCCTACCAGATGGTCAAGGACCTCCGCACCGGCGTCCAGACCGGCAACATCCAGGCCGTCATGGACGGCGATCTCGACGCCTTCATCAACGCCTGGCTGCGCGCCGGCGGACCCCGCTCTCGCAACAAGGATATCAAGATTGAGGACTGAGCCGGGTAGGGTCGCGGCTACGCCCGTGACCTCCTCCCTCCGCCTAGGACATGGACGTAGCCATGTCCCTACCCAACAGCCTCCACTCCCCAGATGACCCGGGCATACTCCCCGATGGTCCGGTCGGACGAGAATTTGCCCATGCGGGCCGTGTTGAGGATGGCCATGCGCGCCCACCTGCGCCGGTCGCGGAAGGCCGCGCCCGCCCGGTCTTGGGCGTCCACATAGGCGCGGAAGTCGGCCAGGACAAGGTAAGGGTCGCCGCCGTCGAGCAGGCCGTGCACCACCGGGGCCAGCGCCCCGGGCTCGCCCGGCGTGAAATGGTCGGAGAGCAGCCAGTCGAGCGCCGCCCGCAGCTCCTCATCCGCCGCCGCCACCGCGCGCGGGTCGTAGCCGCTCGACTTCAGCTCGGCGACCTCCTCGACCGTGAGGCCGAAGATGAAGATGTTGTCCTCCCCGACCTCCTCGAGGATCTCGACATTCGCCCCGTCGAGCGTGCCGATGGTCAGCGCCCCGTTGAGGGCCAGCTTCATGTTGCCCGTGCCCGAGGCCTCCTTGCCCGCGGTCGAGATCTGCTCCGAGAGGTCCGCCGCGGGGATGATGCGCTCCGCGAGGGTCACCCGGTAGTCGGGCAGGAAGACGACCTTGAGCCGGCCGCGCACGCGCGGGTCGGCGTTGATCA
>JBKDBK010000104.1:0-12103 GCA_046315175.1 Opitutia bacterium | reverse complement strand
CGCCCCCTTGGGGATTCGAACCCCAGTTACCTCAGTGAAAACGAGGTGTCCTGACCGGGCTAGACGAAGGGGGCTAACCGGGAGGCGGTCAGAAAAAGAAGGAAGGGCAGGGGGGTCAAGGACAATGGGGAACCCCCACTCTCATCTCCCCGCTCCCCGCTTCCTTCTAACGCCGCTAACCCAGCAATTTTGCTACCAAGCTAGTGAGCTAGTGAGCTAGAGAGCTAGGGAGCCATATTCCCCCAATGCTCCTCTCCCTTGTCTTCTGCGGCGCCGGCTCCCGCGCCCGCACCTACGCCGGCATCGCCGCCGAGATGCCCGAGCGCTACGCCATCGCCGCCGCCGCCGATCCCGTCCCCGCGCGCGTCGACGTCATCCGCGGCCATGCCGCCAAGACCCGCGCCTCCGCACCCTTCCGCGCCTTCGCCTCCGCCGACGAGCTCTTCGCCGCCGGAAAGATCGCCGATGTCTGCGTCATCGGCACCCAGGACGCCCTTCACCGCGCCCACGCCATCCGCGCCATGGAGCTGGGCTACGACCTCCTCCTCGAGAAGCCCATCGCGCCCACCCTCGAGGACACCGAGGCCGTCGCCGCCGCCGCCCGCCGCCTCGGTCGACGCGTCGTCGTCTGCCACGTCCTCCGCTACACCCCCTTCTACTCCGAGGTGAAGCGCATCCTCGATTCCGGCGAGCTCGGCCGACTCATCTCCCTCAACGCCCTCGAGGGCGTCCAACCCTGGCACCAAGCCCACTCCTTCGTTCGCGGCCACTGGTCCGTCGCCGCCAAGTCCTCGCCCATGATTCTCGCCAAGTCCTGCCACGACATGGACATCCTCGCCTGGCTCGTCGGCGCGCCCCACACCCAACTCTCCTCCCACGGCTCCCTCACCCATTTCACCGCCGCCAACGCCCCCGTCGGCGCCCCCGCCCGCTGCACCGACGGCTGCCCTGTCGCCGACACCTGCCGCTACAACGCCGCCCTCTACTGCAAGCCCGAGGGACGTCGCTGGCTGGGCATGGTCCACGACCGCGCCAAGGAAGCCACCGACACCGAGATCCTCGACTGGCTCCGCACCAGCCCCTGGGGCCGCTGCGTCTACCGGTGCGACAACGACGTCGTCGACCATCAGGTCCTCGCCGCCCGCTTTGCCAACGACGTCACCGCCACCTTCACCATGACCGCCTTCGACGAGGGCCGCCACCTCGAGCTTTTCGGCACCGAGGGCTGGCTCCGCGGCGGCTCCTTCATCAAGAAGCAACTCGGCTGCGACCTCGTCGTCCAACGCCACGGCTGGGGCCAGGAACCCCGCCGAATCACCCTCGAGGAACCCAAGCACGGCTACGCCGGCCACGGCGGCGGCGACTGGGGCCTCATGTCCACCCTTCACGAGGACCTCACCCGCGCCAACCCGGCCGACATGCGGACCTCCCTCGAGACTTCCCTTCAAAGCCACCGGATGGCCTTCGAAGCCGAAAAGAAAAGATTTTCAAAATTCTAATAGACAACGACTTAGGAGTTTTCTTCCCCCTTACAATTCAGTCTAGCAGTTCGTAGCAGCCTAAATGCTGCCCAATGTTGCCCTTGGCAACAGATTCGACACAATTCTGGTTCAGTCCCCACATCCATGAGCGCTCACTACCCCCAGCGTCTCTCCGCCCGCCTTCTTCTCGCCGCCGCCGCCCTCGGCCTATCCGGCGCGCCCGCCCCCTTGGCTGCGGCCGACCTGACCAAGGGCAACAACAGCACCGCCCTCAACCTCGCCGGCTCCTACCTCGAGGGCCTCGTTCCCACGGCCGACGACACCATTGTCTTCAACACAACCTTCAACGCCGGCACCGGCATCTCCCTCAACTACGGGGACAACCTCTCGCTTTTCGGCTTCAATCTGGGAGCTGTCAGCGGCACGGCCGGCTCAACCGTCAATCTCGGGGCCGACAACCTCGCGCTCACGCTAGGCGCCGGCGGCGTCACCACCACCGGCACCAACATGGACTGGCTCCTGGGGCCCTCCGTTACCCTCGCCGCCGACCAGACCTGGACTCTGGCCGGAAGCCGCTATCTCCGCCTCGGCACCGCCGCCAACGCCGGCGCTCTCGCCGGATCCGCCAATCTCAACCTCGTTCGCTCCGGCACCGGCGTCACCACCCTCGACCTCAACACGTCCACCACCGGGCTGACCAACTTCAGCGGCAAGATCTTTGTCGGCGAGGGCGTCATCGCCCGCACTTCCAACAACAATGCCGCCGCCTGGGGCACCGGCCTCATCTACCTCCAGGGAGGCACCATCGGCCAAGGCGGCGCGCTCGACGCCACCAAAGGCAACTGGACCTGGAACACCGGCATCGTCGTCGGCGCCCAGGGCGGCACCATCGACAACACCAACGCCTCCGGCACCGGCCGCACCCTCACCCTCAACTCCGTCCTCACCGGCTCGGGCAACCTCACCTTCGCCAACACCCCCAACCTCTCGCTGGTCAACTACGTCCAGAAGGACTCCGGCCTCACCGGCACCGTCACCATCGCCGCCAACACCCAGGTGCGCGTCGGCAACAGCGGCGTCACCGGCTCGCTCGGCACCGCCAACATCGTCATCAACAGCACGACGAATCCCGCGCTCAACATCGGTCGCACAGGCATCGCCCACTTCTCCAACAACATCTCCGGCGCCGGCCGCCTCGACATCGCCAACGGCATCACCTCTAACCTTCTCGTTTTCTCCGGCACCAACACCTACACCGGTCTCACTGCCATCTACGGCGCCGCCACCGCTGTCCAGGTCTCCAGCCTCAGCACCACCGCCGGCAACCTCGGCGCCGGCACCATTGCCCTCGTCGGCGGCAGTCTGATTTACGCCGGCTCCGGCGAGACCACCACGCGCGTCTTCCAGCAGGGAGCCAACACTACCAGCGGGGTCTACGCCACCGGCAGCGGCGCCCTGGTGTGGAACCCCACCGCGTTCAGCAACAACGGCACGGATGCCGCCCGCACCGCCATCCTCGGCGGCACCTCCACCGTCCAGAACAGCTTCGGCGGCGACTACGGCTCGCTCTCCGCGACCAAGGCCAACGTCGCCTTCCGCAAGTCCAATGTCGGCACCTGGAACCTCACCGCCCAGCAGACTTACACCGGCAACACCGAGATCGCCGGCGGTACCCTCCGCCTCGCGCCCTCCTCCGCCACCTCCCCTTTCTCCGTCTCCACCAACACGCTTTCCTTCACCGGTAGCGGCACCCTCGACCTCGTCGGCCGCTCCGGCGCCTCCGTCTCCCAGACGCTCGGCGCGGTGACGCTCACCGCGGGCAACGCCGCTCTCCAGACCTCCCTCAACAGCGGCACCGCCGTCACCCTTTCCACCGGCGCCTTCTCCCGCTCCGCCGGCGCCACCCTGACCTTTGCGGGCAACTCCGGCGCGGCCCTCATCGGCACCTCCCAGACCAACACCAACGGCATCATCGGCACCGGCTGGGCCTTCATCCAGAACGGGACCAACAGCTTCGACTTCGCCGTGGCCGGGGCGAGCAACGCCGCCAACGTCACCGCCCTCGCCGGCTACACCACGCTCACCACCGCCGGCGCCAACGACGCCGCGTCTAACTACGCCCTCGCGCTCTCCGGCACGACCACGATGGCGGGCGCCTTCACCGGCAACGTCCTCAAGCTCACCAGCAGCGGCTCCGCCGCCACCTGGGCCCTCGGCGCCAACGCCGCCACCACCAAGTCTCTCCTCCTCACCGGCACTGGCTCCGGAGCCACCACCCTCTCGGGCACCGCCGTCCTCGGCAACGGCACCACCGGGGAGTTCATCGTCAACAACTCGAGCGCCTCCAACCTGACCATCACCGCGCCGCTCATCTCGTCCACCGCCACCGCCGGCTCGCTGGTCAAAACGGGTGCTGGGCTTGTCGTCGTCCAGCCTTCCACCGGCAACAACGCCTTCACCGGCAGCGTCTTCGTCAACCAAGGCGAGCTGCGCGCCCTCATCGGCACCACCGCCGGCACCTACACCCCCCTCGGCACCGGCGCCATCACGGTCAATCCCGGCGCGACCCTGCGCTTCAAGGCCGGCTCGACCAGCAACGCCTTCACCTACTCCAACGCCGTCAACCTGCGCGACGCCACCTTCATCGCGGACGACGGCACCGCCACTTACTCCGGCGCCTTCAACGTCACCGGCTGGAACACCTTCGAGGTGACCTGGTCCACCAAGAACGCGATCCTCTCCGCCGCGCTCTCCGGCTCAGGCTTCCTCAACAAGACCGGCAACGGAGCCCTCATCCTCAGCAACGCCGCCAACACCTTCACCGGCCACTACGTCGTCTCCGCTGGCTGGCTCCAGGCCGGCACCGGCGCCACCCCCGCCACCCGCCTCGGCAACGCCGCCGGCGTGATCATCAACTCGGGCGGCACCCTCCGTCACGACATCAACGCGAACAGCGGCAGCACCTCCCTCTTCACCAACTCCACCGCCGTCATCCGGATCAACTCGGGCGGGGTCTACAACGGCTATGTCACCGAGTCCGCGTCCGGCGGCACCATCATGACCCAGACGGTGCCGAAGTTCCTCCTCGCCGGGGGCACCCTCAGGGCCGGCGGCTCCAACGGCTCCGCCCTGATCAACTTCGCGACCCATCTCGAGACCGTCGCCGGCACCGACAGCACCATCTTCCAGGAGAACGACGGCGGCTTCACCAACAACGGCATGGCCTTCACCGGGGTCGAGGTTTCCGGCGCCGGCAATCTCACCATGACGCGCGAGGGCGGGGGCAACGCCGCCCGCTTCTGGTGGCTTGGCTGGCGCTCCGGCAGCGCCAACGCCTTCACCGGCAACGTCACCCTCTCCGACTCCACCTCGCCCGGAGACTATTTCTTCGGCACCGCCGGCGGCTGGGGCGCCGGCCAGCTCATCGCCTCGGGCGCGGGCGCCAGCGCCATCCTCGGCGACTATTCCTCTCAGGGCGCCTGGGCCACCGCCGGCATCCTCACGGGCACGATGCATGTGCTGGGCGGCTTCCAGGTCGGCCCCTCGGCCCAGCTCCGGCTGCTCAATCGGAGCGACACCCAGTTTGTCTCCGCCGAGATCGCCGGGCCCTCCACCCTCACCGGCGGCACCCTCGGCCTCGCCGGCGCCTACGGCTCCCCCGGCGCCTTCATTCCCTTCACCGGCGCCACCTGGACCGTCGGCGGCTCCGCCGTCTCCACCATCGCCGCCCCCCTCGCCCTCAACTACGACGGCGTCACCTTCAATGTCGGCGACTCGGTGGCCGGTTCCGGGACCGACCTCCTCGTCAGCGGCCAGGTTCGCGGCAGCCGCCAGCTCACCAAGTCCGGCACCGGCACGATGACCCTCGCCGCCGCCAACAGCCACACCGGCGGCTTCAATGTCACCGCCGGCACCCTCGCCCTCGGCAACGGCGGCGCCACCGGCGACCCCGGCTCCGGCGCCCTTGCGCTCGGCGCCTCCGGCACCCTCGCCATTAACCGCTCCAACAACGTCTCCCTGGCCAACACGCTGTCGGGCTCGGGCGTCGTCGCCAAGCTCGCCTCCGCCGGCGTCGCCACCCTCGCCGGCAACCTCTCGGCCTTCAGCGGCACGCTTGCCGTCGAGTCGGGCACCTCCTCCGTCACCAACGTCCTCGCCCTTGGGTCGGGCGTCTCCACGGCCGGCTCCGCCACGGTCGCCCAGTTCGGCGCCCTCCGCTCCCTCGGCAATGTGACCGTTGGCAACGTCACCCTCGCCTCCGGCGGCCACCTGCAGTTCGAGCTCGGATCCCCCACGCTCGCCACCGCCTTCTTCACCACGACCGGCACCGTCGCCTTCGCCACCGGATCCGACCTGGTCGTCTCCAACTCCGCCGCCGTCAATCCCGGCACTTATCGGCTCATCAATTACTCCGCCGGCGCCATCACCCTCGATGGCCTGGGCGACATCTCCGGCCTTGTCGCCCGCAGCCTCGCCCCTTCCCGCAACATCTTCACCCTCTCCAACAACGCCGCCGCCGGCACCCTCGACCTCGCCGTCACCGGCATCGCCGCCAATCTCGTCTGGAACGGCTCCCTCGCCTCGTGGGACGCCGTCCAGGAGTCCGGCGGCGGCCGCGCCTTCACCAACCAGGCCAACGCCTTGGATGATTGGTTCTACAACTTCGACCACGTCACCTTCGACGCCTCCGCGGCCGGAGCCGCTCGCACCATCGAGCTCGTCGGCACCCTCTCGCCCGGGTCCGTCACCGTCGCCGGGTCCGACAACTACACCTTCGCCGGCACGGGATCCCTCGCCGGCTCTGCCAACCTCGTCAAGAACGGCACCGGCACCCTGCGCCTTGAGAACAGCGGGGCCAACGCCCTCACCGGCACCATGACCGTCAACGGCGGCAAGCTCGCCGTCACCGCCGCCTACGCCATGAGCAGCGGGGGCATCACCCTGAATAACGGCGCCACCCTCGCCTCCAGCGGCAACAAGACCATCGGGAGCAGCCTCGCCGTCAATGGCGCCGTCACCCTCGGTGACAGCACCGACACCGGCACCCTCGCCTTCACCTCGGGCGTCACCCTCGCCCAAGGCGCCTCCCTCACCGCCAACGTCGCCACCACCTTCTCCGGCGTCGTCACCTTCGGCACCGAGCTCTCGATTGCCGGCCCCGCCGGCGTCACCCTGTCCGGCCCCGTCGCCGGCTCCTTCGCCCTCAACAAGGCGGGCACCGGCACCCTCATCCTCACCGGCGCCAACACCTACTCGGGCGGCACCAATGTCACCGGCGGCGTGCTCCAGTTTGGTGTCGGCGGCACCGCCGGGGCCCTCCCTGCCGGCGCCGTCGCCGTTTCCTCCGGCGCCGAGCTTCGCCTCAACCGCAACGACACGACCATAACCGTCGCCAATGCGCTTTCCGGAGCCGGCACGGTCCGTCTCCTTTCCACCGGCGCCAGCGGCGTCGGCGGCTACGCCTTCACGGGCACCAACACCTCCTTCGCCGGGCAATGGATCGTCGGCGCGGGCGCCCGCCTCAACGGCGCCACCGCCGCCAATCTCGGCTCCGCCGCCATTAGCGTCCTTTCGGGCGGCAACCTCTACGTCTCAGCCAACTACACCGTCGCCAACAACCTCACCCTCGCCGGCCGCGGCTGGCTGGAAGCGGCGGGCGAGCTCGGCGCCCTCCGCCTTTCCGGCGGCAGCGTGACGGGTTCTATCACCCTTGCGGGCGACGCCTCCATCGGCGCCTACACCAATAGCGGAACCCTCTCCGGCAACATCGGCGAATCAGGGGGCGCTCGCAAGCTCGCCCTCGGCCACGCCTACACTGGCGCCACTGGCACCGGTCTTGGCAACAACGGTGGTACCCTCACTCTCTCCGGCAACAACACCTACTCCGGCGGCACCGACCTTGTCGGCGTCGTCGCCGTCACCGCCGCCAGCTCCACCGCCCTCGGGAGCGGGCTGGTCACCATCGGCAACAACGCCTCCAGCGCCGCGACCCTCGCCCTGGCCAACGGCGTCGCCCTCGCCAATGCCGTCACCTTCGGCGCCAACGCCGGCTCCGCCTCCGGCGTCATCCAGCTCTCGGGCACCGCCTCCGCCTCCATTGGCGGCCGCGTCACCGTCGGCGCCACCCCCGGCACCGGACCCCTCTTCGGCATTGGCAGCGGAACGCTCTCCCTTCTCGGGGGTATCGACTCCACCGCGGCTCTCGCTCTGAACGCCGGCAACTATGTCCTCGCCGGAGGCGGCACCTATCCCTCGCTCACCCTCGCCGGAGGCTCCCTCCGACTCGGCGGCACCAACGGCCTCGGTGCCGCCGCCGGCGGCGCCGCCACCTTCACCCTCGGCTCCACCTCGGCCGCCACCCTCGACCTCAACGGCTTCTCCCAGACCACCGGCGTCACCCTCGCCACGGTTTCCGGCCTGACGGTCACCAACACCTCCGCCACCGCCGCCACCCTCCGCCTCGGCAACACGGGCGCCTTCTCCTCCTCGATCGGCTTCTCCGGCAACCTCGGCCTCGTCCTCGCCGGCGCCGGGTCTAAGACCCTGACCTCGTCCAACAGCCACACCGGTGGCACCACGGTCGCCGCCGGCTCGCTCTCCCTCACCTCCCTCGCCCCCCTCGGCTCGGGCGGCCTCGCCCTCGCCGGCGGCGACCTCCGCTTGGCCAATTCCTCCGCCGCCGTGCTCACCGGAGCCCTCACCGGCTCCGGCGCCCTTGCCAAGTCCGGCGACGGCACCCTCACCCTCGCCGATGCCTCAGCCTACACCGGCGCCCTGTCCGTCACGCAAGGCGGCCTGGTTGTCTCCGGCGCCACCCTCGGGGGCTCCTCCGGCGTCAATTCCCGCCTCACCGTCTCCGACGGCGCCTCCCTCTCCGGCGGCTTCTCCACCGGGCGCGACATCCGGGTGGTCGGCGGCGACGGCGTCATCAGCGCCGGCGGCCTTCTCCGCCCCGGCTCCGGCTCCAGCCCCGGCGTGCTCGCCACCACCGGCACCCTCGAGCTTGGCTGGCTGGATGACATCGGGGGCGTTGGCTCCACCCGCCTCAACGTCCTCGTCGGCCTCACCTCCGCCGACCGCATCGACCTCACCGGCGGCACCCTCCGCCTCCTCGGCGACGTCCAGGTCAGCTTCCTCAACGGCGGCTTCGGCACCGGCACCTACCAGATCCTCTCCTACGACGCCGCCAACACCTCCAATGTCCTCGCGGGCAACCTGACGGCCGTCGGCAACTACGGGCACACCACCATCTCGGCCATCGACCACGATGCGCTCGCCGGGACCTTCTCCGTCACCGTCTCCAAGGCCAACATGATCTGGACCGGCGCCCTCGGGTCCACCGTCGACGCCACCACCGCCAACTTCCTCATCAGCACCACCTCCGCGGCCGACTCCCTCCTCGACGGCGACGAGCTGGTCTTCAACGACGACGCCGCCACGCGCAACGTCACCCTCGCGGCCGGCATCCCCAACCTGGGCAGGGTCACCGTCGACACCGGCCTGGGATACACCTTCTCCGGCACCGGCGGCTTCGCGGGCGACACCGCCCAGCTCGTCAAGGCTGGCGCCGGCACCCTCACCCTCGGCGGCATCAACACCTTCGGCGGCGGCATCCGCGTCACCGGCGGCACCCTCCTCGCCTCGGCCGACACCGCCCTCGGCGCCTCCGCCGGCACCCTCACCCTCGGCGCCGGCACCACCCTCCGCGCGGGCGCCTCCTTCACCCTCGGCGCAGGCCGGGTTGTGCAGCTCGACGGCGCCGCCTCGGTCGAGGTCGACACCGGGGCGGTCCTTGCCTTCGGCGGCGCCATCTCTGGCGCCCACGCCCTCACCAAGACCGGCGACGGCACCCTCTCCCTCTCCGGCACCAACACCTTCACCGGAGGCACCATTCTCGCCGCCGGCACCCTCGAGCTCGCCGCCAACAACACCCTCGCCGCCTCCGGCGACCTCACCGTCAACGCCGGCACCCTCGCCCTCGGCGCCACCAACCAAGGTGTCGACAGCTTCACCCTCGCCGGCGGCGCCGTCACCGGCACCGGCACCCTCTCCGCCACCTCGGCCTCCCTCGCGGGCGGCACCTTGGGCGCCAACCTGGCCGCCTCCGCCGCCACCTTCTCCGGCACCGTCGCCGGCACCGTCACCGTCACCGCCGCCAACTACAGCTTCGACTCCGGAGCCACCGTCGGCTCCGGCCTCACCCTGGCCGGCTCCGGCGCCATCAGCCGATCCACCGCCGGCACCGTCACCCTCGCCGCCAATCTCTCGCATCTCGGCGGCGTTGCCGTCTCCGCCGGCACCCTTGTCCTCTCCGGCGCCAACACCTACGCCGGCGGCACCACCCTTTCCGGCACGGGCGTCATCCGCGTCGGCTCCGCGGGCGCCCTCGGCGCCGCCTCCGCCATCCTCACCCTCAACGGCGGCACGCTCTCCAGCGACTCCGCCACCGCGCGCACCGTCACCGCCGCCGGCGCCTCCACCCTGGGCGGCAATGTCACCTTCGGCGATGCCGTCGCCAACGGCGCGCTCACCCTCGGCAACGCCTTCAATCTCGGTGGCGCCACGCGCACCCTCACCGTCCTGTCCGACACCACCCTGTCCGGCGCCCTCACCAACGGCGGCCTCATCAAGGCCGGCGCCGGCACCCTCGCCCTCTCCGGCTCCAACACCCTCGCCTCCGGACTTCGCATCGAGGCCGGCCGGGTCGACGCCGCCTCCGCCGCCGCCCTCGGCGGCGGCACCGTCACCCTCGCCGCCGGCTCGGCCACCACCGCCGCCCTGCGCATCGCCCACGGCTCCACCGTCAACAACGCCATCGTGGTCGACGCCGCCGACACCGGCACCGCCGTCATCGGCGGCGCCATCGCCGCCTCCTTGTCCAACACCCAGTACGGCGGCCTCATCACCCTCGGCCGCGACACCGTCTTCCTGGCCGGCTCCGCCGACCGGCTCACCTTCGTCAACGTCATCTCGGGCGCGGGCGGCATCACCATCGCCACCCCGCTCACCACCGGCGGCCGCATTACCTTCAACCACAGCACCGCCCCGACCGCCAACACGTTCGGAGGCGATATCACCATCCAGGACGGCGCCCAGCTCCAGATCGGCGTCGCCTCCAACACCAACAACTTCGCCATCCCCGACACCGCCAACATCCGCTTCGACGCCCAGACCCTCGGCACCGTCGTCAACCTGCGGCTCTCCGGCAGCGGCACCGGCTGGGCCGAGTCCGTCAACGCCCTCATCTCCAACGCCACGGGAGCCGGCCGCATCAGCCTGACCGAGGGTACCTCGGGCGTGCTCACCATCGGTGCGGGCGACGGCAGCGGCAACTACAGCGGCACCATCACCGGCGCCGTTTCCCTCACCAAGGCCGGCAGCGGCACGCAGACCCTCTCCGGCGCCACCGCCCACACCGGCCTCACCACCGTCACCGCGGGGTCGCTCGTCCTCGCCCACGCCAGCGCCCTCGCCGGCAGCACGATCAGCCCGTCCTCCACCGGCAGCCTCGTCTTCGCCTCCTCCGTCGCCGACAACGCCTTCACCGTCGGCGGCCTGACCGGCTCGGTCAACCTCGCCCTCGTCAACAACGCGGCCACGCCCGCCGGGATCAACCTCTCCGTCGGCGGCAACAACTCCGACACCACCTACTCCGGCGTTCTCTCCGGCGCCGGCAGCCTGACCAAGCTCGGCACCGGCACCCTCACGCTCTCCGCCGCCAACACCTTCTCCGGCGGCGTCACCGTCGGCAGCAACAACACCGGCACCAACGATCCTTCGCTCGCCATCTCCAACGAGGCTGCCCTCGGCTCCGGCGATCTTCGCGTCCTCGCCGCCGCTGCCTACAGCGCCACCACCTACGCCTCCGCCGGCTCGCCCTTCCTCCGCATCACGCCCAGCTCGTTCAACTTGGCGAACAACATCGTCATGCCCGGCACAGCGGGCTTCTACGCCATCCAGCGCGGCGTCTCTGCCGATACCGCCTCGACCCCGGGCATCGCCATCCTCTCCGGTGTCATCTCCGGCGGCGCCGCTGGCGTCATCCTGCAGTTCGACCACCCGACCGGCAGCCAGAACATCTCCACCTTCCAGCTCGACGGCGCCAACACCTTCCTCGGCACCCTCCGCATCAACCGCGGCCGCCTCATCGTCAACCACCTCTCGGCCCTCGGCGACGCCGCCACAATCGTCAACCTCCAGACCAACACCAACGACACCGAGGGCAACCTGGTCTTCAACCTCGGCGGCACCTTCGCCAACCCCATCCTCGTCGCGACGGCCAATAACGCCATCAGCACCCTGGCCAACAACGTCACCCTCTCGGGCCAGGTGAGCGGGGGCTCCGCCTTCGCCAAGATTGGCAGCGGCACCCTCACCCTTGCCGGCACCAACACCTTCTCGGGGGGCTTCACCGTCAACGCCGGCACCCTCCTCCTCGGTTCCGCCAACGCCCTCCCCGCCGCCTCCGGCGCCCTCACCGTTGCCGGCGGCACCCTCGACCTCGGCGGCCTGACCCACGCCACCACCGGCACCCTCGCCGTCAACACCGGCTCGCTTGTCAACGGCTCCCTCACCTCCGGCAACGTCTCCTCCTCCGGCAACGCCACCCTCTCCGCCAGCCT
>JBKDBK010000103.1:0-4078 GCA_046315175.1 Opitutia bacterium | reverse complement strand
GTTTATCCAAAGGCCGACGAGCGCCGAGGCCGAGAGAAGGCACACGCCAACCACTAGCGCAAAAGCCAAAAGAGCGCGCATCATCGTCTTTAACCTTGGGACAAGGCTTCAATGGAACCGGAAAGGCACATTTCGGAGGTTTAATCTAGCCAGTCCACCGTGCTGAGCCAGTCCGGATGTGGGGAGGGCGCCGGGGGATTGGTCAGGCCTGCCAGAGCGAGGCGATCGGGGCGGCCCAGAGGCGGTCGCCGAAGGGCAGGGTGACCTTGCCGTCGTAGAGGACAATCCCGCAGCGGAAGCGCTTGCCGGTCGCCTCGGCCAGCAGGCGCAGGCCCGCGAAGTCCTTGGGGGTGACGGTGGCCGAGGCCTTGACCTCGATCCCGACCACGCCGCGGGTGTCGTCCTCGACCACGATGTCGACCTCGTGATGCTCCTTGTCGCGGAAGTGCGAGAACACGAAGCGGCCGTCCTCCCAGCCCGCCTGCTTGAGCAGCTCGGAGTAGACGAAGGTCTCGAGCACCGCCCCGAACTCGGTCCGGTTGCCGTCGAGCGAGGCCGGGGTGACGCCGCGCAGGGCCGCGAGCAACCCCGAGTCCAGGAAGTGCAGCTTGGGAGTGCGGGTCAGCCGGGCCAGCCCGCCGCCGGACCACGAGGGCAGGTGCCTGAGCAGGTAGAGCTGCTCGAAGATGCCGGTGTAGCGCTGGGCGGTGACGCTGGTCAGTCCGAGCGAGGCGCTGAGCTTGGAGTGGTTGACCAGCTGGCCGGAGTGGTGCGCGAGCGCGCGCAGCATCCGGGGCAGTTCGCGGAACTTGTCCACCTGCGCGACCTCGCGGACGTCCCGCTCCACGATCGCCTTGGCATAGTCGAGGCACCAAGCCTGCTGGCGCCGCCAGGTCGCGCGCGCGCGGGCCTCCGGATAGCCGCCGGCGAGCACAAGGTCGCGGAGGTCGTCGCCGATCACGGGCTTTGTCGTCTCGGTTGTGGCACCCTTGAACGCCTTTTCCAGGAAGCCGCCCGAGCGACGGTGGATCTCGGCGGCCGAGAGCGGCAGCAGGTCGATGACCGACATGCGCCCGGCCAGGGAGTCCGCCACCTTGGGCAGCATCATGAGGTTGGCCGAGCCCGTCAGCAGGAAGCGGCCGGGGCGCGGGTCCTCGTCGACGGACTGCTTGAGGGCGACGAGCAGGCCCGGGGCGCGCTGCACCTCGTCGATGACCGCCCGGTCCAGCCCGCGCAGGAAGGCGACCGGGTCGGCCTGCGCGGCCGCGAGGGTCGTGGGGTCGTCCAAGGTCAGGAACTTCATGTCCTTGCCTGCGATCTTCTTGGCCAAGGTGGTCTTGCCCGCCTGGCGCGGGCCGGCGAGGAGGACGACGCGGGTGTCGCGCAGGTCCCGGCGTATCTGTTCCTCGATGGGGCGGGAGAGAATCATGGGCTGACTAATTTAAAGTCTCGACCTGACTAATTTAAAGTCAAGGTCTGACTAATTTAAAGGCATGGGGGCGATTTCGTCCCGACGTCGAGAATGTCGTGGCACGCGAGCAGCCCGGAAGAGGGCGTGTTAGACTGCGAAAATCCCGCTTAAGTCTGCCCTGAAAATCCGATCTCCGGGGCTCGCGCGACCCGCAGAATCCCACGTGCGTTTGCACGTTCTGCAGGATTAGGCTGCTGTAGGCGTTAAGTTGTCCAACGAGTTGTCCAATAAAACGCCGACCCCAGTAAACAATAGGGTTTCAAGGCATTATGATGAGGTTCGAATCTCATCCTCTCCGCTACTTTCGAACAAAAACCCCCGGAAATCGGGGGTTTTTCGTGTGCGAACGGTGCGAAATTGGGGCCCCGCGGGGAGATTTTGGCTACACACTGACTCCACGATTCTGACCGTCGCAGAACTCCGTCGGAGCTCCAGGTTCATCGCGTCCCGATCGCGATCTCCGCAAAGTTTCCTCTCGTGTCCTGGTGGAGCCGCTGGGAATATGGCCGGACTAATTGGTCGACGCGTTGTAAATCCATGAAAACCCAAAAGATCTCCAATGCCTGCGAAAAAATCGCGATGGTTTCTGGAATAGCGTGTCTGGTTGGAGTTTTTGCGCTGGTCTATGTGATTTTCAGGGACTGGAGAGAGGGAAACCTAAATACAGGCTTAGAGTACATTCGGCTTTGCGGGTTCATTATACTTCCATTTTTAGCCACAGGATTAGTTTGTCTGTTTGTAATTCGGAAAACCAATAACACAGACAAGAGTTGACGATGTGCGTGATCGGACCGCGGAGAAGGGGCTGTTTTCGCGTGGTCCTTTTTCAGTGATGCGGGACGGTCTGGTGAGGGGTTATGCCTCCTGGGATAACTCCGCTTTTGGTCCAGTGAGGCTCATTTCGTCGCTTCAATCTAGCCAGTTCGCCATTCTGAGCCAGCCCGGAAGAGGTGTGTGGCAGGGCGTTTCTAGCGCATTAGCTTCGCGCGCGGAAATAAATCATAATTAGCAACAGCGGTAGCCCCACCAGGTACGGCAAGATTAGCATGCCTGACCGGGTCGAGGGACTTGCCGTTTCCGGAAGCCACCATCTTGCTGCGAGCGCAAGGGCTGTCCACGGCGCGAAACAGCAGAGCAGTTTGAATGCGTCGGTCCCGGCTGACGCACTGCTCTCGGCGACGCGGCTTGCAAGGATGGTCAGTGCGGCTGCCAACGGCAGGAGCACCACCGATGCTCTGCGCAGCGCCAGGTTTTCCCTCCACGTCTTCGGCGCCATGCGCCTGGGCATGAGCAGCACGACCAGGAGCGCGCCTAGGATCACCTTGTCCAGGATCGTCATGTGCGTGGCGGTATCGCGCGGATTCAAGCCGAGCCAGGCAATGCCGGCACCCAGGTGTAGCAGGACCAACATCCTGACGAGTCGGTTGGCGTGACCCATGGCAGTTTGCAGGCGAGTGAGCAGCATGGCGGCCTGACTCAATGAATACTTCGGCACGGCTGAGGTGTCGAGTGACTTTGGGCGGATTGCCCCATTCACCTCATGAGCCAGCCGCCCAGCTTGTGCCACGTGGCCCGCTTTATGGAAAACCATGCCAGAAGCGCTGCGGCGGCGATCGTTCCCAGAACAGCCAGCACAAGGGACGTGCCATGCAGGGCCCAAAGCGACTCGGGGATGAGAATGATTTTCCTCTCCAGGCCGCCGACGAGCTCACCCATCGACGAGCTTCCGGTTTCCAGGAACTCGACGATGCCGCCAGAACTGGCGAAGCTTTTCAGCCCGGAGAGCAAGCCGCCTCTGAGGTGCACATGGTTCGTGATATTGGTGAGCAAGGCGCAGGCCATGAGCGCGACAGATAGTCGCCAGAGAATCCGCGAGGCCGGTTGGAGGAGGAGCAGGATCGCGCAGAGGAGCGCCACAGCGCCGAAGGCCTGCTCGGCGTGCCATAGTTGGTGATTGTATATGGCGGCTGGGTCGGGGTTGCCTCGGGCGTCGTAACACCAGCCCTTGATGAGGTAGGTGTTGTAGATCAGGGGCTGTACCAGGATTGCGCTCAGCCAAAGGACCGCCCGCTTGCGCGAAGGGGCGGGTTGCGTGGTGCTGGTCGTGTCGGCCTGGGCCACGACGAGACACTAGCCAGGCCCGCGCCCTGAGCCAGCCCGGATCTGGCCGGCTCTCAGGCTAGGCCGACCAGCGGAGGCTTTTTACCAAAATACGATGTATCGTAAAATGGTCTTTACCAAAATACGATTGGCCGTAGTTTGGTAGGCATGCCCGACCGCCGCCGAGTCTACGATTCCATCCTGGACGCACACCTTGCGGAGCACCGCCAGATGGCCTTCGTCAGCGGCCCGAGGCAGGTGGGCAAGACCACGGTCTGCCGCCACGGGGCGGACGCCTACCTGAACTGGGACAACGCCGACGACCGCCGCCTGATCCAGAAGGGGCCCGACGAGGTGGCCAGGGCGATCGGGGCCGACAAGGCCCGGGCAAGGCGGCCCAAGGTGGTCTTCGACGAGATCCACAAGGACCGCCGTTGGAAGGGCTTCCTCAAGGGGTTCTTCGACGTGCACGCCGACCGCAAGCGCCTCGGGGTGGTCGTCACGGGC
>JBKDBK010000102.1:0-2133 GCA_046315175.1 Opitutia bacterium | reverse complement strand
GCTTGTTCGCTCATTGGATGCGTGGTTCGTTAAGGAGAGCCTCAATGTTCCAGCCCGCGGCGCGGAGGGTGGGCATGGCGTCCGGGTGGTTTGCTTCCACCCATCGGATGAACGCGGGCGACTGCTCCCCGGCGAGCCAGTGGAATTGGACGCCTGCTTCACGGGCGAGTGCGAGCAATGCGCCGACGGTCCAGGCTTGGCGCTGTGCGGGCGTGGGCGCGTCCCCGGGTCCGCCAACGGAGGCGACGGCGACCGTTTCAGTCGTCTCGTTTCGTCTCCGACGTCGTGGTGGCCTTGATTCGCTTTGCGGCTGCGTCGGCGTTGCGCGCTGAGTCTGCGGCTCGTTTGGCAATGTCGGAGATTTCTCGGATGGTGTCGTAGGTTCGGGCGTCTCGCTCATGGTGTGTGGTTGGGTCGATGGTTGTGCTGCGGATCAAGGCGGACACGATTTCTCTGCGCCCGATCTCGCGGGCAACGTCCTCCGGCGTCCGTCCCTCCGGGGGATACATTGGGTGAGCCACTGCCATCAGGCATTCGGCCAGATCGGCCCCGGCTTGGCCGGAGAGTGCGGAGCGTGCGGCGTCCCGGAATCGGTCAAGCAGTCCCACGCGGGCGAGTTGAGATTCAAGCGGAGTCATATCATGCCAGCCTGTGCGGCTTGGGCCGCAAGCTCTGGCTGCTTGGCGGCAAGGTCAAGCATTTGCTGCTGCTGCGCCTGCTGCGCTTGTGCCTGGCGGATTTCGGCCACGGCGTCTGGGTCGTTGATCCAGTCGGCCGGCACGCCACGCCCACGGGCAATCTCGCGAAGGGCTTGGTCAAGGTTGAGATTGTCGAGCAGGGACGGTTGCGCCTGAATGAGCGGACCCATCTCCCCGACAGTAGAGAGCAGGGCTTCGGAGTTGAGGGAATCTACAGCGAAGGCCAGACGGCTGGTCTGCACCGTGTTTGGGAAAAGAATCTGCTGGCCGCTGGGCGTGTCTGCCACGGCGTCCGGCGGAATCTCCCCGAACCTTCCGGAAATCACCAACCGCATGAAGACGGCCTCGAGGAGGGGGTTGAGGAATTCCGTGGTGAGAAGCGTGAATGCCGGACTGATCTGGCCAACCTGCTCCCGCTGGCGGGCGAGGATCTCGGTGGCGGTCATCTCCCGGTCGATGGGTGAGACGGCCTCGAAGAGTGTGGCATGGAAGGCGCGGCGGATGAATTGCTCCCGCCGTTCCAACACGTCCATCCCGATCCGGTAATCGGCTCCGGAATCTGCCCAGGTCTGCGGCGCGTCCGCCATGTCCCGCACCTGGGTGACTCCGCCGGCGCTCAGGTCGATGTGGCCAACGGCTCCGGTCTTCGCGATGATTCGCGGTTCCACGCCCAGTTGCATGCGGGCGTCCAGCAGGCGGTTCACCTTGTTCACGCCTTCAATGTCCGCAATGCTGATAATGGCTGGGCTGATTCCCCACACTGAATCATCGTGCCAGCGGAGCCAGCGACTGACGAAGACGGGCATGGATTCAAAGCCGGATTCCGCCGTGATTTTCTTGGAAGCCTTGTGGATTTGGTAGCTTGCCACCGGAAGACCAAACGGTCCACCGTTCGGATTGCGGTCGGCCGGGGCGCGTGGGACGATGGCGTGGACGAATTCGTGGAGCGTGTTCGCCTTGTTGCTGCGGACTTCCTTCTGGCACTGGTCGGGCGCGTCGGGTCCGAACAGTTCGACCGCTTGGCGGGCGGTCAGTCGATACTTCCGGAAGACCCGGTCGGCGATGCCTGCGGCGTTCTCGCTGAAGCGGAATGATCCAGCGGGCCAAAGCTTGAAGTTGAGCGCGGCACCGTTCCGTCCCGGCTCCACCATCATGGCTGCGGTCCCGTAGGTGCAGCGTTCAAGGTGGAACTGGTGGGCGACGGTGTAAAAATTGGAGTTCCCGAGAATCCGGTGGGCTTTCTGGGAGGATTGGGCGAGCCATGACTTGAGGGCCTCGGATCCCTCCCGGCCTTCGGTCGGCTCCCACCGGAACCATGGAGTCTGTGACGGTGTCGTCCATCCAAGCAGGCCGGAAGTCAGAACCCGCAGGGAGTCCTGGGCAATGGCTGCATACTTCCGGATGGAGGGCGACGGTGTGTTGCTGGCCGTGGAAA
>JBKDBK010000101.1:0-3704 GCA_046315175.1 Opitutia bacterium | reverse complement strand
CCACCTTCGAATCCCCCTTGTCCCCCCCTCGCCCCCAATCTCTCACCCCACCCCAACGCCGGGCCATCGCCTACATCGTGCGCATGGCTGACGTCCTTTCCGTCCCTCGATCCATCGCCCAGATTTACGGCCTTCTCTACGTTTCCGCCCAGCCCCTGCGTTTCGCTGACATCGAATCGCGCCTTTCCCTTAGCAAGGGCTCCGTCAGCGAAGGCCTCAATTTTCTCAAGGATAACGGGATGATCCAGTCCTCCCGCCCCAAGGGCGCCCGCGCCGAAACCTGGACCGCCACTCCCTCCCTCGCCGCCGCCATCGTCGATCTCCTCCGCCGCCGCCTCCAACCCGCCCTCGAACAAAGCACCCCCGAGCTCCGCGCTCTGCAAGACGAAGCCGCGGCCGCCGGCCTCCCGGCCGAAGTTCAGGAACGCCTCTCTCGCCTCTCCCGCTGGAACGACCGAGCCCTCGAGCTCCTCCCGCTCCTCATGCGCCCGCCGTCCTAAACCAACGGCCGGGCAGGGCAGGGCGCCTTCCAAAAAATCCGCCCCAGCCTTTCTCCCTTCGACCGGTGACCCTGGTCCCTCCAGTCCAAAGCCCTCGCCAACGTGACGCACTCCCGCCACGGGCGGCAGCCTGCGGCAATTGCTAATCAATTGCCGCAGGCGCGAGGAGCGTGGAGCGAGGAGCGAAATCCGACCTTCATTCTCCGCACCTCGCTCCCCGTTTCGTTCTCCCAGCTATTTGGCTAAACAGCTATCCCGCTAGTAAGCTAGAGAGCCATTCAGCTAGAGAGCTAGTGAGCTATACCCCCCGCAGCGAAGCTGCGACACCCCGCGATCAAGAATCGCGACTCCCCGTATCGCCCTGCGATGCGACTTCCCCGCGGCCTCGGCCGCGACTCCCCGCCCGGCACTCCCCGCTCTTGAATATTCCGAGCCCCTGTGCCCCCGAGCCCCTGATAACCGCTAGATAGCTATCCCGCTAAAAAGCTAAAAAGCTATAAAGCTAGAGAGCTAGAGAGCTAGTGAGCTAATCAGCCATCTCCCCCCTTGCCCTCCCTCCTCACCTATTCCGCCCGTCGCCAATCCTACAACGTCGGCGACTACATCCAAAGCCTCGCCGCCCGCCAATTCCTCCCCTCCGTCGACCACCTTCTTAACCGCGAGCAACTCGGCGCCTACCGCGGCCCTCCGACCAAGCTCATCCTCAACGGCTGGTTCACCCATAAGCCCGAGACCTGGTGCCCCTCGCCCGACATCCTTCCGCTCTTCGTCTCCTTCCACCTCAACTCCCTCGCCGCCGCCGCCTTCCTCCAAGGCCGCAACCTCGACTACCTTCGCCGCCATTCCCCTATCGGTTGCCGCGACCATGACACCGTCCGGCTCCTCCGCGCCGCCGGCATCGACGCCCATTTCACCGGCTGCCTCACCCTCACCCTCGACCGTTACGCCAACCCCGCAGCCGATCGCCGCGAAATCCTCCTCGTCGACCACGATCTCGGTCTCGGCCGCGACAATCCCCTCTCCCGCCTTCGCGGTCTTTTCTCTCCCCGCCACCAAGCCAGCCGCCGCCGAGCCGCCGCCCTTCGTCGCTTCCTCGCCCCCCTTCTTCCCCTCGCCTCTCCCACCACCACCCACCACCTACCCGCCGTCGGCGTCTCCGAAGCCGAGCGCTTCGCCACCGCCGAATCCCTCCTCCGCCGCTACGCCTCAGCCCGCCTCGTCATCACCGCCCGCATCCACTGCGCCTTGCCCTGCCTCGCCCTCGGCACCCCCGTCCTCTTCGTCAACGGCTACCACAAACCCTCCGACCTCTGTCGCTTCGACGGCCTCCTGGACCTCCTCCACCGCGTCGACCTTTCCCCCTCCGGCTCCATCTCTACCTCCTTCCCCCTCCCCCCGGACGGCCTCCTCAACCCCTCCTCCTTCCCAGCGAACCCCTCTCTCCACCTTCCCCTCGCCGCCTCCCTCCGCTCCCGCGTCCTCTCCTTCCTCCGCTAAACTCGCTACCGCTGCTAGCCATCTCCCCCGCAGGCTCCGCCTGCGACTCCCCTCTCCCCAATGCCTCTCACCCTGGCTATCCCTGCCCGCCTCGCCTCGACCCGCCTCCCCCGCAAAGTCCTCCTCGACCTCGGCGGCCGCCCTGTCCTCCAACACGTCTGGGAGCGCGCCCGCCAATCCAAGCTCGCCTCCGCCATCGTCATCCTGGCCGACAGCGATGAGGTCGCCGGCGTCGCCCGCGGCTTCGGGGCCGACGTCCTGATGACCGATCCCTCCTGCCCCAACGGCACCTCCCGCCTCGCCAGCGTCCTCGACAAGCTCCCCGGCGACTTCTTCATCAACGTCCAGGGCGACGAACCCTTCATTTCCCCGGACCTCATCGACAGCCTCGCCGCCCGCCATGCCGCCACCGGCTGCGGCCTCGTCACCGCCGTCAGCCGCCTCACCGACCCCGCCCGCCTCGCCGCCGACAGCGTCGTCAAGGTCGTCCGCGCCGAGTCCGGCGAGGCCCTCTACTTCTCCCGCAGCCCCATTCCCCACCTCCGCGGCATCCCCATGTCCGAATGGACCGCTCGCCGCCCCTACTGGGGCCACCTCGGCATTTACGGCTACGACCGCAAAACCCTCGCCGCCTATCCCGCCCTCGGCGCCACCGAGCTCGAGACCTGCGAATCCCTCGAGCAGCTCCGCTTCGTCGCCCACGGCTTCCGCTTCCAGACCGTCGAGACCGACTACCATCCCGTCGCGATCGACACAGCCAGCGACCTCGACTACGCCCGGTCGCTGGTGCGGTGACCGCGGTATCTGCGGCGACAGCGGTATCAGCGGGCTAGAACTCGCTCCGCTCGTTTTCCTCCTAACCAGCATGCTCCGCTTGCGACTCCAGCGACCCTAGGTCGCGACTCCAGCAAGCAAAGCTTGCGACTCCAGCAGCTCTGCTGCGACTCCAGCGCCTCCGGCGCGACTCCCTCTACTTCCTCCTTCTCAGCCTTGGCGGCTTCGCGCCATCAGCCTCAAGCCGCTTACAGCGAACGTAAATAAGCCCGCCCAAGTCCCGAGCAGTCGCTTTCAACAAAGACCTAATTTCAGCACAGGCTGATTCGGCAAAAAGCCCGCAACCTTTCGCGATGTCAACCTGAGCTTCCAGCTCTTGCAAAGAGCCCTTGGCGATAAAAAGAAAGTTAAGGCAATCTCTGTTAGTCCCTCGGCCTAATCCTTCTGCAAGATTGGATGATATCGAAAGAGAAGACCGGCGCATTTGATCAGCTAGACTTTTGTGGGAACGAAGAGGATTTTGCGAACAGGCTTCCAGCACGAGTTTTCCCAAGCCACTTGCCGAATCCAAAACCCTGAGCCGTTTGCCGCTTTCCTTTCCCGAAGTGTTTTGGTCCATAAAACAACTCTTCGGTGCGTTCCGCCCCTAGGCACGACATTAGCGCCAGGGTTGTTTCCCCAGTCTTAGTCCTCGTCTCCAAATACTCCAGCACCTCCGGCGCGACTCCAGCAGGCACCAGCAGCTCTGCTGCGATTCCAGCGACCCTAGGTCGCGACTCCAGCAAGCAAAGCTTGCGACTCCAGCGGGCCTCAGCCCGCGACTCCAGCGCCTCCGGCGCGACTCCAGCGCCTCTGGCGCGACTCCAGCAGGCACCGCCTGCGACCCCAGCGGGCCTCAGCCCGCGACTCCAGCGCCTCCGGCGCGACTCCAGC
>JBKDBK010000100.1:0-6698 GCA_046315175.1 Opitutia bacterium | reverse complement strand
GCGAAGGTGGCCGGGGTTTCCGCTGCATTGCCGGCCGCGAAGACATCCGCAATCCTCGCCCAAGGCGATGCCGCCAAGCGGATCAGTGGCATGTTGAAGGGTGGCGTTCTCCGACTCCGGTCTTTCCGGGAGATTCTCACGATCCTCCTAGGCAAGGACGCGCCGCTGGCCGCCGAGTGGGCAGACCGAGCAATGGCAGCGATGCACCAGCGCACCGACGAGATGCGCGACATGAACCGCCGATGGTTCGCTGCGGCCCGGAAATCGACCGGGAAGAACCGCACGAAAACGGAACAGGAACTGTGGACGCTGATTTCCGAGCGCACCGTGAGCGTTGTGCGCCGACCCGGCAGGCCTGTCACCGAACGCATCCCGATCGAAAGCATCCCGAACCTCGCCGGGCTGGGCTACAACGCGCAGGAGATTGCCGACGCCGAGGCAGCATTCCTCGCCCTCCCTGAGGACAGCCGGAAGGAATTCGTGGAGATTGAGCGGTGGGAAGCGCAGACCGAGGAGGAGGTGGAGCTTACGCAGGCGGAAGGCATCTACCTCACCATGCTGGCCGCCCAAGCGCAATACACCCGCCCGCTGGAGATTGCTGGATGGACCGCAGAGACGCTGGCCGAGATCGAAGCCGGCCTTTCACCACTGGCCAAGGACATGCGGACGTTCATGGCGGACGAATACCGGACGGGATACTTCCCGCTGTCGTCCCTGTTCGAGGGTATGTTTGGCGTGCCACTGCCACAAATCGAAAACTACGCACCGGGGAAATGGTGGAGCCGTGGAGCCGAGAAAGCAATGGACCCGGCGCAGGCCGGACTGGTGGAGGGTGGATTCCGCGCTGGATTCCTCAAAGGCCGGAAGGCGCACCAAGCCGCCCCTCGGCTGGAGAACGCCTTCGAGGTGTTTTTCGGGCACGCCAACCAGACCGCGCACTGGAAGGCGATGGCACCGCTGGCACGGGAACTCCGCGGCGTGTTTGCGGATCCCGACGTAAAGCAGCAGATCGTGGCCGCCCATGGGCCGGAGATGCTGGCCGTGGTCAACCAATGGATGGAATCACTGGAGGGCAATGGCCTGCAAATTGGCTACAGCCGGCTGTACCAGACCATGCTCGACTGGCAGGCCACCACCGCGCTGGCGTGGAAGGTTGGCACGCTGCTGAAGCAAAGCACCGCCGCGCTGGGTGCCGCCTACAAGATCCCGCTCCGGGAGTACATGAGCGGAGTCGGGCGGTTCATCGCGGGCAGGCTGGACGTGAAGGACATCTGGCAAAGCGATATGATCCAGCGCCGCATCGAGGGCGGATTCTCGCCCGAGGTCCGCAGCGCCGTGGCCAAGACATTTCTCGCCGCGCCGACCCGCCGCCGGAATTTTCTGCGCGCTGGGATGGAACTGATTGGCTACGTGGACGCCATCTTCACAAGCTTCAGCGCCGCCATTGCCTACGACTACCACCTCCGGCAGGCACTGGCATCCGGCATGAGTGAAGCCGCTGCCAAGCGCCAAGCACTGGCCGAAACCGAGCGGATCGTGACGCAAACCGCGCAGCCCGTGGAAGTGACAGACCGATCACTGTTTGAGCAGACCGGGTGGGGAAAGCTGCTGCTCATGTTCGGCGGGGACAGCCGGCAAAAGGCCAGCATGTGGATTTCCGCACTGGCAGCCGCCACGAAGGGCAAGGCCACGCCGGACGACATTCGGGTGCTGGCACTGTCCCACCTCGTGGTTGGCCCCATGCTTCAGATCATTTCCAGCGCATGGATGGACTGGCGCGACGACGACGACGACCAGTGGCTGGATGAAAAGAACTGGGAAGCATGGGACTTTGCCCGTTCCATCCTCCTTGGCCCAGCCGCCGGCCTGCCGCTCATCCGGGAAATCGTGGATGACTTCAATGGGGACACCGGACCGCTGGCCGCCACCGGGAAGGCAGCAGCCGACGCCGTGGCCATCATCAAAGGCCCGCCGGATGGCGAGGCCGAGGCCGTGGAATGGTACGGGAAGCGATTCACTGGCGTCATGAAGGGATTGTCCGCATTCCCTGCGGTGGTGGCCGGAATCACAGATCAGGCATTCCGCGTGGCCGACAACGTCATCGAAACGGACGACGAAACGCAGAAACGCATCAACTCGCTCAAGAACAAGCTTGGCCGGGAGAAGGATCCCGAGAAACAACAGGAACTCCGCGAACGGATTCTGGGATTGCAGAGCATGCTGAAGTGAACCACACTCCGCGCATGCGTACCATCCTCGCACTTGCAGCCGCCTCCCTGACTGGATGCACGGCGCTTCCCGCGTTCTCCGTCAGCTACGAGCCGACCACCGAAGCCGTCACCGTCACCGTAACCAAGTAAACCCATGGCTCCTCCCGCACCCTCCCCTGAGTCAATCGCAGCCGCTGGCGCTTTCGCCCGCAAGGCCGTGAAGGACGCACTTCTTTGGCTCCTCCGCAACTACCAGCCATTCTTCCTGTCCGTGCATTCCGGCATCAAGCAGGGCATCGAAGACGCTGAAAAGGAAATCCCATGATTCCACCGAGCCGTCCCAATCTCACCCGCGAGGCATTGCTCGAGCGGATCAAGCAAACCCATCCCGCATGGGAACCGCTGCCGTTCTTCATCGCTGGCATCCGTGGCTATTACCGGGACAGCATGGGATCGGTGGGCAGGAATGACCGGGGAATTTATGACGACGCCATTTTTCTCGTGACGCCGGAAGCGTTCGCTGCTTTCAACGCCAACACCGACCCCAGTGCATTCCGGCCCGCCACCGCATCGCGGAAGGGCATGGCGGTCCTCCAGCCGGGAATCTGGGACGTGTACCGATTCGACACGCACAACGGCACGTTTGCCCATCCGGCGATCTGCCAGCGACTCGGGCTTGTCACCGTGGACCGCGACGGCACCGGACCCGATACCGGACAGTTCGGCATCAACATTCACCGGGGAGGCACCCGCGGCACCTCATCCGAGGGATGCCAGACCATCCCGCCGGCGCAGTGGGATGCGTTCTACAATCTGGCCAAGTCGGAAGCCGTCCGGCTCTGGGGCAATCCGGGCTACAAGCGCCAGCGCATCACCTACGTTTTACTCTCATGATCTCCACCAACGTCCGCGCCATTCGCTACCAGGGTAACGCATCCACCACTCAAGGCTACGCCATCACCTTCCCGTTCCTGCGGGACGCCGGGAACATCCGCGTGCGGATCATTGTCGGCGAAACCGAGACTGACCTTGGAAGCGCAGCTTTCACCGTTCACGATCCCGAAGGCGCAGCGCCCTACGTCACAACCGCTACGGCATACCCCAGCACCACCGAGGTGATTGTGTTCCGCTGGGTTCCGTTCACGCAACCGCTCGACCTTCCGGAGGGTTCCCGCTTCCCTGCGGAATCAGTAGAGGACGCACTGGACCGCCTGACCATGCTCACGATGCAGATCGGGGACATGCAGGTGGCAGGCATCGAACCGGGAATCACGGTGCCAGCCGAGGGATTGCAGGACGTGCCGACATGGGCGGACGACGCGGGCCGCGGCGCGGTGAAGCCGGCACGAGCAGGACAGCTGGGATACCAGCGTGATTCCCGCGGGATCTACTTTGCCCGCAGCACGGCCGTGGGGGACTGGCAACTGTGGACCGGACCAATTACGGCGCAGCGGCTTACGCTGGCAGCCGTCAGCGACACCGGGACGCCGGGAGCCACCGCCACCGCACTGGCCAGTCTGATTGCCGGATGGAACGTCGATGCCGCCCTGTTCATCGGAGACAACCACTACACTCCGGCGACGTTCGCGGAGTCCTGGGCGCCGTTCGATTCGCTGGTGGCCGCGCAGAAGGTTTACCCGGCACTCGGGAACCACGACGTGAACGACTGGGCCGCGCACGCGAGCAAGTTTTCGTACCTCGGGAGCAATACCCGGTACTACCGGAAAAGCTTTGGGAATGGCCTGCTCGACGTGTTTGTGCTGCACTCCGGAGTGAACAGCGCCATGACGCTGGTGGAGCCGGATGGTAACGCGGTGGGCAGCGTGCAGCATCAATGGTTCGTCCAGCAGTTGGCGCTTTCGACCGCCCGGTGGAAGCTTGTGGCGTTCCATCATCCGGCGCTCACGGTTTCCGAGGAGGCCAACCGCGTGGTGGCCGCCATGGATTGGCCCGAATTCGCCCAGGTGGATGGCATCCTCTGCGGGCACGTTCACCTCACGGAATGGCTCACGCTCCGCGGCGTGCCGCTGGTCAACGTAAGCGGCGGCATCATGCGGGACGGCAACGTGGCCGACACCCTCAATCTCACTGGATCCGACCCGGCGGGGAATCAGCTGCTCTGGCATGACGACCGCCGCAAACTGGCCACCCGGATTCACGTCACCACCAAGTCGATTCTTGTGGCATATCACGACATTGAGACTGGCGGCGTGGTCTATCAGCGGGAACTGAGCGACACCACCGGGCTGCGCGGAAGCTGGGGACAGGAGATTCTCAGCCCGGACACCGCGGTTCCGCTGGGTGCCGTGGCCGCAGACGTTTCCCCGGTAGCCATCAAGGACGGCGTCTGGATGATTGCGGTGAACACCACCGCCACCGATGCCATCTCGGGCAAGATCATGGTGGACAGTCAGGTGGCAGCAACGTGGACACTCCCAGCCGGCGCATACTACACCGAGGCCACCGCGGTTCGCAATCTGCGCAGAGGCGCAGGCGTGTGGGTGGATGTCACCAGCCACCCCAGCTACGGCAGCGGATTTGGCCTCGCCGTGCATTGCTCCGGCAATCTGGTTTCATGAGCCGCCGGGGACATTACGGTGGCGCACGGAAGCGCGTGGGATTCATTACGCCGGGATTCGGGTGCGGTGGAGCCGAGCGGTGGGTGCTGACGTTGGCCAAGCATTTGCACGGCGCAGACATTGCCGGCTTCCTCTCCCACACCGATCAGGGCCCGCTGGCAGCGGAGGCGCACACGCTTGGCCCGATCATGACCGGGGATCATGCTGCGCAATTCGCGGAGCGGTGCGACATCGTCATTGCATGGGCATGGAACCAACTCGCGGATTTCCGCAGCATCTTCCGCGGCCGGCTGATAGCGGTCAGCCATGGCAGCCCCGGCAACCAGTGGGGCGACAACGTCACCAGCCGCATGGGTGCCGTCCCTGGCGTCGAATTGCTTGCCGTGTCCGACAACAGTCTGAACGTCTGGCCAGATCGCGGAAGCGGGATCTACATCCCAAACGGCGCAGAAGTTGACCGATGCACGCCACGGGCTGGCAGGGACGCCCTGCGTGAGCGGCTGGGCATCAAGCCTGCGGAGCGTGTTGCCACGTTCTGCGGGCGCATCTGCGCGGAAAAACGGCCATGGGCGCTGGTTTCTGCTCTTGATTGGCTGCCGTCCAGCTGGGTGGTGCTGATTGCGGGGCCGGATCAGGCCGGATGGACGAAGGCCATGGCGCAGAACCCGCGTGTCCGCGTGCTGCCACCGCAGGATCATGTTGGCGACGTACTGGCAGCCTCTGACGTGTTCGTGCTGCCATCCGAGACAGAGGCCCACCCGATTGCCCTGTGCGAGGCGTGGATTGCCGGCGTGCCGACTGTGTACGCAGATTGGCCCTTTGCCGCGCAGCTGCGGCGCGACCACGGTCAAGACCTCGGGGTTCCCGTCCGGCTCGACTGTTCCCCTGCGGAGATTGCAGCCGCCATCCTGACTGCTCACACGTTTCGGCACACGCTGGCAGACTCAGCCCGCCGCATTGCGTGGCAGCATTACACCGCTTCCGTCATGGCGGACCGCTGGGAGCGGCATCTGGGGCTTGCTCCGATTCAGCGGACGGGCACGGCATCGGCGTACTGACAGCAGGCCGCGCCCATGCAAACGGATTGCGCCGCAGGTGTTTTTACGCGGTTCGCGTAAATGCATGTGACGCTGGTGACGCCATGTGACGCTGTGACATCATGTGACGCTGTTTTCCCGGTGTAACATAAACCGCAGATTAAGTGACGCCATGTGACGCTGTGACACCAAAACGTCACACCGTCACACACTCCCCGCCCCTTTCCTCCCCCTCCTTTCTTTCCCCCACACCCCCTATCTATCCTCCCCCACCAATCCCCACCCCTCAGGCACAAAGTTTCTTGCGATTCCGGTATGCGGCGCCATGACTCCCGGCATGTTCGCAGCAGCCGAATCCGTCGAATCCTTTTCCGGCATCCCACCACTCGTACTCTGGGGAGCCATGACATCAACGATTGGCGGGCTGTGGCTCTGGATTGCCGGCCAGTTCCGGAAGCAGAGCGTGAAGTTGGAGGACTGCGAGGAGGATCGCGCAAAGCTCTGGCAGGCGCTGGTCATCATCAGCCAGCACGTTGACGGCATCGACATCCGAGAGCTTGTGGCCATCAGGGACAGGCCGCTTTCTCCCCGGAAACGGCACCGGGATGACCCGCCCAGCGGACAGGCTCCGGCTATGGCGTAAGGCATACGCGCTCGCGTAGCAGAAAAGTTTGGACGGAGTCCGATGCGGTGGTCATGGTGGCCGCCTTATGACAGACATCGACAAACTCGCGGACTACCGTGCCGCCATTGCCGCCGTCCGCCAGCCTAAACTGGAAGACAAAACGCTCACCGAGTACATGACCGGAGCGCGAAGCAAGGCGCTTTGCGACCTCGACGCTGCCATTGAGATGCGGAACCCAGCGCAGACC
>JBKDBK010000099.1:0-2447 GCA_046315175.1 Opitutia bacterium | reverse complement strand
CCACGTATCTCGCCAAGGGCGGCGATCTTAAGGCGATGATCGCCGAGCTGTTCGGCAAGGACACGGGCTGCGCGCGCGGCAAAGGCGGCTCGATGCATCTGGTCGACATGAAGGCCAACGTGCTCGGCTGCTCGGCCGTCGTCGGCACGACCGTGCCGGTCGCCGCCGGCTTCGCGCTCGCGCAGAAGCGCCTGGGCACCGGCGCGGTCGTCGCCTGTTTCCTGGGCGACGGCGCGAGCGAGGAAGGCTGCTTCCCCGAAACCCTGAATTTCGCCGCCTTGCACAAACTGCCGGTGATCTTCGTTTGCGAGAACAACGGCTTCGCGATCCACGAGCCGCTCGCCAAGCGCTGGGCCACCGACAAACTGTGCGAGCGCGTGCGCACCTACGGCATTCCCGCGACGCGGTTCGCCGATTCCGACACGCTGAAGATCCGCGCGCACGTCGCCAAGGCGCTGCCCAAGATGCGCGCCGGGGGCGGGCCGATCTTCCTCGAATGCCTGACATGGCGCTGGCGCGAACATGTGGGCCCCGGCGAGGATTACGACGCGGGCTTCCGTTCGAAGGCCGAACTCGCCAAGTGGCAGAAAAAGGATCCCGTCCTTCTGCTGGGCCGGCAGCTCGACACAAAGGCGCGCGCGGCGATCGACGCGGAGCTCGAGGCCGAACTCGCCGAGGCGAGCGCGTTCGCCGAAGCCGCCCCTTGGCCCGCGACGCGGGAGCTGTTCACAGATGTCTTCGCCTAAGCTCACCTGGCCCGGCCGGATCGAAGACGGGCGCCGGATCTTGCGCTACGTCGACGCGCTGTCGGAGGCCGCGGCGCTCGAAATGGCGCGCGACGAGAAGGTGTTCCTGTTCGGCCTCGACGTCGACGACCACAAATCGATCCAAGGCTCGACCCGGGGCCTGCTGGAGAAGTTCGGCAAAGACCGCGTGTTCACGACGCCGCTTTCCGAGGACGCGATGACCGGCATCGCCATCGGGGCGGCCATGGCCGGCATGCGGCCGATCCATGTGCATATCCGGATGGATTTCCTGATGTTGTGCATGAACCAGATCGTCAATATCGCCTCCAAGGCGCGGTACATGTACGGCGGTCAGGTGAAGGTTCCGATGGTCGTGCGTTCGATCATCGGCAAATCCTGGGGACAGGGCGCCCAGCACAGCCAGGCGTTGCATTCGCTGTTCATGCACCTGCCGGGCATGAAGGTCGCCGCCCCTTCGAACGCGCACGACGCCAAAGGCTGCACGATCGCGGCCATCCGCGACGACAATCCCGTGCTGATGATGGAGCATCGGTTGCTGTATCCCACGGAAGCGATGGTGGCCGAAGGCGCCTATGTGGTGCCGCCGGGCCGCTCCCGCGTGTGCCGCTTCGGCCGCGACGTGACCATCGTGGGCGTCTCGAACATGGTGGTCGAGGCTTTGCGCGCGGCCGAACTGCTGGCCGAGGCCGGCGTGTCGGCGGAAGTGATCGATCCGATTTGGCTCGCACCCCTCGATTCCGAGACCATCGTGGAAAGCGCGCGGCGCACGCGCAAAGTGCTGATCGCCGACAACGGGTGGCTCAATTGCGGCGCTTCGGCCGAGATCGCCGCGCGCCTCGCCGAAGCGCTCGCCGGCGAAGGGCCCATCCGGATCAAGCGCATGGGTTTCGCGCCCACGCCTTGCCCGCCCTCACCCGAGCTCGAGAACGCGTTCTATCCCAATCCCGGCACGATCGCGGCGGCGGCCTACGCGCTCGCCAAGCCCGACGCGCCCGCCTGGACGCCGGATCCCGCGCGCACCAAGCTCGCCTATCAGATGCAGTTCAAGGGTCCGTTCTAATGTTCTACGAATTGGCGGCGCCGTCCTGGGGCCAAGAGGAGATCGACGCGCTGCAATCGGTCATCGCCTCGGGCCGCTTCACCATGGGCGAGCGCGTGGCGAAGTTCGAAGCCGAGTTCGCCGCCTATCACGGCAAGAAGCACGGGGTGATGGTGAACTCCGGTTCCTCGGCCAATCTGATCTGCATCGCGGCCCTCGCCTCTCACTCGACGCGGCCGCTCAAGCGAGGGCACGAGGTCATCGTGCCGGCGATTTCCTGGAGCACGAACTACCATCCGCTCCAGCAATACGGGCTCAAGTGCCGCTTCGTCGACGTCGATCTCGACACGCTCAATATGGACGTCTCGAAGCTCGAAGCCGCGCTCACCAAGGACACCAAAGCGCTGCTCGCCGTCTCGATCCTCGGGAATCCGTGCCGGCTCGACGAAATGCGCGCGTTTTGCGACAAGCATGGGCTGTGGTTCATGGAGGACAATTGCGAATCCATGGACGCGGAATTGCCCTCGGGCCGGAAGGCGGGCACGTTCGGCGATCTCAACACGTTCAGCTTTTTCTTCTCCCACCACATCTCGACGATGGAGGGCGGGATCGTCCTGACCGACGATCTGGAACTCTACCAC
>JBKDBK010000098.1:0-58757 GCA_046315175.1 Opitutia bacterium | reverse complement strand
CTTCTACCCGGCAAAACCCAAGCTGCCGCTCACCACCCCGCGCAAGACCCCGCGCCGCAAACACTAACCCCCGCCGCCCCCGCCGCCCGGAGCCCACGCGGCCGCGCGCCCCCCCGCCCCCGGCGCCGCGACGGCGCGGGGGCTCCGGCCGGAGGGGCCGGCGGGGGTTAGTGTGGGCGGCGCGGGGTCTTGCGCGGGGTGGTGAGCGGCAGCTTGGGTTTTGCCGGGTAGAAGACCTTGTCCATGAAGAGGCCGCGGGCGGGGGCGGTGGGGACCTCGGCGGTGACCTTGCGTTCGTCGCGGTAGGCGAGGAGGCGCGCGGGGGTCATCTCGCCGCGGCCGACGCGGAGGAGGCCGCCGACGAGTCGGCGGACCATCTTGTAGAGGTAGCCGCTGGCCTCGGTGACGATGGTGATGCGCTCGCCGCGCGATCGGATGTCGAGCCTGCGGAGGTCCTTGACGGGGTTCTCGTTTTCCATGCCTTGGCCGTGGTTGGCGCCGAAGGCGGTGAAGTCGTGGCGGCCGAGGAGGAGCTTGGCGGCCTTGCGCATGGCGGGCAGGTCGAGCTTGCGGTCGCCGATGCCGAGGCAGGTGCGGGCTTCCCAGGGGAGGGGGTGGCCGCGGCGGATCTCGTAGCGGTAGCGCTTGCCGGCGGCGTCGAAGCGCGCGTGGAAGTTGGGTGGCACGCGGACGACCTTGCGGACGAGGACGCCGCCGGGCTCGCCGGAGCGCAGGGCGCGGAGGAGGGTGGCGGCGGGGTGGGGCCAATGGACGTCGAAGTGGCAGCATTGGCCGAGGCTGTGGACGCCGGCGTCGGTGCGGCCGCTGCCATGGACGGCGACGGGGCGCTTGAAGATCTGGGCGAGGCGGGCCTCGAGGAAGGCCTGGACGGTGGGGCCGTTGGGTTGGACCTGCCAGCCGGCGAAGTCGGTGCCCTCGTAGGCGACGGTGGCGAGGAAGCGTTCCTCGGGGAGGGCGGCGGCGGTCTTAGCCTTGGGCATCGGGGTCGGGCAGGGCGGCGCCGCCTCGGCTGTTGAGGAAGTCCTGGAGGATGACCTGGGCGGCGCGGGAGTCGACTTGGCCGTCGCGCTGCTGGCTGCGGCGTTCCTGGGGGGAGCGGGGTTTGCGGCGGGCGAGGGCGTCCTCGGCGGCGGCGCTGCTCAGGGATTCGTCGACCCGGTGGATGGGGAGTCGGAAGCGTTGCTCAAGGGTGGCGATGAAGCGGTCGGCGGCGTCGGTGGTGCGGCTCCTTGAGCCGTCGAGGCGAAGGGGGTAGCCGACGACGAGGTCGGTGACGCGGCGGCGCTCGATTTCCTGGGCGATGCGGGCGAGGCGGGCCTCGGGTTCGGGCTCGAGGGCGGCGGGGAGGGCGAAGGCGAAGCCCAGGTCATCGCCGTGGCTGAGGCCGATGCGGCGTTCTCCGTAGTCGATGCCCAGGTAGACCGGCATGAGGCAAGGCAATGGCTGGCGGGGGCGGAGGCAAGGGGCTAGTGGCGGGCGATTCGGACATTCCCATCCGAGGTTGCGGGCCTAGAGTGCGCTCCATGCGCTGTCTTGCCGTCCTGTTCCTGGCTGTCGCCCCCTTGGCGGCGCACACCGCGTGGAAGCCGGCCTCGGCCGAGGTGGTGGTCGGCGAGGGGCGGGTGACGGTGGAGCTCCGGTTGGATTTGCCCGCGCTGCTTGTCGGCAAGGTGCCGGCCGATGCCCAGGACGCGGAGATGGACGTGGCGCTGGCCGACGACGCTCGGTTGGCGGAGGCGCTTGGTCGCCTGGCGGGGGAGTGGCCGTCGCGAATCCGGATCGAGGCGGATGGTCGACGGTTGGCGCTGCGCGTGGTCGAGGCGCCGGAGGTGGTGCGGATAAGGGCTGAGCAGGCCCGGCTGAAGATCGGGGAGGCGTATCCGCTGATGCAGCTTGTCAGGCTGGAGGGTCCGTGGCCCGGGGATGTGCGGAGCCTGCGGGTCGGGGCCGACGCCGTGCTGGGTCCGGTGGTGCTTAGGCTCAGGCCGGAGCCGGGTCGGATGGATTTCATCCAGCTGCCGGCGGGAGGGGATTCGGGCGAGATTGAGCTGCGGGGGCCGCCGCCCGGGCTGTTGGCGACGGCCGGGGGATTTTTCGCGAGAGGGTTCGGCCATGTGCTTCCGGACGGATGGGACCATGCGCTGTTCATGCTGACGCTTTTCCTGGGGGCGCAGGGCGTGCGTCAGGCCTTGGCGCGGTCGGTGGCGTTCACGCTCGGGCACACCTCGACGATCGCCTTGGTCTGGCTGGGATGGATGGCGGTGCCGGGGGCTTGGATTGAGCCGCTGATCGCGCTGTCGA
Source organism: Opitutia bacterium (assembly GCA_046315175.1). Taxonomy (GTDB): domain Bacteria; phylum Verrucomicrobiota; class Verrucomicrobiia; order Opitutales; family UBA953; genus UBA8828. Next base: position 56,435 of record JBKDBK010000098.1, on the reverse strand, counting down.
TCGCCGTGGCGGCCGGGGTGGTGGCGGCGGGCAGGGTGGTGCCGGGCGGGGCGGCGATGGGTTGGGCGCTGGGCTTCGGGTTGCTGCATGGGCTGGGTTTCGCGGCGGTCGCGGAGATGCCGGAGAGCGGAGGGGTGTCGGTCCTCGGCGCGCTGCTCGGCTTCAACTTCGGGGTGGAGGCGGCGCAGTTGGCGGTGATCCTGGCGGCGGCGGCCTTGCTTTTCCCGCTGCGCGGCTTCGCGTGGTTTGAGGGTCGGGTGAGGCGTCCGTTGGCCGGCTTGGCGGCCGCGGGGGGGGCTTGCCTTGCTGGCGAGCCGCATCTGACCGCTTGCGGTCGGGGGGCAAAGCCGCTCATTCGGAAGGGATGTCACAGGACCTGCACGCGCGCTACGGACGGCAGATGCGTCTGCCGGGCTTCGGCGAGGCCGGCCAGCGGCGGTTGCTCGGCGCGAGGGTCCTGATGGTGGGCGCGGGCGGGTTGGGAAGCCCGGCGGCGCTTTACCTGGCGGCGGCCGGCGTGGGTGTCATCGGCCTGGCCGACCCGGACTCGGTGGAGCTTTCCAACCTGCACCGGCAGATTCTTCACGGGGCGGAGAGCCTGGGCACGCCCAAGGTGATCTCGGCCGCGGAGACCCTCGGGGCCCTGAACCCGGAGACGAGGGTGGTGCTGCACGGCGAGGGCCTGGTGACGTCGAACGCCCTGTCATTGGCCTCCGCTTACGACCTGGTGGTGGACGGCGCGGACAACTTCGCGACGCGCTACCTGGCCGCCGACGCCTGCGTGCTGGCGGGGAAGCCCCTGGTGCACGGCAGCATCCTCGGGGCGGCGGGGCAGGTGGGGGTCTTTGCGCCGGGCGGCGGGTGTTACCGCTGCCTCTACCCCGCGATGCCCGATCCGGCGTCGGTCCCGACGTGCGGCGAGGCGGGGGTGCTGGGGGCGACCTGCGGCGTCATCGGCTCGTGGATGGCGTCGGAGGCGCTGGCGCTTCTGCTGGGCCGGCGGGAGTCGTCGAGCCTGATCCTGGTGGATGTCGCCGAGGGCGGCTCGAGGCGGCTGGGGGTGGTGCCGGACCCGGCATGTCCGTGCTGCGGGCGCTCGCCGACGGTCCGGACGATTGACCCTGCGGCCTATGCGGCTAGCTGTGGGACGATGAACCCGGAGGACTGCCCCTTGGAAATCACCGTGGAGGAGACGCGCGAGCTGCTGGCCGGGGGCTCGGCCGTGGTGCTTCTGGATGTCAGGGAGGACGACGAGCTGGCGATTTGCCGGATGGGGGCGACGCACCACATCCCGCTTGGGCAGCTGGGGGAGCGCTGGCAGGAGCTTGCCCGCGGGGCCCGGATCCTGGTGCACTGCCACCACGGCGGGCGGAGCCTGCGGGCGACGCAGTTCCTGCGGTCGAAGGGCCTGGCCACGGTCAGCAACGTGAAGGGGGGCATCGACGCCTGGTCGCGCCGGGTCGACCCCTCCGTGCCCCGCTACTGACCTCCCATTATCGCTTGCCCCCGGGCCGTTCCGGGGGAATGTTTCGGGCCACCATGAGCCGCCTGCTCCCCCTCCTCGCCGCCGCCTTCGCCCTGACCGCCTGCGGTCCCGCCCAGAATCCCTCGGACTTCGACTCGGGTCTCAACAGCGGCGACATGTTCAAGCGCCCCGGCGGCATCGACGCGATGGCCGACGCGATCCGCAGCGGCAACATCCCGCCCGAGGCGATCCTCGCCACGGTCTACTTCGGCTTCGACCGCTACGCCGTGGAGTCCGGCGAGCGCGCCAAGCTCGACGCCATCGCCGGCCGCGTGGGCGCCACCACGGTGCTCCTGGCGGGCTACACCGACCATGTCGGCACGGAGGAGTACAATCTCGGGCTGTCGGACCGCCGCGCCCAGTCGGTGGCCGACTACCTTGTCCGGCTCGGCGGCTCGCGCACCAAGATGGAGGTGATCGCGCTGGGCGAGCAACAGGCTGCCCAGGGAGCAGGCTCCGCCGCCGCGGCCCAGGACCGCAAGGTGCACATCGTCGACGCCAACTACAAGGCCGGCCCCGGTGCCCGCTCGACCGAGACGGCCCGCCCGATCAACGCCGCCCCCGCCTCGGGTCCGGCGCCCGAGCCGGTTGGCCTGAACTGAGCCCGCCGAGGCGCGGTCCGCGACCCCGCTCCGGCGGGGTCTTTTTTTTGGTGCTAACGGAACGCCGCGGCGTGTAGGTTGTCGGTCTCCCCATGCGCACTCCCGCCTCGCTCCTCCTCGCCGCCTGCCTCATCGCGCCCTCGCTCCGCGGGGCGCCCGAGGAGGGGTTCACCGACATTCTGCCCGGCGAGGGGCTGGCGGGCTGGCGCGGGGGCGACACCTTCGACCATCGCAAGCTGATGGAGATGCCGGCGGACAAGCGCGCGGCCAAGATCGACCAGTGGAACAAGGCGGCGCAGCAGCACTGGCGTCCGGAGGGCTCGGGCGCCGACCGCCACCTGTTCACGACCGGCAAGGGGCCCTGCCTGGCGACGCTGAAGGACTACGGCGACATCGATTTCCGGATCGACTACCGGATCTCGCCCAAGGGCGATTCCGGCATCTACCTGCGCAACGTCCCCCAGGTGCAGATCTGGGATCCCGAGCACCAGGATGCCTGGAAGCACGGGGCCAAGCTGGGCAGCGGCGGCCTTTGGAACAACAGCGGCGGCAAGCCCGGCAAGGACCCGCTCGTCCGGGCCGACAAGCCCGCGGGCGAGTGGAACTCGCTGCGCGTCCTCCAGCTCGGCGAGCGCGTCACGGTCTGGCTGAACGGCCAGCAGGTGGTCGACCACGCCCGCCTCGAGAACTACTACGACCGTTCCCGGCCGATCCCCGCCTCCGCGCCCCTCCTGCTCCAGTCGCACGGCGACCCGGTGCTCTGGCGCAACGCGCGCATCCGCGAGATTCCGGGCGAGGAGGCCAACGCCGCCCTGGCCGCCAAGGACGAGGCCGGCTTCCAGTCGGTGTTCGACGGCAAGTCGCTGGCCGGCTGGAAGGGCGCGCTCGACAACTACGAGGTGGTCGACGGCGCCATCCGCTGCAAGAAGGGCAAGGGCGGCACGATCTTCACCGAGAAGGCCTACGCGGACTTCGCGCTGCGCCTGGAGTTCCGGCTGCCCAAGGGGGGCAACAACGGGCTGGCGCTGCGCTATCCCGGCAAGGGCAATCCGGCCTACGACGGCTTCATCGAGTGCCAGGTGCTGGACGACAACTACGAGACGGCCACGGGCAGCAAGATCGACCTCCGGCAGGCGCACGGCTCGGCCTACGGCCTGGTCGCGGCCGCGCGCGGCTACCAGCGCCCGGTCGGCCAGTGGAACTTCCAGGAGGTGACCCTCGTGGGCAAGCGCCTGAAGGTGGAGCTCAACGGGACCCTCATCCTTGACGCGGACCTCGGGAAGGTCGACCTGACCAAGGCGATGGGCAACGCGAAGCACCCGGGTCTCGGCCTGGCCAGCGGGCACATCGGCTTCGCCGGGCACAACGACCCGGTGGAGTTCCGCAGCATCCGCGTTCGCGAGATTGCCGCGGAGAAGTGAGGCGGGTCAGATCTTTCGGACGACCGAGCGGGCGATGCCCTGGACGGTGAGCTCGGTGACCGGGTAGAGCTCGGGGTAGGCGGGGTTCTCGGCCTTGAGGTAGGTCTTGCCGCCTTGGCGGACGAGGCGCTTGAGGGTGGTCTCGCCGTCGATGAGGGCCGCGACGATGTCGCCGGGCTTGGGTTGGCCGGGCTCGATGACGACCATGTCGCCGTCGAAGATATGGGCGTCGATCATGCTGTCGCCGCGGACGCGGAGGGCGAAGGTCTGGGGCGGACGGCGGCGGGCGCCTTCCTTGACGGGAACCTGGAGCTGGCCGAGGACGCCGGAGGACTCGGTGTGGTCGGGGAAGCCGGCGGCGATGGCGCCCATGACGGGGAGGGAGTCGACCTCGGCGGCGTCGTCGCCGGGGCCCTCGAAGCGGATGACGACGCTGTCGGGGTCGGCCTTGGCGGCGTGGATACGATAGGCGCGGGCGGCGCCGGGAACGCGCTCGAGGAAGCCCTTGCGCTCGAGGGCCTGGATGTGGCCGTGGACGGCGTTGGTGCTGGCGAACTTGAAGTGGGCCTGGATGTCGCGGATGGACGGCCAGTAGGCGTGCTTGGCCAGGAACTTCTGCATGAAGCTGAGGATGGCTTGCTGGCGGGGGGTGAGGGCTTGCATGAACGAATGGTCAGGTGATAAGGTGTTCATGTCAATAGGGAAGACGCGCCGAGCTGGGTGGGAAAGCGGGGGGCGGAGGGGGAAGTTTCGGGTTCACATGGGAGGGGGCTTGGCCTTGGGTAGCCCAATGGCCCGCGAGAACCGCCACACCGACCTGAGCAAGCCGATGCGGCTGCTGGACGAGGGGGACATCCCCCGGTTGCTCGAGGGAAGGAAGGACCCGCTGGTGCTGGTGCTCGACGGGATCCAGGACCCTCACAACGTGGGCGCCCTGTTGCGCACGGCCGACTGCGCGGGGTGCGCCTTCGTGGTGCTCACGCGCAAGAACTCGTCGCCGGTCAACGAGACGGTGCGGCGGGTGGCGGTCGGCGCGGCGGAGACCCTGCCGATTGTCCAGGCCAACAACCTGCGCAACGCGCTGGCGACGCTCAAGGAGAACGGCGTGTGGATCGCCGGGACGAGCGACCACAAGGCGAGCCAGTCCCTTTACGCGGCGCGGCTGACGGGGCCCCTGGCCATCGTGCTGGGGGCCGAGGGCGACGGCATCCGGCACCTGACGGCGGAGACGTGCGATTTCCTGCTGAGGATCCCGATGCTCGGCAAGGTGCCCTGCCTGAACGTCTCGGTCGCGGCGGGGGTGTGCCTGTTCGAGGCGGTCCGGCAGCGCGGCGGGCGCTGAGGGGCGGGGGAAAGGGGTTTCCGCTGGTGGCCGGACGGGGACTTGAACCCCGAACCAATTGATTAAGAGTCAACTGCTCTACCATTGAGCTATCCGGCCGGGACAGCGGAAAGGGGATGAGGGCAAACCCTGGGCCGGGGTTCAAGCGAAAAGATGGCGGGCGAGCGCCTCGGCGCGAGGCGGGTGGCCCGACTGGGATTCGAACCCAGAACCAATTGCTTAAAAGGCAACTGCTCTACCATTGAGCTATCGGGCCCCTGCGCGTTGACATTGGGGCGGCCTTCGCGGCGAGGCAAACCGGAAAGCCGGTCAGGCGACCCTGAGCCGCGAGCGGGCGGCGAGGCACTCGGCGATCTGGATGGCGTTGAGGGCGGCGCCCTTCCAGAGCTGGTCGCCGCAGACCCAGAGGGAGAGGCCGTTGTCGAAGAGGGTGTCGCGCCGGATGCGCCCGACGCCGCACTTCTCGCGGCCGGCGTAGTCGAGGGGCATGGGGTAGGACTTGGCGGCGGGGTCGTCGCGGACCTCGGCGCCGGGGAAGGCGGCGATGGCGGCGCGGGCCGCGGCGACGTCGACCGGGCGCTCGAACTCCGCGCTGACCGCGATGGAGTGGGAGCGGAGGACGGGCACGCGCACGCAGGTGGTGGTGACGCGGAGGGTGGGGTGGCCGAGGATCTTGCGCCCCTCGTGGAGCATCTTCATCTCCTCCTTGGTGTACCCGTCGTCGAGAAAGCTGTCGACGTGGGGGATGAGGTTGAAGGCGATGGGGTGGGGGTAGACCTTGGGCGCCAGGGTCTCGCCCTTGGCCCAGGCGCGGAGCTGGTCCTCGAGCTCGCGCATCGCCTCGGCGCCGGTGCCGGAGACGGCCTGGTAGGTGGCGGCGAAGAAGCGCCGGAGACCGAAGGCCCGGTGGAGGGGCGCGAGGGCCATGAGGGTGATGGCGGTCGAGCAGTTGGGGTTGGCGACGATGCCGCGGTGGGCGTCGAGGGCCTCGGGGTTGATCTCGGGGACGACGAGGGGGACGTCGTCGCGGAGGCGGAAGGCGGAGGAGTTGTCGATGACGACGCAGCCGCGGCGCACGGCCTCGGGAGCGAGGGCGAGGGAGATGGAGCCGCCGGCCGAGAAGATGGCGGCGTCGAGCCCCTCGAAGGCCTCGGGGCGGGCCTCCTGGATGGTCCATTCGCGGCCGCCGAAGGCGAGTTTGCGGCCGGCCGAGCGGGCGGAGGCGAGGGGGCGAAGCTCCGCGACGGGGAAGCGGCGGGCGGCGAGCAGCGCGAGGAGCTCTTGACCCACGGCGCCGGTCGCGCCCACGATACCGATGCGATATGCCATCCGAGGAAGCCTTGAGGTTGTTGCGTCTGGCCGGTGAGCGCCGACGGGCGCTCGGCTTGGCCGATTCGGACGATTGCCTGGTGGTCTCGGTTGTCCAGCAAAGACTGGACCATTTCCGCCGCGGCGAGCCCGTCCGGACCTATCGGGTGAGCACGGCGCGGGCGGGGGTCGGCTGCGTGGAGAACTCGCTCCGCACGCCGGTCGGCCTGCACCGCGTCACGGAGCGCATCGGCGAGGGCGAGCCGGTCGGGATGGTCTTCAAGGCCCGGAAGCCGACGGGCGTGCTCTGGCGCGACTGGCCGAGCCGGGAGGACAACCTGATCACGACGCGCATCCTCAGGCTCGAGGGCCTGGAGCCGGGTCTCAACCGGGGGGCGGACGCGGAGGGCCGGGTGGTCGACACGCACCGTCGGCTGGTCTATCTCCACGGCACGAACCAGGCGGCCGGGCTGGGCGCGCCGAACAGCCACGGCTGCGTGCTGCTGTCGGACGCGGACATGCTGGAGCTGCACGACGCGGTGGCGCCCGGCTCGCTGGTGATGATCGGCTGAGCCCGGCCTCAGCGCGCCCCGGCGACCTCGTTGGGCAGCTCGGCCCAGGCGGCGAGCATGGCCCGCGCGACGGGGCCGGCGGTCGCCCCGCCCCAGCTGGTCATGTCCTCGCCCTCGACGCAGACGACGAAGGCGACGCGCGGGCGGTTGGCGGGGGCGAAGCCCACGGCCCAGGCGAGGTGGGCCTTGGCGCCGTCCTTCGGGTACTCGGCGGTGCCGGTCTTGGCGGCGATGCTGAGGCCGGCGATGGCGACGGGGCCGGCGGTACCCTCGTCGACGCAGCGGGTCATGCCGTCGACCAGCGCCCGACGCTCGGCGGCGGTGATGCCGAGCGGCCCGCCCCCGTGGGTGAGGGAGCCTCGGCCGGGGTCCGCGACGAGGGTGAGGTTGGTCCGGGTGCGGTTGGCCGCGACGGACGCGGTCAGGGCGCCCATGTGGAGGGGCGTGGTGAGCAGGTAGCCTTGGCCGATGGAGAAGTTGGCGGTGTCGCCCTGCGACCAGGGGCCGTGGCCGCGCCGCCGCTTGTAGGCGGGGTCGGGCACGACCATGCTCCGCGAGACCTGGCGGGTCTCGGGCTTGCCGTCGTGCGCGCTGACGAGGAGGGTCTCGTCGAGGCCGAGGCGGCGGGACTCGGCGGCGAGGGCCTCGGGCCCGACCCGGAGGCCGACGATGTAGTTCCAGACGTTGACCGAGACGATGAGCATCTTCTCGAGGTCGGTGGGGCCGTAGCCGCCGCTGATGTGCTCGGGGAAGACGCGGTTGCCGACGAGGAGGCCGGGCCCGCAGTCGATGACCTCGTCGTGGCGCACGGCGCGGGTGCGCAGGCCGGCGAGGGCGGTGACGAGCTTGAAGGTGGAGCCGGGCGGGTAGAGGCCCTGGGTGGCGCGGTTGAGCCAGCCGCCGCGCTCGTCGATGGAGTTGTAGTATTCCTGGCTGACCCGGCCGGACATCTGGTTGGGGTCGAAGGCGGGGGTGCTGGCGAGGGCGAGGATCTCGCCCGTGTCGATGTCGATCAGCGCGGCCGAGCCGGGCAGGGGGACGCCGTTGGCGTCGCGGGTGGCGCGGAGGGCGGCCTCGGCGGCGCGCTGCACGCGGAGGTCGAGCGAGAGGTTGATGTGCGTGCCCTGCCGCGGCGGGGATTGCTCGAGGAGGGACTGGCGCTCGCCGGCGATGTTGCGCTCCCAGACCTGGTGGCCGAGCCGGCCGGAGAGGATGGCGTCGAAGGACTGCTCGACGCCCGCGGCGCCGCGATACCCCGCGCTCACGGTGAAGCTGTTGGACCCCAGGTTGTGGCGCTCGGCGAGCTGGCGGCGGAGCTCGCGCTCGTCATCGGACTCGCCGTCGGCGGAGGCCTTGACGTGGCCGAGGATGTGGGCGGCGAGCTCGCCCTCGGGGTAGTCGCGCACGACCTCGGGCTCGATGGTCAGCGGCTCCTCGGCGCCGGTCGGCAGCTGCTCGACGAAGCGCGCGAGACGCCGGGAGGGATCCTCGCCCTCGATTCTCAGGTCGGGGATGAGGGGAAAGGGGAAGGGGCGCCGGTCGCGGACATGGCGGGCGAGCGCGACCTCGTTGACTCGGAAGGCGGCGGGGCGCCCCGGTTCCCCGAGGGCGCGGTTGACCCGGTCAAGATGCCGCTGGGCGACGATGCGACGGGCCTCGGCGAGGACCTTCTCGATGTCGGGCCGGTAGAGGGAGGGGGCGGGGGCGGCGAGCCTCTGGGCGGCGATGATCCGGCGCTGCTCGGCGCGGATGGCGCGGCGGACCTTGCCGAGGTCGAGGCTGACGCTCCACTTGACCCGGTTGTCGGCGAGCACGAAGCCGTTGCGGTCGAAGATGCGCCCCCGGGTGCCGGGAATGAGCGTGGCGTGGCGAACCTGCCGCTCGTGCTGGACCTGGTACGCCTCGGATTGGAGCACCTGGCGGTAGCCGAGGCCGGCGGCGAGGAAGAGCAGGCACGCCGCGAAAAGGGACGCCTGCTGGAGGATGCGCCCGCGATGGCTTCTCCCCGAGGGGATTTTCTCGACCGAAGAGCCGGGCAACCTGCTCATGGCTCGCGAATCTGGGGGAAGCCCGCCCGCTCGAGGAGCGCCGACTGGAACGAACCGGCGAGCGGGTGAAGGACGAGCCCGAGGAGCCCGGCGAAGGCGGCCTGGAGGGGAAGCGACCAGAGCCAGACGCTCCAGTCCTCGCCGGGGTGGTCGATCGACGCCAGGGGAAGGATGAGCAGGCAGGCGGCGAGGTTGGCGGCCGCCGCGACGAGGTGGGCCCTGCGCCGGACCAGCAGGTGCCGGTTGGCCTGGAGGAGGGCGGCGAGCGCCATGAGGACGAACGCCGCCGAGCCGTGCGGCAGGGGGCGTCGAGACTCGTAGGCGAGACCGAGGCAGGCGGCGAAGAGGAGCGCCTGCCAGGGACGCAGGCGCAGCAGCGGGGTGGTGAGCAGGAGTCCGGGCAGGAAGACGAGGAGATGCCAAGGGGCCAGCAGGTCGCCGAGCAGGTCGCCGGCGAGCAGCCAGGGGTAGGAGGCGGCGAGGGCGACCAGCCAGCCGAGGGAAGGGGTCATCGCAGCTCCTCGTAGGGCTGGGGTTGGGTCGGGATGAGGACGCCGACCTCGCGGAGGGAGAGGAGGTCGGCCGCGGGGGTGAAGACCCCGTTGCGATAGGCGCCTCCCGGCGTGTCCTCGAGGCCGGGGGAGAGCGTGCCCAGCTTGAGCCCGGCGGGGTAAAGGCCGCCGAGCCCGGTCGTCACCACCCTGGCGGGCTGGCCGGCGGGCACGCTGTAGGTGTAGGGCAGGTAGGTGACGCGGCCGCGCGGCGCGGTGAAGGGCTGGGCGGCCTGCCCCTCGACGAAGACCATGCTGCGCCTGCCGTCGGGCGCGTCGTCGCCCTCGATGAACGCGGAGCAGCGGAAGCCGGGGCTGGTGACCAGCTCGACCTCGCTGGTGTTGACGTGGACGGCGCTGACGCGGCCGACGACCCGGTTGCCGAAGACCACGGGGCAACCCTTGCGGACGCCGTCGATGCGCCCCCGGCGGATGGTGAGGCTGGACCACCAGGCGCCGCTTTCGCGCGCGGCGACGCGGGCCACCAGGGTGCGGAACTCGGGGAAGGCCGGCGCGGCCAGCATGGAGCGGAGGCGGCGGTTCTCGGCGGCGGCGGACTCGAGCTCGGCGATGCGAAGCTCAAGGCCGGCGTTGGCCCGGGCCAGGTCGCGTCCGGCGGCGGCCAGCTCGGCGGCGCCGGAGGCCTTCATCTCCGCGGTCAGGACGAGGTCGCGGGTGCGGGAGAGCAGGTTGAGCGAGGGGGCCTGCAGCTCGGCGAAGGTCTCCCGGGTGAAGAGGCGCCCGGCGGCGGGAAGGAAGACCCAGGCGACGAGAATCAGGGCCAGGGCCGTGATCGACCCCCTCAGTTGGCTGCCAGGGGCGGACATGCCGGTTCAGCTCAGTCCCCGCCCCAGCGGGAGGAGTTGGCGAGGATCTTGCCGGTGCCATTGGCGACGGCGCAGAGGGGTTCCTCCCCGACGAAGACCGGGAGGCCGGTGGCCTCGGAGATGAGCCGGTCGATGCCGCGGATGAGGGAGCCGCCGCCGGCGAGGGCGATGCCGCGGTCGACGAGGTCGGCGGCGAGCTGGGGCGGGCAGCGCTCGAGGGAGGCCTTCACCGTGTCGATGATGGCGTTGAGGTTGTCCATGATTGACTCGCGGACCTCCTGGGAGGTGAGGGTGAGCTGGCGGGGAAGGCCGGTGACGGAGTCGCGGCCCTTGACCTCCATGGTGAGCTCCTGCTCGAGCGGGTAGGCGGAGCCGATCTTGATCTTGATGTCCTCGGCGGTGCGCTCGCCGATGATGAGGTTGTAGGAGCGCTTGATGTAGTTGGTGATGGCGCTGTCGAACTCGTCGCCGCCGACGCGGATGGAGCGGGCGTGGACGATGCCGCCGAGGGAGAGGATGGCGACCTCGGTGGTGCCGCCGCCGATGTCGACGATCATGGAGGCGGCGGGTTCCTCGACGGGCAGGCCGACGCCGATGGCGGAGGCGACGGGCTCGGGGATGGTGATGACGTCGTCGGCCCCGGCGCGGTAGGCGGAGTCCATCACGGCGCGCTTCTCGACGGCGGTGATGCCGTAGGGCACGGCGATGACGACGACGAGGTTGGTGAAGAGGGACTTCTTGGCGACCTTGCCGATGAAGTAGCGGAGCATGTGCTCGCTGATCTCGAAGTCGGCGATGACGCCGTCCTTCATCGGGCGGAGGGCGAGGATGTCGCCGGGCGTGCGGCCGAGCATCATCTTGGCGTCGTTGCCGACGGCGATGGGCTTGCGGGTCGAGGTGCGGATGGCGACCACGGAGGGCTCGCGCAGGACGACGCCGCGGTCCTTGTGGAAGACCAGGGTGTTGGCCGTGCCAAGGTCGATGCCGATGGCGTGGGTGAACAGTCCGGGCAGTCGCTTGAGCATGGTGAAACCTAGGTTCGTATACACTTGGGAACCAAGGGGGTTGCAAGGTTATTCACGGCGGGGACGCCCCGGGGGGACGGGCCTCAGCCGCTGACAAACCCGACGGCGACAACGTGACGACAGCCCGGCAGCTCGCGAACCTTGGCGAGGAGGGCCTTGGCGTGAAAGGCGGCCTCGGCCCGGACGACGGGGCTCTCGCAGTGGATGAGCAGCTTGCCGTCGGGCAGGATGCGGAGGGGGGCGCTCCGGCGGGCGATGGCGGGGGGGAGGAGGCGGGCCCAGGCCGCGCTGATGGCGTGCTCGGGGATGGGGCGGTCGACGCCGAGGCGCCGGACGGCGGCGTCGATCGCCGCGTCGAGGGTCCCGAGCTCGCGCTCGGTCGAGCGGCCGCGCTCCTCGGGGTGGCCGCGGAGGTTGGCGAGGAGGTTGCGCGCCTCGCGGCGGAGGCGTCCGCCCCTGGGCTTGCCCAGCAGGGCGTCGCGCACGAGGGTCGGGACCCGGGATAGGAGGCGGACGGAGGGGAAGGGGTCGCCCGGCCTGGGTTCGCCGACGAGGATGGCGCGGGCGCCGGAGGCGAGGGCGCCCTCGGCATCCTCCCGTCGGCTGTCGCCGACATGAATCATCTCGGCGGGTTGGACCCCGAGGGCGGCGGCCATGCGCGCGAAGGCGGCGGGCGAGGGCTTCGACTCCCCGAGGCAGGTGGCGTCGACGAACGGCGTAATTCCCTTGGTCTCCATCACCGGACCGAGGCGGTCGTCGGCATTGGACAGGATGCCGATCCGGAGTCCGAGGAACCTGAGCTGGGCGAGGGCGGCGAGGGCGCCCGAGGCCAGGCGCCAGGCGGAGGGTTCGGCGAACGCCTGCCAGCACGCCTCCTGAACCTGGCCGATCGCGCTCCGGGGAAGGGTGTCGCCGAAGGTGCGGTCCACGACCTCGTCCCATCGTTCCCGATGGCTGCCCGGCGCGGCGAGCGCGGCGAGCGCCATGGGGAATCGGTGGTCGAGCTCCTGGGGTGCGACGCGGTGGCCGAGTCCTCGGGCGACCCGGGAATAGGTCTTGCCCACGCTGGGGTGGGGGTGGAGCAGGGTGCCCGCCAGGTCGAGGGAAACGGCGGCCGGTCGGCAGGCGGCGGACATGGCGGGACTTTCCGCGATGCCCCCACCAGGGTCAACACCTTGGGCGCCGGCCGCAGGTCCTGCTTGTAAGACCGACCCGGCCTGTGCATCCTGTTTGCCTACCCCCATGATGAGCCGCCCCTTGCTCCTGATCCTGTTGGCATCGCTGCTGGCCGGATGTGGAAGCCGTCCCTCCTCCGCCACTCCCCTGGCGGGCGTGCGCACCCTCACCTTGGCCTCCGTTTCCGCAGTCAGCGCCGCGGAACTCTCCCCGGGGCTGGGTAGCGACCTTGAGTCCGCCTTGCGCCGGTCGCTCTCGGTCAGGGGATACCAGCTGCAGGATGCGGAGGGTGGCGACGCGTTGGTGCGCGCGTCGTGGTATCAGGAAAGCCGCCTGCAGGCCTCGGGCCGCCAGGAGGTCAGTCTTGGGATCTCAATTTCCATTTTTGACCGGTCCGGCGCGCGCGTGTTCTCGGTGCGCTCGAGCCGCACGACGCCGGCCGGGCAATGGAACGGCGACCGCGTCGCCGCCGAGGTGGCCAACCTGCTGCGGGGTCTTCCCGAGTCGGGGGCCCGCTGATTCAGCGGCGTTCGGCGAGGCGCCCCCGGATATCGGCCAGCAGGCGGGTAAGCTCGGGCATCGGCGCGCCGGCCGAGACGCCGCGCTCGAGGGGGAGTGTCCAGATGGGGTCGACCTCGACCTCGCGCCCGGCGAGGTAGTCGAGGAGGCTCGAGGGGCGGTAGGCGCCCATCCCCGCCGTCACGTCGAATTGTCGCCGGATGTGCTCGTCGCCGAAGGGAACGCCGCGCGCCGCGGCGGCGGCCTGGACCTCGAGCATGAGCCGCCGGGCGCGCTCGCGCAGGCCGGGGTCGGCCAGGATGTGGTCGGTGGTCAGGCCCCCCGCGGCGATGGCCAGCCCGTTGAAGGGTATGTTCCAGCAGAGCTTGCGCCAGAGGACGGACTCCAGGGAGTCGTCCTCCCTGGCGTCGACGCCGGCGTGGCGGAGCAGGCTGGCGCAGGCGCGGACGCGGGCCTGGGTCGGCCCCTCGGCGGCGGCGAGCCGGATGTGGCCGGGCAGGGAGTTCTCGATCACGCCCGGAGCGGTGCGGTTGATGCAGACGAAGCAAAGCCCGGCCACGACCGGCTCGGGGCCGCGGAGCGCGGCGAGGGCCTCGGCGTTGCCCATGCCGTTCTGGAGGGTGAGGAGCGTGGCTCCGGGCTTGGCGAGGGGCTCGACGAGCTCGGCGAGCCGGTGGTTGGCGGTGGCCTTGAGGGCGACCGCGACCAGGTCGAAGCGCCCGAGGCGGCTCGGGTCGGTCTCGACCGCGGCGAGGCGAACCCGGCGCTCGGCGCGCCCGTCGCGCAGCAGGAGACCGTCGCGCCGCAGCGTCTCGGCGTCGGCGCGGGCGAGGCACGCCACCTCGTTGCCGGCCAGGGCCAGCAAGCCCGCGTACCAGCCGCCGACCGCGCCGGCGCCGACCATCGCGATGCGCAGGCTCACGGCGAGCGGCGCACCGAGGAATGGAGCGCCTGGGGGAGCTTGCCGGGATGGTCCGGCGTGTGGTGGAGGCCGCGGCTCTCGCGGCGCTGCTGGGCGCAGGTGACGATGAGCTCGGCGACGAGGACCAGGTTGCGGAGCTCGAGGAGGCGGGGCTCGACGCGGAAGTTCCAGTAGTGCTCGCGGACCTCCTCGGCGAGGGTCCGGATGCGGCTCGCGGCGCGGGCGAGGCGCTTGTCGGTGCGGATGATGCCGACGTAGTCCCACATCGCCCGCCGGAGCTCGTCCCAGTTGTGGGAGAGGACGACGCGCTCGTCGGGGTCGGCGGCGCTGCCGTCGACCCAGCCGGGCAGGCCGGCGGCGGGGCCTTCGGAGCGCGCGAGCTCGGCGGCCGCCCGCGCCCCGTCGTGGGCGACGACGACGGCCTCGAGGAGCGAGTTCGAGGCGAGCCGGTTGGCGCCGTGCAGGCCGGTGCAGGCGCACTCCCCGACGGCGTGCAGGCCGCGGATGGCGGTGCGCCCCGCGAGGTCGGTGGCGATGCCGCCGCAGAGGTAGTGCGCGGCGGGGACCACGGGGATGGGCTGGCGGGCGGGGTCGATCCCGGCGCGGAGACAGGAGGCGTGGATGGTGGGGAAGCGCTCGGCGAATCGGCCGCCGGCGACCTGGGTGGCGTCGAGCAGGACGTGGGGCGAGCCGGCCCGCTTCATCACGGTGTCGATGGCCCGGGCGACGACGTCGCGCGGGGCGAGGTCGCCCTGCGGGTGGAAGTCGGCCATGAAGGCGCGGCCCTGGAGGTCGCGCAGGGTGGCGCCCTCCCCGCGCACGGCCTCGGACACCAGGGCGCGGGTGCCGTCGGCGGCGAAGAGCGCGGTCGGGTGGAACTGGACGAACTCCATGTCGCGGATCTCCGCCCCGGCGCGGTGGGCCATGGCGATGCCGTCTCCCGTGGCGATCTCGGGGTTGGTGGTGTAGAGGTAGACCTGGCCGACGCCGCCCGTGGCGAGGACGACGACGGGGGCGGCGCAGGTGAGGACCTTGCCCGCGCGGGTGTCGAGCACGTAGAGCCCGCGGACCTGGTCGCCGCTCCGCCCGGGGTCGGCGCGGCCGAGCTTGCCGTCGGTGATGAGGTCGACGGCCAGGTGGTGCTCGAGGAGGGTGACGCCGGGCATGCGGGCGACGGCGAGGAGCAGGGCGGACTCGATGGCGCGGCCGGTCATGTCGCGCGCGTGGAGGATGCGCCGGCGGGTGTGGCCGCCCTCGCGCCCGAGGTCGTGCCGGCCGTCGCGCCCGCGCTCGAAGTCGACGCCCCAGTCGATGAGCTCGCGCACGCGGGCGGGCCCCGCCGCCACGATCGCCTCGACCACCGAGCGGTCGCAGAGGCCGTCGCCGGCGGCGAGGGTGTCGGCGACGTGGCTGGCCAGGCTGTCGTCCTCGGCGGTCACGCAGGCGATGCCGCCCTGGGCCCAGTTCGTGTTGGAGTCGGACTTGGTCTTCTTGGTCACGATCCCGACGCGCAGGCCGGCCTCGGCCAGCTTGAGCGCGAAGCTCAGGCCGCCGATGCCGCTGCCGACCACGACGGCGTCGAAGGTTGCGTTCATGGGAAGCGAGCCATTACGCGCCGCGGGCGGGGGAACGGAAGGGCGAATTGATCACGCCTCCAGGGTGAAGGTCGCGGGGCCGTCGTTGGCGAGGTCGACCCGCATCTCCGCCCCGAAGACGCCGGTCCGGACGGGCCGGCCGAGCCTTGCCGCCAGCTCGGCGACGAAGCTGTCGAAAATCGGGCGGGCCGACTCGGAGGCCATTGCCCGGTGAAACGACGGACGGTTCCCCTTGGCGAAGTCGGCCAGCAGGGTGAACTGGCTGACGGCCAGCGCCTCGCCGCCGTCGAGCAGCGATCGGCCCATGCGCCCGTCGGCGTCCTCGAGCACGCGGAGCTTGGCCACGAGCTCGGCCAGCCTGGCGGCCGACCCCGGGGTGTCGTCCTTGCCAACCCCGACGAGGAGGAGGAGGCCGGGGCCGATTCGGGAAACCTCGGTTCCGGCGATGGCGACCGCGGCGTGCAGCACCCGTTGGACAACGCAGACCATGGGGTATTATCACTCCGCAAACCGCTGGTTACAAGGCTCTTCCGCGGTATCCTTGACGCCGCGGGTCGACCGGGCAATGGTGATGGTTTGTCCGGTGGAAATCGTCCTCATCCTCGCCTCGATCCTTGTCACGGCCGTCTTCGCCATGGCGGAGATCGCCTTGGTCACCTCGAACGA
Organism: Opitutia bacterium; assembly: GCA_046315175.1. GTDB lineage: Bacteria > Verrucomicrobiota > Verrucomicrobiia > Opitutales > UBA953 > UBA8828. The sequence continues at coordinate 40,336 of JBKDBK010000098.1, read as the reverse complement.
GCAGCGTCTCGCCCAGCGGGCCGCGCAGGGCAGCCGGGGCGCCCGGGACGCCATCGAGCTCCTGAGCCAGCCCACGCGCTTCCTGTCGACGATCGAGATGGGGATCACCTTCGCGGGGGTCATCGGCGCGATTTACGCGGGAGCCCCCTTGGCGCTCCGTCTGGAGCCCCACCTGGCGGGCGTTGGCGCGGCTTGGGTCGCCGAGAACGCGCGCGCGGTGGCCGAGGGCCTGGTGGCCTTCGCCGTGGGAGCGGCGACCATCGTCTTCGCCTCGCTGGTGCCCAAGCGGCTGGCGTTGCAGCATCCCGAGCCCATCGCGGTGTTCCTGGCTCCCCCCCTGCGGTGGGTGGCTCGCGTCGCCGCGCCCCTCATCCGGGCGATGAGCTGGGTGGCCGACATGTTCCTGCGGCCCTTCGGGGCCACGAGCGCCGCGCGGGGCGGCGTGAGCGAGGACGAGATTCGGCTCCTCATCGACAAGGGGATCGCCTCCGGCGTCTTCCACGAGGGGGAGCGCCGCATGGTGGCCGGGGCGATGGCCCTGGACTCCACCACGGCGGAGCAGCTGATGACCCCGGCGAACCGGGTGGTGTGGCTCAACCTGGACGACACCGACGAGGTCAACTGGCGCAAGGTCGTGGCCTCGGGCCACACCTGGTTCCCCGTTTTCCGCGGCTCGCCCGACCGCGCCCTCGGCGTGGTCTCGGTCAAGCGCCTGTGGTCCAACCTCGCGCTGGCCGGCACGGCGGTGGTGCGCGACCTGGTCACGCCGGCCCCGTCCGTGACACCCTCGCTGCCGGCGACCCAGCTCCTCGAGCGTTTCCGCAAGGAGAAGATCCACCTGGCGCTGGTGGAGGACGAGTTCGGGCGCGTGCGCGGCGTGGTCTCGCTCAACGACGTGCTCGAGCGCATCGTGGGCGAGCTGCCGGGCGAGCTCGCCTCGGTGCGCAGCCAGCGGGTGCGCCGCCGCGACGACGGCACGGTCGTGGTGGATGCGCTGCTGCCGGTGCCCCAGTTCCGCGAGGCGCTTGCGCTTGCGCAGCCCCTCCCGGGCGAGGGCACGGGCCGGTTCACCACGGTGGCGGGGTTCCTGCAGCGGGCGCTGGGGCGCCTGCCGGAGGAGGGGGACCGCGTCGAGGTCCCGGGACACGTGATCGAGGTGCTGGACATGGACGGCCACCGGGTGGACAAGGTCCTCGTCATCCGCGCCCGCTGAGGCGGATTAGCCGCTTGTCCCCGGCTCCGGCGCCTTCATCCTCCCCGCGACCATGCCGCTCTCCGTCCGCATCATCCCCTGCCTCGACGTCCACGCCGGCCGGGTGGTCAAGGGCGTGCGGTTCGAGGAGCTCCGCGACGCGGGCGACCCGGTCGCGGTGGCCGCGGCCTACGAGGCGCAGGGGGCGGACGAGCTGGTCTTCCTCGACATCACCGCCTCGAGCGAGGGGCGCCGGACCATGATCGAGGTCGTGGAGAGGACCGCCGACCAGGTGTTCATGCCGCTGACGGTCGGGGGCGGGCTGCGCTCGGTCGACGACATCCGCGCCATGCTCAACGCCGGGGCCGACAAGGTCTCGCTCAACACCTCGGCGGTCCGCGACCCGGGCCTCGTCCGCGAGGCGTCGCGCCGCCTGGGCAACCAGTGCATCGTGGTGGCGATCGACGCCAAGTGGGCGGCTCCCGGGCGCTGGGAGGTCTTCACGCACGGCGGACGCAACCCCACGGGGATCGACGTCGTCGACTGGGCCCGGCGCATGCGCGAGCACGGCGCGGGGGAGATTCTCCTGACCAGCATGGATGCGGACGGGACGAAGGACGGCTACGACGTGCCGCTGACCCGCGCGGTCTGCGACGCGGTCGACATCCCGGTCATCGCCTCCGGGGGCGCGGGGCGCCTCGAGCACCTCGCCGAGGTCCTGCGCGACGGGCACGCGAGCGCCGTCCTCGCCGCCTCCATCTTCCACTTCGGCACCTTCACCGTGCGCCAGGCCAAGGAGCACCTCCGCTCGGCCGGGCTTCCCGTGAGGCTCTGAGGCGGCTCAGGCCAGGGAGTCGAGGATGGTGCGGAGCTTCATCTCGGTCTCGGCGGCCTCGGCGGCCGGGTCGGACCCGTCGACGATGCCCGCGCCGGCGTAGGCGCGCGCGCGGTTGCCGGAGAGCTCGGCGCAGCGCAGGGCCACGAGCAGCTCCCCCGAGCGGCCGTCGGCGCCGACCCAGCCGACCGCGCCGGTGTAGAGGCCGCGGTCGTGCGGCTCGAAGCCGGGGATGTAGGGCAGGGCGTTGGCGCGGGGCTTGCCCCCGACGGCGGGGGTGGGGTGCAGCTCGCCGGCCACCTCGAGGAATCGGCGCGGCGAGGGCAGGCGCGCGGTCACGGGCGTGCGGAGGTGCATGACCTTGCCTAGGCGGAGCAGCTCGGGTCGGTCGGCGACCTCGCCCTCGATCCCGACCAGCCGGAGGCGCCGGAGAATGGAGGCGGTCACGACGTTGTGCTCGCGGTTGTCCTTGTCGCTGGCCAGCAGGGCGGCGGCGAGGGCCGCGTCCTCCGAGGGGGTCGAGCCGCGGCGGGTGGTCCCGGCGACCGCCTCGGTGCGGAGGGCGTCGTCCGCGACGGCGAGCAGCGTCTCGGGCGTCGAGCCGACCAGCGAGCCCTGGGGGGTGTCGGCCAGGAAGGCGTGGCAGGCCGGGTTGGAGCTGCGCAGGCGGTGGAGGGTCGCGTGGGCGTCGAAGGGGCGGTGGCGACGCCAGTCGAAGGCGCGGGTGAGGACGACCTTCTCGAAGGCGCCCTCGCGGATGAGCTCCGTCGCGCGGCGGACGGCCGAGACAAACCACGAGCCCCCGACTTCCGAGAGCACGGGGTGGGCGTCGGGCTCGGCGGGGCCCGCCGGCCGGTAGGCGAAGCGGCGGAAGCGCTCGGCGCGCGCGGCGAGGCGAGCCTCGGCGCGCTCATCGGCGGTCTCGACGAGGACGACCGTGGTGCCGCGGTCCGTGCTGATGACCTGCCAGGCGGGCAGGAAGAGGCGCGACGGGAGGCCGCTCGACTCGCCTCCCGCGTGGAAGGGGAATCGGGCGCAGATCCTGGGCGCGGTCCCGGCGTGCCGCAGGGATGCCGAGAGGCCGCGCAGCCAGTCGTCGGCCTCGGCGAACCGTCCCGGGCCGACACCCTCCCAGGACGCGACCGCCTCGCCGGCGGCGAAGGCGACGCCGCGCGAGGGGGTCTCGAGGTAGGCGCTGGGACCGCAGGGGGAGAGGGTCTCGAGGACCGCCAGCGGGTCCAGATGGGGAACCTCGTAGGAGCGGGAGAGGAAGCCGCGTGCGCCCGCGGTCGGGCAATCCCGGTCGGGTCGCGCAGGTTGGTCAGGCCGCGGGGGCATGGGGCGAAGGTTGGGGATTTGCCCCGGTTGGCAAACCGACGGCCTAGCTGGCGGGCGTTGCGGGGGGATCCAGCGGAGGGAAGAGGATGTCCTTCTCCGCCAAGGTCCGGCCGACGCCGACGGAGGACCAATCGAGGCCTTGGTCGAGCCGCGTGGCGGGAGGCAGCCCGAGGTCGGCGAGGAGGCGGGCGGAGACGGTCGGCATGACGGGGGTCAGGCAGGTCGCCACGAGGCGCAGGCCCTCGCCGACATGGGCGAGGCAGCTGTCGAGGCGGGGACGGTCGGCGGGGTCGGCGGACTTGCCGAGCTTCCAGGGCGCGCGGGTGTCGACGTACGCGTTGAGGGCGCGGATGAAGACCCAGAGCTCCTCGAGCGACTCCTTGAGCTGGAGGTCGCCCGAGAGGGCGAGGTATTTGGCGGCGGTCGACGTCCAGAGGGCTCGCAGCTCGCGCTCGGGCGCCTCGTCGGCGGCCGGGGCGGGCAGCTTGCCGCCGGCGTAGCGGCCCGCCATGTTGAGCAGGCGGTTGAGCAGGTTGCCCAGGTCGTTGCCGAGGTCGGTGCGGTAGCGCTGCCGGAAGAGGTCGAGGGTGAACTCGCTGTCCTGCCCGAGCGTCATCTCGCGGATGAGGAAGTAGCGCAGGGGATCCGCCCCGTGGTCGCGGGCGAGGCTGATCGCGTCGAGCGGCTTGGGCGCCGGCTCGCCGCCGGAGGGGGCCTGGGTCTTCGAGACCTTGGCCCCGCCCATGGTCCACCAGCCGTGGACGAGCAGGCGGCGCGGCGGCTCGAGCCCGAGGGCCTTGAGCATGCAGGGCCAGTAGACGGCGTGGGGCGGGACGAGGATGTCCTTGCCGATGACGTGCAGGTCGGCCGGCCAGAGGCCCTTGTCGGCGACGGCGGAGTAGTAATTGGTGAGCGCGTCGAACCAGACGTAGGTCACGTAATCCCGGTCGAAGGGGAGCTCGATGCCCCAGCTCAGGCGGGTCTTGGGGCGGGAGATGCAGAGGTCGTTGACCGGCTCGCGGAGGAACTCGAGCACCTGCTTCTGGCGGAAACGCGGGTAGACGAAGTCGGGGTGGGTCTCGAGGTGCTCGACCAGCCAGGCTTGGAACGCGGAGAGGCGGAAGAAGTAGTTCGCCTCGGTCAGCTGCACGACCTCGCCGAAGATCGAGGGCCACGTGCCGTCCGGCGCCCGGTCCTTCTCAAGCAGGAACTGCTCCTGGCGCACCGAGTAGAAGCCGGTGTACTCGGCGCGATAGACGAGGCCGGCGTCGAACAGCCGCTGGAGCGCCTGCTGGACGACGCGGACGTGGCGGGGCTCGGTGGTGCGGATGTAATCGTCGTTGGAGATGTCGAGCAACCCGAGCATGCCGCGGAAGAGGGTCGCGATCCCGTCGCAATGGGCCTGCGGCTCGATACCGGCGCGGCGCGCCGTCTGCTCGACCTTCTGGCCGTGCTCGTCGAGCCCGGTGAGGAAGTGGACGTCGTCCCCGCGCATCCTGCGGTGGCGCGCGATGACGTCGGCCAGGACCTTCTCGTAGGCGTGCCCGAGGTGGGGCGCGCCATTGGCGTAGTCGATCGCGGTGGTGAGGTAAAAGCGGCCCATGGGGGAGGATTCCACCGTTGGCGAATCGGCGGCGGCGCGCAAGGCAGGGCTGAGAGGGCCTCAGGCCCTGACGATCTCGGGCTCGTAGGCGATCTCGAGGGCCAGCGACTGGCCGGCGCGCACGGCCAAGGGGACGTCGCGGCCGAGGGTTTGGTAATAGTGGATCTTGCCCCAGCAGGTGCGATGGGACGGGTCCGAGCTGACGGTCTCGAGCTCCCTCCAGGCGCAGCCGAAGTCGTCCCGGATGACCTCGCAGCGGTGGTAGTCGGCCCCGAGCGAGAAGCCGCCATGCGGGCTTAGCCGGGAATGGGGCGCGGCGATGGGGACGGCGAGCCGGACGGCGTCGATGGCGAAGGCGGAGCGGGGAAGGAGGGTGAAGCGGCCGACCATCCTGCCGCCGAGAAACTCCCACTCGACCCGGAGGGAGCCGAGGCCGGGCACGACCCGCTCGGCGGTGTCGATGAGCTCCGGCTGGTCGTAGCGGAAGAGGGTGGCGCCGCGCGTTCCCAGGGCCACCTGCACGTTGCGACCGTAATGGGAGGGGGTGATGCGGCGCTCGCCGATGTGGAACTCCGGGATGAAGCAGGGCTGGGAGGAGGCGACGGGCCAGTCCATCACCCCGGGCATGTGCGGGAAGGCGAGGGAGTCGCTGAGGCCGCGACCGCCGCCGGAGACGAGGGGAATCTGGACGAAGAGCCCGCTGCGGGCGTCGCTGTAGACGCACAGCCCCTGTTCCTTGTCCTTGCCGCGGTCGAAGGGGAAGTACCGGCAGGGCACGGAGGGCGCGGAGGGAGGGGCGGAGGGCAGGACGCCCCCGATGGTGCGGGCAAGCCTCGACCACTGGCAGAGGTAGCGGGCGGCGTCGATGTTGGCCATCCGGGTGGTGTGGCCGGGGATGGTGTCGCGCTCGTCGTCGCGGATGACGAGGACGCCGTGCTCGAGGTCGACGTAGGAGCCGAAGAAGCAGGTGAAGAGCCGGCGGACGAGGTCGCGCGCCTGGGTCTCCTTGTCGGCCGGCACCCACTTGTCGCGCAGCGCCTGCAGGAGCACGGAGATGGGGTGCATCTGGCCGTAGGCGCCGATGCCGCGGCCGTAGGACCAGCCCATGCCGTCCTCGCGGGTGGCGTCGAGCAGGATGCGGACGTACTTCTCGCCGTGGGTCCGGAGGCGCGGCAGCTTGGCGTCGCGCACCGCGAGATTGGCGTGCAGCTGCAGCGCCTGGCGGGCGAGGATGAGGGCGACGAGCCCGTAGAGGTCGTAGCACCCGCCGAGGGCGCCGGTGCCCTTGGCGGCGGGGGCGTCGTCGAGCAGGCCGCCGGTGCCGTTGGCGGCGATGCCGTCGACCATCCGGTCGACCAGGGCGCCGGTTTCGTCGCGTTCGGTCATGCCGAGCGAGAATCGGCAGACGGCCTTGGCGATGTCGAAGGCCTGGAAGTGGTTGTCGTGCGTGGAGCCGACGGCGAGCCGCTCCGCGATGTCGGCCCGGGTGGCGGCGTCGAGGCGGTCCCAGACGGCGTTGCGGTCCTTGGAGGCGCCGAAGGAGATGAGGCCCATGCAGGCGTAGGCCAGGCCGTTGTCGGAGCCCTCGCGGATGGCGACCTGGGCCTTGACGCAGCGGGCGGCCAGCTCGACGAGGTCGGTCTTGCCGAGGGTGGTCTCGTTGGTCGCGCGGTGGTACTCGCCGAGGGCGAGGGCGACGTGACCGGGCTCGTCGGCCCGCATGGACTCGCCCTCGACCGGGGCGATGCGCCCATCGGCGCCGACGGATCCGAGGTTCTGCTGCAGCAGCGACTTCGCGAGGTCGAGGCACTGATTGGCGAGGTTCAGCATCCGTGGAAAGGGGGACGGTTGGAGTCGCCGCGGAGGGATGTCAACCTCCGCCGTAAAAAGTCTGCGAAAGGCGCTCGCGGCGACCCCGAATGTCTTGTCGGCCGGGCAGTTCGCGCCTAGACCCCTGCGGTGGTTCCCGACCCGAGCCCGCCAACCCCGCCCAAGGGCCTAAGCCCCAAGCCCCCCCTCGACCGGCCGCGTCGGGGGTGGTGGCATCGTTTGGGCGGGGAGGGCTTGCTCGCCTCGCTTGTCATCCACGGCGGCCTGCTCCTTCTCTTCGCCGCCTGGGTGATCGTCACCATCACGGACGAGGCGAAGACCGACCCCGAGACGTTCGCCACCGGCTCCGGGGGAGGGTCGAAGGGCGAGCGGCCCAAGGCCTTCGAGCACAGGATGCAGCCGCGGAACGCCCAGAACCTAGCCCGCAGCTCGGCGCGCATCACGACCAAGTCAGCCACGGCCTCGGTCGCCTTGCCGGAACTGCCCACGACCGCGTCCCCTTCGCTGATGGCCGGACTCGCGGGGGGCGGCTCCTCGAAGGGCCTGGGCGGCGGCGCCGGCGGGGGCATCGGGGCTGGATTGGGCGTCGGCGTCGGCAACTCGCGCAACTTCGTCTCGGTGTTCGGCAGCAAGACGGCGACGGGCGGGCTGCTTGGGGAATTCTGGGACATCAAGCTGGACCGCAAGGGGCAGCCCCTCGTTCACCGCGGGGTGCCGCGCGACTACGGCTACAGCGCCGAGGCGATGGTGGAGTACCTGGATGCGATCGAGTCCGTCATCCGGATGAAGGGCGACGCCAACCGCGCCTTGGCCAAGTACTTCAAGGCCGACACCACCCTGGTCTCCTCGACCTTCGTCCACCCCTTCATGAGCGCCGCCGAGGCGCCCAAGGCCTTCGGGGTCGAGAAGGAGGTGCGACCGGTCCACTGGCTGGCGGTTTACCGGGGCAAGGCGGCCGCGCCCTTCGCCGACCAGTTCCGGTTCGTGGGTGGCTGCGACAACGTCATCGTGGTGCTCGTCAACGGCAAGGTGGTCTTCGACGGCAGCCGGCGCTACACGCACCACGCGCCGCCGTCCAAGTACTACACCAGGTGGAACCCGTCCACCGAACCGATTCCCGGGGCGCTGGCGGGCAACATCAAGACCTTCAACGGCACCAACGTCTGGGGGGATTGGTTCAGCCTGCGCAAGGGGGAGACCGTCGACCTGACCATCATCCTGGGCGAGTCGGGCGGCGTCTACGCCTGCGGGCTCTTTCTCGATTGGAAGGGCGCTAGCTGGCACCGCAAGGGAGGCCAGATCCCTCCCGCGGGTATCCCGCCGGTGTTCCAGGTGGGCCCTTGCCCGCCCGACGTCCAGGAGCTGATCAGGGCCCAGAGCGCGCCGCACGGCTATGTGCCTTTCTTCGACCCCGAGGCGGTGTTCCGTCCGGTCGGGTTCGGGACGGTGCCGAGGTGAGTCAGGGCTGGACCGCGACCTCGACCGGCGCCCGCGCGATGCGGCGGTGCAGCTCGGCCTCGCGGCGGATCGGCCACCAGCGGTAGAGGTGGATCTCGATCGGGCGCCACATCCCGACCCAGCCGCAGATCTGGAGCCCTTCCCGGACATAGCTCGCCCAGGCCGCGTCGGGGGGCAGGAGGCGGCTGATGGCGAGGGTGGCGGCCAGGAAGCCCAACCCGATGATCAGGCTGGTGCGGCCTTCCGAGAGCAGCATCCTGAGGTCCCGGTCGAGCTGGCTCGCCCGGTCGCGAAAATAGTTTCGGATCGAGTCCTGGATGAGGCCGATGGTGGCGGGGTCGCGGCACTCCCTGAGGGTGACGCGGACGCTCAGCTCGTGGTGGGGCGGCACCTCGCGCGCCCAGCCGACGATGAACTGCTCGGCGTCGTGGTCGAGGTCCCTCTCGTGGAAGGGGGAGGGATCCATGGAGTTGAACAGCTGGCTTGCCTGGTTCAGGCGGACTTGGATCAGGCTGGAAGCGCGCTCGGACATGGGGGGATGCTAGCCTTCGCCCGGCGGCGTTAAAGGCCAATGATGGGACGGGGCGGCCCAATTTTCCTTGCTAGGGGTCGGCGGTCGTCCCGTAGTGTCGGGTCTCACTGGTTCGGGGCGTAGCGCAGTCTGGCTAGCGCGCTTGTTTCGGGTACAAGAGGTCGGAGGTTCGAATCCTCTCGCCCCGACCACCAGTGGCTGGGGATTCTCAGCCGACTCCCTGGGGGCCGCCGTCGGACCTGAGGAGGAGAATCATCCTGGCGCCGTCCTTGCCGCGAATCTCGACCTCGACGTCCAGCGTGCCGGGACCTGCCCGGCGCATGCGGAGCGGCCGGCCGTGGCCGCCGTAGCCGTGGGCCTTGACGAATCGGTGCAGCTCCTCGCCGTTGAGCGCCATCACGCGGTTGCCGAGCACGGCCTTGCCGTCGGCCTTGCCGAAGACGGGGAGCTCCTTGCCGCCGAGGGAGGCGTCGAGCTCCGCCCAGGCGACGACATCGGCGGCGCTGAACGGAGGCAGGGCGTTGTCGGGGCAGCAGGCCGCCAGGGCGAGGGCGAGCAGGGGAAGAAGGCGCATGGTGGGGCGGGGCGATGGCACCCTGCCGGCGTTGGGCGGCCCGGTCAATCCGCGAGCGAGGGCGGGCAGCCGGCAGCGTCCATCGTGGGGAATAAGGTGGGGACTCCGGATTCGTGCTCTTCGATTCGGTTTGAGCAACCGGGCGCAATCGGTCAGCGTCAACATCTGTGCGCAATTTCCATCCCAGCTGCCGGCTGACCTGCGGCGAGGTCGAGCTGACCAACCCGACCGAGGGCGAGATGCTCACCCAGCTCCGCGCCACAGCCGGCTCGGCCTCGCCCGCGCTCCTTCTCGAGAGGGGGAGCGGCGAGAATCTGCAGGCGGTTGCGGGTTCGGAGCCGGGCTTGCTTCGCCTGAGCAAGGACAAGGGGCCGGGTCGAGGCGTCTTTGCCGCCCGCGGTGAGGTGCCCTTGCCAGTCGCCGAGCGCGTGTTCGCCGCGTACCTTTCGGGGGATGCCGACTTTGACCGCGGCTTGAAATGGCAGCCCGTGGGTTGGAGCCAGTTTGCCAAGGCGGTCCTATGGGCGGCCTTGGTCGTCGCGGCGGCGCTTCTTGCGCTCGCGATGGCCCTCTCGGCTGCCTGAGGGAGGCGGCAGGCTTCCCGATGGGACTCCCACTGCCCAAGGTTCATCCTTCCCCTTCGCCCAAGGTCGGGGCTGACTGTCGCTCATGAAGGCCGACAACGAGCTCTACCGCCGACTTCGCTCCAAGGATTGCTCCTTGCTTTGGGCGGAGGACGTCGCGGGCCTGGCCAAGCTGGCCGAGCCGGAGCGCTCGCGCCGCGCCGCAGTGGTGAGGGCGGTTGGCGTCGCCTTCGCCGAGCGCGGGACGGAGGAGCAGAAGTCCGAGGCGCGCGCGTGGATCCGCGGCCTGCTTTCCGACCCCTCCGAGAAGATCCGCCGCTACGCCGCGGCCGCGCTGCCGAAGCTGGGCGACGACCGCGCGGCCGAGGAGGGCTTGCTGGGGCGGCTCGAGTCGGCGGAGGGCGAGCGCGAGCGCAAGGCCCTGGCCGAGGCCCTGCGCAAGGTCGGCGGCCAGGCCACGCTGGAATCCCCGCTCGCCCGCTCCCTTCCGCTGCCCGAGTCGGCCCTGCGCGCCCGCGCGGCGAGGAGCGTCGGTCTCGGCCATGTCAGGCTCGACGGTGTCCTGCGCGAGCCGGCCGGGCAGCGCGTCCGCTTCCGCTGTCGGGCCGGTCTGGAGCGGCTTCTGGCGGAGGAGATCGCCGAGACCCTGCGCGATCGCATGTCCGTCTCCGGGCGCGGCGAGGGTTGGGTCGAGGCCTCGCCCTCGGGCCCGATCGCGTTCGCCGATCTGCTCGAGGTCCGGCTATGGTCGGACCTCGCCTTCCCCCTCGGGGAGGTCAGGGCCCGAAGCGAGAGCGCGGCCATCGTCCCCCTGGCCCAGGCGATCGCCTCGCCCCGGTGCCGGGCCATCCTCGACGCCTTCGGCGAGGGCGTGCCCCGCTATCGGATCGACTTGGATCCCTCGCTGGGCGACGCCGAGCTGCTCCAGGCGATCGCCTCGGAGGCCTACCGGCTCAATTCCTCCCTGCTCAATGACGCGCGCGAGGCGCCGTGGTCGGTCGACATCCTGTCCATCGACGGCGGCGCGAAGGTCGAGCTCCGCCCGCGGCTGGTTCCCGACCCGCGGTTCGCCCACCGCCTCGGCGATGTCCCCGCCGCCTCCCACCCGCCCTTGGCGGCCGCGCTGGCCCGGCTGGCCGGGCCGTTCGCGGGCGAGGTCGCCTGGGATCCCTTCTGCGGCTCCGCCCAGGAGCTGGTCGAGCGCGCCCGGCTCGGCGGCGTCGACGCGGTGATCGGCACCGACCTGGACGCGCGCGCGGTCGAGGTCGCGCGCCGCAATTTCGCGGCGGCCAAGCTGTCCGGGCCGCGCTCGGCGTTCGTCGCGGCCGACTTCCGCCAGTTCGCCCGCGTGCCGGGTCTCGCGCGAGGCGGCGTGACGCTGGTCATCTCCAACCCTCCGATGGGGCGCCGCGTGAGGATCGACGACCTGGGCGGGCTCTACCGGGACTTCCTCTCGGTCGCGGCCGAGGTGCTGCGTCCGGGCGGCCGCCTGGTCATGGTCAACCCCGTGAAGGTCGAGAAACCCGACGCGCGCCTGCGCCTGGTCTCATCCGAGCCGGTGGACCTCGGGGGCTTCACCTGCAACCTGGAGCGCTGGGACCGGATCTAGCGGCGCGTCTCGGGAAGCCGCCAGCCGGGGCCGGCCACCACCTGCTCGAGCCGGGATGGCGGATCCACGATCAGCCTCTCGATCTTGCCCGACTCCACCACGCAGGTGACGCGCGTGTTGCCCGGGGCGCGCAGCCGGAAGGTCACATCCCAGTCCTTCGGCCAGGCGGGCAGGAGGAGGATGCGACCCTCGGCGCCCGGCTCGCAATCCAGGAGCATCTCCTGCATGCCGACGCGCCCGCTGCCGGACCAGGTCTGGTCCGGGATCCATTCCCGGCCTGGGCCGGCGAAGCCCTTGAAGCGCGCGGGTGACGAGGCGTCGGCGAGCTTGGCCAGGGCGCGGCGGCCGCACTCCTCGGCGAGCCCGAGCGACGCGGCGTAGGCCAGCGAGGCGCTGCCGGAGAAGTCGGAGCGTCGCTCGGTGCGCTCCGTGCGCCCGTCCCAGGCGAGCCCGGCCTTTTCCCAGGTTGCCAGCGCCAGGTCCTGTGTCTCGGGCTCGATGCGCCCGACCAGTCGGTAGGGCCAAAGGGCGTGGAGCTCGGGCGTCTCATCCGGCAGGTGCTGTCGGGTCCAGCGGTCGGCCATCGCGAGAACCACCTGGTCGCCGCGCTGGAGACGGGGAATCAGGGGCAGCCTGGGCTGCAGCGCGCGCAGCGTCGCCTTGTCCTTCTCGGACACCTCGGGCGAGGCGATCAGCGCCGGGACGAGGGCGTGGAGGGCGGCGACCAACGGGGCGGGGTTCGTGGCGCCGGAGACAGCCTCGAGCGCGTTGCCGTTGGCGATGACCAGCCGATCGGTGTCCTTGCCGGCCTGCCCCTTCGGCGATGGCTTGGGTGCGCCGGGCGGCTGATAGGTCTCCACGAACCGTATCTGGCCGAGAATCCACGGGAGGTCGGCCTTGAGCTCGCGCCCGTAGAGCTGCTGAGACCGCACTGCCATCCAGGCATGCTCGAGTCCGGAGCTGAAATGGTGGACCAACTGGGGCTGGCGCGAGAGGCCCTCGGGCGTCGCGCCCCCGTCGGTCAGGCCGGCGAGGGACATTCGCTCGGTGAAGACAGCGCCCTCGGCGCGCAAGGACTTCGCCCTCGCCTGGGCCACGGCGAGACGGTCGCGATAAAAGCGAAGGAGCGGTTCCTGCAGGTCGGAATCGCCGTCGGGACCCGCCGCCCAGCCGGCCCAGCGCAGGGATTGCCCGACAAAGGATTGCCCGCCCCGGCGCGCATCGGGGTCGCGGGGCGTCGGCTTGCCGAGGGAGGGCTGGTCGAGCCCGGCCGGGAAGGACGCGACCGCGGCGTCGACGGTGAAGATGCCGCCGTTGGGCCGGAGGGGGAGCTCGCCCCTCTGGTTGCAGGCATCCATGAAGCGTCGCAGCGCGTAGTTGCGCCCCGCCTGAAAGCGGGGGTCGGAGTTCCCGGCCTTGGGTTGGACGAACACGAAGGACCGGCCCCAGAACTCCTCCCACTTCTGGTCAGCCGTCCGCCGGATGGTGGGGGTGACCTCGGCGTCGGCGACGGTCCGCGACCGGCTCACCAGCAGCTCGGGGTCGAGCTTGCGCGCGGCGCCCAAGGTGACGGCCAGCGTGTGCTCGCGGGCGGCGGCCGAGGTGGCGACCCACTCATGACCTTGCCAGCGGGCCCCCTTGGCCTCCACCGGCCTGCGCCAGGCAAGGCCCGCCCGGCCGACGATGGCGCAGCCGTAGACGCGCTCCGCCGCGGGTGAGTCGAGCTTGGCGAGGTCGACGCCTTGCTCAGCCGCGAGCTGCCGGGTGCGCCTGGCCTGGGTGTTGCGATGGGAATAGAGCAGCGCTCCCTCGGTCAGGTCGACCTGGTCGTCGCCCCGCACCGCGGGGTTGGCTCTCCAGCTGCCGAAGGCGACCTCCAGGGCCGCCGGTCGGGAGCAGCGGGTCTCGATCACCAGCGTTTCGCCGCCGAACCAGAGGCGGTGCTCGACGTCCGCCCCGTCGGCCGTGGACGCCTTGATGATGAGCGTGCCGTCGGATGGCCGGAGCACCTGCGAGAATGTCGCCGGCTTGGCCAAATCCATGCCCTCGACCCTGATGCGGAGCGCGCCCAGCTTGCGCAGCACCTCGTCGGCGTCATAGGCGCCGTTGTGGGCGAGGTAGAGCCTCAGCTCACCTTGGGAAAACCAGACGTTCGCGCCGGCGCCTGACGCGCCGGGCAGGGGCATGCTTCCCTCGGGACCCTCGGAGGGCGTGGACCACTCGACATTGCAGGAGGCGAGCAGGCGCTGGACGTCCTGCCCCGGGGTGACGGCCGGAAGCAGCAAGGCCAGGAGGGGTAAGAACCGGGGTAGGATCCTCATGCGCTTGCTCCGACCCCGCGCGGCGAGGGGAGGTTCCCTCAGGGAATTTCCCATTCGGAGCGACCGCGCTCGAGGACGCGGGCCGCCCAGGGATAGGCGACATCCAATCGTCGGCGGGCCTCCTCGGCGATCGGCGCCGGAACGCCCCATAGGGCCTCGCTGACGCCGCCCGCGATGGCCGCGAGCGTGTCCGCGTCGCCCCCGATGGAGCAGGCCGCCCTGACGCAGGCCTCATAGCCCGCGGTCTCCGCCGCGATCGCCATCGCCGCCGGGACGCAGACGGGGCAGGTCTCGTCATACCGATGCTCGCGACGCAGCTGGTCCAGGGAGGGCAGGGGACCGTAAAACCGTTCCGCGGCCTGGCGGACCCTTGCCGGGTCGCGGGTTGTCCGCGCGACGAAGGTGGCCAGCGCGGCGCATTGGGCGCCGCGGACACCTTCCGGGTGCGCGTGGGAGGGCAGGGCGCTCAGGCGGGCCTGGCGAAGCACCTCCCTCTCCTCATCGTGGGCCCAGGCAATCGCCGAGACGCGCATGGCGGCGCCGTTGCCGAGGGAATCCCCGGAGCGCGCGCCGCCCTCGCTTGCCCAGTCCCGGAAGCCGTTGCCCCAGGAGGGGTCGAGGGGCGCGCCGCCGGGCGAGGACTCGGCGAGCCGATAGGCCTCCACGAGGCGCCCGGCGTAGCCGACCGACGCGTCGAGGCAGGCCAAGGCGACCGCGCAGGTGAGCAGGGAGTCGTCGGTCGGCGAGCTGCGCTCGACGAAGAGGGTGAAGTCGTCGCGCCGGTTGCGCGTGAACTCATGGACCGAGCCGATGATGTCACCCGCGATGGCGCCGAGCATGGGCACCATGCTACCATGGGCGGCAAGCCCGCCGGCCGGTCAGGCGACGCGGCCTTTTTGCTTTCCCGGAAGGACGAGGATGCTAGGTTGGCGAGATGGATATCGACGAGGTCATCCGCGCGTGCGTCGCCAAGGATCCGCGCTATCGCGCCCAGGCGTACCATGCGGTGCGTCTCGGCCTGGACCAGGCGCAGCGGTCCGTCCACGGCGAGCCGCGCAAGGGCGCGAAGGCGAGCGCCCGCAGCCGCCACGTCAGCGGTCCCCAGATGCTCGAGGGTTTCCGCCATCACTGCCTCGAGGCCTACGGCCCGATGGCCTACCCGCTGCTGGCCAACTGGGGGGTGCGGAAGACCTCCGACGTGGGCAACATCGTCTTCAACCTCATCGAGGGCGGCTTCTTCGGGAAATCCGACGAGGACAGCCCGGCCGACTTCAGCAACGTGTTCGACTTCAAGGAAGCCTTTGCCCAGCCCTTCGTCCCGGGAAGGAACTGAGGCTTGCCTCCTCAGGCGAAGGCGGCCCAGGCGATGAGAAGCCCGCCGCCGAGCACGATCCGGTACCAGGCGAAAAGCGCGAAGCCGCGTCGCTGCAGGTGGCGGACCAGCCAACCCGCCGTGGCATAGGCCACGGCGAAGGCGACCGCCAGGCCGAGCAGGGCCGGCCCGACGGGGTAGATGTCGGCCAAGGCGGGTCCCAGCTGCCATGCCTTGTAGGCGGAAGCGGCGGTCAGCGTGACGAAGCCGACCAGGAAGGAGAACTCCGCCGCCGCCGCGTGCGAGAGCCCGGTCGCCCTTCCGCCGAGGAGCGTCGCGAGCGAGCGGCTGGTGCCGGGGATGAGCGACAGGCACTGGAAGCAGCCGATGCGGAACGCCTGGGGCAGCGAGATGACCTCCAACTCGTCGTGTCCGGGCTGTTCGGACCGGGGGTAGATTCGATCAAACACGAGCATGGCTAGCCCGCCGACGAGCAGGGCCCACGCCACGACGACCGGGTCGAAGAGCGCGCGCTCGATCCAATCCTTGGCCAGCAGGCCGAGGGCGGCGGCGGGAAGAAAGGCGACGAGCGTCGCGAGGGCGACGCGGGGGCTTGGGTTGCGAAAGCGGCGCCAGAAGGCGGCCACCACGGCGAGGATGGCCCCGACCTGGATGATCACCAGGTAGTCGTCGGCCGCCCGCTTGAGGGAGACGGGACGTCCCTTGCGGTCGGTCACGCCGCTCACCGTCGCCTCGGGGTCGGCCTTCACGCCCAGCGCCCGGTTCGACAGGATGAGATGCCCGGTCGAGGACACGGGGAGAAACTCGGTCGCGCCCTCGACCACGCCGGTGACCACGGCGCGGACAGGGGTGAAGTCGGCCCGGACGTCCGCGGCGGCATGCTCCTCCCCGGCCCCGCGGGCGAGGGCCGCGAGCGCGACCAGGAGGCAGCTGAGGGGGCGCATGGCACCCCTGCCGTAGGACAAGCCCCGGCTGGAGTCGACATCGGAGGCGGGCCATCCCTCTCGCTTGCCTAATCCGGGAGTTCGCCTACCCCTTGGGCCGTCATCCCCGTGCAAACCCTCTCCTCGCTCGTTCCGGGCCCCGAGCCCCGCTTCCGACTTCCCGACCCGCGCGGCCGATTCGGGTCCTACGGCGGCATGTTCGTGCCCGAGACGCTGATGACGCCGCTGCTCGAGCTTTCCCGAGCCTACGACGAGGCTCGCCGCGACCCCGTGTTTCAGTCCGAGTTCGCCAAGCTCCTGAGGATTTACGCCGGAAGGCCCACCGGCCTCTACCTGGCGGAGTCGCTGACCCGCCACCTGGGCGGCGCCAAGCTGTACCTCAAGCGCGAGGACATGCTCCACACGGGCGCGCACAAGATCAACAATGTCATCGGGCAGGCGCTGCTGGCCCGCAGGATGGGCAAGACGCGCATCATCGCCGAGACCGGCGCGGGCCAGCACGGCACGGCGACCGCCGCCGTCTGCGCGCGGTTCGGCCTGAAGGCCGTCATCTACATGGGCGAGGCGGACATGGAGCGCCAGGCCCTCAATGTCTATCGCATGCGGCTGATGGGCGCGGAGGTCAGGGGCGTGGGGGCTGGCCAGCGCACGCTCAAGGAGGCGGTCAACGAGGCGATGCGGGACTGGGTCACCAACGTGAGGGACACCCATTACATCCTCGGCACGGCCTACGGCTCCCACCCCTATCCGATGATGGTCCGCGATTTCCACCGCATCATCTCGATCGAGTCCAAGGCCCAGATGCTCGAGGCCGAGGGCCGGCTTCCCGACGAGGTCGTCGCGTGCGTCGGCGGCGGCTCGAACGCCATCGGCTCGTTCTTCGAGTACCTTGACGAGCCCTCGGTCCGGCTCACCGGCGTCGAGGCCGGCGGACGCGGCATTCGCCGCGGCGAGCACGCCGCCCGCTTCGCCGGCGGGAGGGTTGGCGTGCTCCAGGGCTGCATGACCTACCTGTTGCAGGACGCCGAGGGCCAGATCGAGGGAACCCATTCCGTCTCCGCGGGGCTCGACTACGCCGCCGTCGGGCCGGAGCACGCCCATTACCACGACGCGGGCCGGATCGGCTTCGGCTATGCGACGGATGACGAGACGCTGGACGCCTTCCAGCTGCTGTCCCGGTCCGAGGGCATCATTCCCGCCCTCGAGTCGAGCCACGCGCTGGCGTGGGGCTTCCGCCGGGCCGCCGAGCTCCCGGCGGACAAGGTTGTTCTCATCAACCTTTCCGGGCGGGGCGACAAGGACGTCTGGTCCGCCGCGCGCGCGATGGGGGTTGAGATCAAGCTCTGATGCCCGGCCTGCGCTCCATGACGGGCTTCGGGCGCGCCACCGCCCCCCTCGCCCGGTCGCTGATTGTCGCCGAGGCCTCCTCCGTCAACCAGCGAGGCTTGGCCGTGACCGTGCATGCGCCCGGCGATTGGGCTGGGATGGAGGCCGAGCTGAGCGCGCTTGCCCGCGGCATGTTCCAGCGCGGCAAGGTGACGCTGCGAATCTCCCTGGACATTCCCGACGGCACCCCTGATCTCGCCGAGCCCCTCGCCCATCTGCGGAAGCTGGCGCACGCCCACGGCATCCCGGGCGAGCCGGACTGGGAGGTTCTGCTCAGGCTGAGCGAACGGCAGACCGGAGCCGTCCCGCCCCTCGACGACGCCGCCCGCCAGTCGGTCCTCGCGTGCTGCCGGGCGGCCCTGGAGGCCCTCGACCTTTCCCGCGCCCGCGAGGGCGAGGCCCTGTCCGCCGATCTCGCCCGCCGCCTCTCCACCCTCGCCGAGCTGGTCTCCCGGATGGAATCCTCGGCCGCGCAGGGCCCCGCCCGCCAGCGGGACCGCCTGCTTCGCCGTCTCGCCGACCTGGGTTTGCAGCTCGATCCCTCGGACGATCGGGTTCTCAAGGAGCTCGCGCTTCACGCCGACCGGTCCGACATCTCGGAGGAGATCACCCGCCTGCGCAGCCACCTGGCCCAGGGGCGGGGCCTGCTGGACTCGCCCGCGCCCGGGCGCACGCTCGATTTCCTGACCCAGGAGCTCCTGAGGGAGGCCAACACCGTCGGCAGCAAGGCGTCCGAGATACCCACCACCCAGGCCGTCCTCGAGGCCAAGGTCGAGATTGAGCGTATCCGCGAACAGGTGCAAAACGTCGAATAAGGCCGACCTCGCGCCGGGGTGCCCGCAAGATTCGTCCCAGCAAGCATTTAGGAGACTTGCCAAGCACGCCTTCCGTGCTTCGATGGCCTTCGTCAACCGATTCCTCCATGCCGCAAAAGCCCGCCAATCTCACCAAGCGCGAAATCGTCCTGCGCATCTTTGAGGAGACCAACCATCCCCAGAAGGCCATTCGCGACGCGGTCCAGCGCACGCTGGAGATCATCCAGCAGGCGTTGCTCGAGGGACGGGATGTCGAGCTCCGCAACTTCGGCGTCTTCGAGGTCCAGGTCCGCGAGAGCCGCATCGGCCGCAACCCGAACCGCCCCGAGACGGATGTCGTCATCCCCCGCCGGGCGGTCGTGAAGTTCAAGGCCGGCAAGGAGTTCAAGAAGGCCCTCAGGGAGAACGACCTCGCACGCTACCAGCATCTCGGCGGCGACGGCGCGTCCGGGACCTCCGCACCGTCCCCCGACTCCGGCACACCTCCCACCGCCTGAGCGCGCGGGCCACGGCATGTCCAAGTTCGAGTCCCTCCCCGGCTTCCGCGCCTTCTATCCGGAGGAACGCGCCCGACTCGGTCACATCCAGGATGTGTGGCGCCGGGCCTGTCGCCGACACGGTTTTCGCGAGTGGGAAGGCCCCGTCCTCGAGCCGCTCGAGCTGCTGACGGCCAAGTCCGGCGACGAGATCGTCCGCCAGCTGTTCAATTTCACGGACAAGGGGGAGCGCGCGGTCGCGCTCCGTCCCGAGATGACGCCGACGCTCGCGCGCTTGGTCGCGGCGCGGGCCAACGCGCTCCCGAAGCCCATCCGCTGGTTCGCCATCGGCGAGTGCTATCGCTACGAGAAGCAGCAGAAGGGGCGGCTGCGCGCCTTTTACCAGCTCAACGCCGACCTGCTCGGCGAGGCCGGCCCGGGCGCCGACGCCGAGGTCATCGCGCTCTGCGCCGAGTGCCTGCTTGGCTTCGGCCTCAGCCGCGACAGCTTCGCCATCCGCCTGTCCGACCGCACCCTCTGGTTCCGCGTGCTCGCCGCCCTGGGCGTCCCGGACGAGGCGGCCCCCGCGGTGCTCGGCGCCGTCGACAAGCTTGGGCGATCCACCGACGCCGAGCTGCTTGCCCAGGTGACGTCCGCCCTCGCGGGATCCCCCGCCGACCCCGCGCGCGTGCTCGCGGAGTCGCGTCGCCTCGCCGCCGTGCGGTCCTTCGCCGAGCTCGAGGCCGCCGCGGGCGCCGACCCCGCCGTCGCCGCCCGGCTTGCCGAGTGGCGCGAGCTGCTCGGGCTTCTCGCCGGCCTCGGCGTGGGCGACCTGGTGCGGGTCGACCTCGGCATCGTCCGAGGTCTCGCTTACTACACCGGGTTTGTCTTCGAGGCCTTTGACGCCGAGGGCGAGCAGCGCGCCCTGGCCGGTGGCGGACGCTATGACGGCCTGATTGAACGGATGGGCGGACCCGCCATGCCCGCGGTCGGCTTCGGCATGGGAGACGTGACGGTGGCCAACCTGCTCGAGGCGCGCGGCCTGCTGCCTTCCTACGCGGAGGGCCCCGACTTCTTCGTCGCCATCCTCGGCGCCGACGCCCGCGAGGCCGCGCTGCGCGACGTGGCCGCGCTGCGGTCGGCCGGCATGCGCGTCGAGTACAACCTTCGCGACGGACGGTTTCCGAAGCTGATGCAGGCCGCCGAGTCGGCCGGCGCCCGGTTCGCCCTGGTCTACGGGGGAGAGGAGGTGGCGCGGGGCGTGGCCAAGGTGCGCGAGCTCGCCAGCCGCTCCGAGGCCGAGGTGCCGCGGGGCGACCTGGTGCCGGCGATGCGCGCCGTCCTGGAGGAGGGCTTCGGGGCCGTCCAGCCCTGACCCATCGCGATGTCGGAGCAGTCGCGGCAGTACCGGTCGATGGCCATCACGGCGTCGTGGACCCTGGTGTCGCGCGTGCTCGGGCTGTTCCGCGACCAGCTGATGGCGGCGACCTTCGGGGCGGGCGCGGTGGCCTCGGCCTTCCTCCTGGCGTTCCAGATTCCCAATCTCTTCCGCCGGCTGCTGGGCGAGGGCGCCCTGTCATCCGCGCTCGTCCCGCCCCTGGCGGGAAAACTGGAGCGGGAAGGCAAGCCCGCGGCGCTCGCCTTCCTGAACCATGTGCTCGGCCGGGTCCTGCCTTGGCTGAGCGGCGTCGCGCTGCTCGGCATGGGCGTGGCGCTGGCCGCGTCGCTGCTGCTCGAGGAACGCTCCGCCCTGGCCGCGGAGCTGACGGTGTGGACGATGCCCTACCTGCCGCTGGTCTGCGCCGCCGCGCTGGTCACCGCCTCGGTTCAGCTCCTCGGGCGCTTCGGACTCGCGGAAATCGCCGCCGGCTGCCTCAACCTCTGCCTCATCGCGTCGATGGCCTGGATCGGCCCCGCCGTCTCCCCGGACGACCTGCTCGGCCAGGCCCGCGTGCTTTGCGCGGCCACCGTGGTGGGTGGCGCCCTGCAGCTGCTCATCCCGCTGCTCGGCCTGCGCCGGCTCGGCTGGCGGCCCGCGCGCGGCGTCCCGGACGCCGCCGCCTGGTCCGAGCTGAGGGCGACCTTCCTGCCGGCCCTCCTGGGGGCCGGTGTGCTGCAGCTCAACCTGCTGGTCTCGCGGCTGCTGGCCTTCGGCCTGGATGACGCCGCGCTGACCTACTACCACGTGGCCAACCGGGTCACCGAGCTGCCGGTGGGCCTCTTCTCGGTCTCGATCGCCACCGTGATCTTCCCGGCCCTCGCCTTGGCGAAGGCCCAGGGCGACCGGGAGGCCCTCGGTCGCAACTACGCGCGCGGTGTCCGCCTGGTCATGGCGGTCAACATCGCCGCCGCGCTTGGATTGGCGGTGTTCGCCCAGCCGGTGCTCGAGGTGCTCTTCCAATACGGCCGCTTCACGCCGGTCGATGTCGAGAACTCGGCCGGCCTGCTCGTGCTCTTCTCCGCCGCCATGCCCCTGTACGCGCTCTCGGCGCTGGCCGCCCGGGCCCTGACCGTGGTGGGGCGCGCCGACCTCACCCTGCGCGCGGCGGTGCACGCCCTGGCGGTCAACGCGGCGCTCTCCGCGGCGCTGGCCCAGCCCTTGGGCGTGGAGGGGCTTGCCTGGGCCAACCTGGCCTCGGCCGCCTGGCAATACGCCGTGCTGCGCCGAAGCCTCGTCCGAGCCGAGCCCGCGTACGGGGCGGAGGATCTCGTCAAGCCGCTCCTGCACGTGATGGTCGCCTCGCTCGTGATGGCGGCGGTCGCCTACCAGAGCCAGCGCTGGTTCGCCGACCACCTCTACGGGATGATGTCGCCCAAGCCGCTTCTCCTCCTCACGATGTCCCTCGGCGCCCTCCTCGGCGGGGGGCTTTACGCCTGGCTGCTCGCCCAGTTCGGCTATCCGGAGAGGGATGTGCTCACGTCGCTGCTTCGTCGGGCCAAGCCGGGCAGCTAGGCGCCGGGAGGCCGTGGGCGGCCCTCGTCGTGGTCGATGAAGTCGAAGAAGGTGGCGATGCTCCCGTCCCGGGGATAGCCCGCCTCGGCGATCGCCTGCCCAAGCTTGTCCGACGCGTCGTCTCTCCAGCCGCGCTTGCGAAGGAAGTCGCTGAGCACCTCGATGTCGCCCTCGGTCGGCTTGCGCCCGCGCTCCTCGGCCCAGGCGAGGAGGGATTCGTCGCCCAGCTCCGGATGGGAGGCGGCGTGGTCGGCCAGCAGCCGGTAGTCCACCCGGAGGAGCTCGCAAACCCTGCGGTCGAAGCCCCGGCCAAGGGCGCCGACGTAGGCCGGCGGCAGGAGCCCGCGCGCGTGCAGCCTGGCCTTGTCGATCATCCTGGGAAAATGGACGAGACCGCGAACGGCGTCGCGCGGGCCGCGAAGGCCGGGCAGGGGTTGGCGTGTCATGGGGAGTCGGGATAGGCGGCCAGAAGGACCCTGAGGATGGCCGTTGTCTCGCCGTCCAGGATGCCGTCGACCCGCGAGGGACGGTACCTCCTTTGGAAGGCCTCGAGGGCGTTGCGGTCGGCGGCTTCCCATGTCGCCCCGACGCCCACGGGATAGCCCCATTTCCCCAGCATGGACCGAGCCTGGTCGGGGGAGGGCAGGGCGGCACCGGACCCCAGCTCCGCCCGGAGACGGTCGGCGGCCGGCCAAGTGCCGATGCCGCGCTCGCGATGAAGCTTCTCCCAGGGGAAGAGGACGCCGGGATCGACCTTGCGGCCGGGGGAGACGTCGGAATGGGCGACGACATTTCGCGCATCGATGGCGTGGCGCCGGATGAGGTCCTCCAGCAGCGTCGCGACCGCCGCAATCTGGCTCTCCGAGTAGGCGTGCCGATTGCCGTCGGGGTTGACAATCTCGATGCCGATGGAAACGGCGTTGAGGCGATCGCGACCTCGCCAGCGGCTCACGCCGGCGTGGTAGGCGACCCGATCCTCCGGGACAATCGCGATGACCCTGGGGGGCGACTCGTCCGTCACCACGTAATGGGCGCTGACTCGCCGTGCAGGATCCCGGCCCGACAGGATGGACAGCGATTCCTCGAGCCCGACCGCCGTGTGGTGAACCATGATATGGGTCACCCGCTCGGTCCGGGGTTGGCTCACCCAACCGATCCCGCCACCCGGGGCGACGTCACCCGAGGCGCATCCTGCCTTAAGAAGGGCAAGACAAGCTAGCAGAACGGGGGCTAGGGCTTTCACGGAGACGAGGATTCTCCCAACCCGGAACAGCAGGAAAAGCGTCAAGTTGGTGGCACATCATTTGCCTTCGGTGTGCCCGCCAATATTGGCTTTGTAATGATTAGACATAATGTATATTGTGCGACTTAACTAGGGATGGCAAACCCGGGGATGAGTGGCCCCTAATTGATTGATACCGCTCATAACCAAGTCCAAGGTTGGGTGCCGATGAAGGTACCCAGGCACATTGTCGATGCCCGTCGCGAGTCCATCGCGCAGCTCATCGTCGAGCGCGGGTACCTGCCCGTCCAGGACATCTCCAGCCGTTTCGGCATCTCGGAGGCAACCGTCCGGCGCGACCTCGTCCACCTCGCCTCGCAGCGTCGGCTGACCCGCACCCGAGGGGGCGCGCTCAACGAGTTCAACCGGCGCCTTGCCTCCGTCGACGAGCGGAGGTCGAGCGAGGCCGTGGCCAAGCTCGCCATCGGACGGTCCGGCGCCGCCCTGGTCAGGCCGGGCATGACGATCTACATCGACGCCGGGTCGACGCCCCTGGCCGTGGCGGAGGTCCTGCTCAAGCTTGGCATCGCCAAGCTGACCGTGGTCACGCCCAGCCTGGCCGCGGCCGAGATCCTTGTCGGCCTGCCCGACGCCTCGGTGCACGTGCCCGGCGGCCTTTACCTTGGACGTCAGCGCATGGTCGCCGGGGCCTCCTCGGCGAAGGCGCTCCGGGCATGGTCCTTCGACCTGGCCTTTGTCGGCTCCGAGGGCGTCAACCGACGGGGCCTGCACAACTCGCAGGCGGACATCATCGCGGTCACCCACACCCTCCTGGAGGTCAGCGAGCGCGTCGTCCTCTGCCTGACCCGCTCAAAGATCGGCGCCTCCGGTCCCGTGCGCGTGGTCCCGACCCTCGACGGCTTCACCCTGCTGACCAACGCGACCGCCCGGGAGGTCCGCGCCGCCCGCCTACCCCTGGGCGGCTGCCGGCTGGTTCACGTCGCCACCCCCGAGCGATGAGCGCCGACCGCGAGCGCCGACTGGCTGAGCTGCTCCGCCTCTCCCATGAGGTGGGCTCGCCTGCCCTGCGCATGGCCATTCTCGGCGAGGGCAACACCTCGGCCCGCCTGGGATCGGCGACCTTCGCGGTGAAGGCCTCGGGCTGCTGCCTGGGCTCGCTGCAGGCGGATGGCCTGACGGAGTGTCGGTTCGACCGCCTGCTGCCCCTGCTCGACCGCGCGGGCGTCTCGGATGACGAGGTCGACCGGGCCTTGCTCGACGCCCGGGTCGACCCGTCGGCCCGCAAGCCCTCGGTTGAGGCGATCTTCCACGCCTGGCTCCTCGGGCTGCCTGGCGTCGAGACCGTCGGGCACTGCCACCCCGTCGCTGTCAACCGGGTGCTCTGCTCGCCTCGCGCGGCGGAATTCGCCCGACGCCGGACGTTCCCCGACGAGGTCGTCTGCTGCGGCACGGAGTCGGTGTTCGTCCCCTACGTCGACCCCGGGCTTCGCCTGGCCCGGGCCATCCGTCGGGAGACGCTCGCCCTCGTCGAGCGAACCGGCCGCCCTCCCCGTCTCATCCTGCTCGCCAACCACGGCATCATCGCGGTCGGGCCCAACCCCGGCGCCGTCCTTTCCTCGCTGCAGATGGCGGAGAAGGCCGCCGAGATCTTCGCGGGGGCGGCCGCCCTCGGCGGGCCTGTCTTCCTCAACCCGGACGAGGTCGGGCGCATCGCCGGCCGGCCCGACGAGCATCACCGGCAGCGCATGCTCAATCTCTGACCCCACCGCCATGTCACGCCACATCGCCATCGACCTCGGCGCCGAGTCCGGACGCGTCATCCTCGGCACCCTCCAGCGGGGCCGCCTGCGCATGCGCGAGGTCCACCGCTTCCCCAACGGCGCGGTCACGGCCGACGGCACCCTTCGCTGGGATATCCTCAGGCTCTTCCGCGAGGTGCGGGTCGGGCTGGCCAAGGCGGCGCGGAGCGGCCCGGTCGACTCCGTCGCGTGCGACTCCTGGGGCGTCGACTACGCCCTGCTCCGCGGCGAGGGACCGCCCCTCTCCCTGCCCTACACCTACCGCGACGAGCGGACCTTCCGGTCCTTCGCCGAGACCGGCCGGGTCGTCTCGCCCAAGGCCGCCTTCGCCGCGACGGGCATCGCCTCGCTCAGCATCAACACGCTCTACCAGCTGGCGGACGACGCGCGCCGACGGCCCGGCGTGCTGCGCCTCGCCGACCGCTTCCTGCTCATCGCCGACACCGTCAGCTGGCTGCTGTCCGGCGTGTCCAGGGCCGAGGAGACCCTTGTGTCCGGCAGCCAGCTCTGGGACACGCGAAAGCGCCGCTGGGCCTGGCCGATCATCGCCAAGGCCGGCATCCCCCGCCGGATCTTCCCCAAGGTGGTCAGCCCCGGCACCCGGCTCGGCGGGCTTCGCCCCGAGCTCGCGCGCGAGACCGGGCTTGGCCGCGCGACCGTGGTGGCCACCTGCGCCCACGACACCGCCGCGGCTGTCGCGGCCGTGCCCGCGGCCAGGGGTGACGGCTGGGCCTATCTCTCCTCCGGCACCTGGTCCCTCCTCGGGGTCGAGCTGAGCCGGCCGCAGGTGGACGCGGCGGCCCAGCGCGCCGGTTTCACAAACGAGACCGGGTATGCCGGCACGACCCGCTTCCTCAAGAACCTCGTCGGCCTCTGGGTGCTCCAGGAGTGCCGCCGGGAGTGGCAGGAAAAGGGCGAGGTTGCCGACTACGGCGAGATCACCCGGCTAGCCGCCGCCGCGCCGCCCCTCCGCTCCCTGTTGCGGCTCGACGACCCGCGCTTCCTCCGCCGAGGCGACATGGTCGCCAAGGTCCGAGCCTATTGCCGCGAGACCGGACAGCCCGCGCCCCGGACCCACGGCGAGGTCGCCCGCTGCGTCCTCGAGTCGCTCGCGCTCCTGTACCGCCTTGAGCTCGACGCCCTGGAGACGCTGACCGGCCGCAAGCTCCACACCCTCCACATCGTCGGCGGGGGCTCAAAGAACGCCCTGCTCAACCAGGCGGCGGCCGACGCCACCGGGCGGGTCGTCGTGGCCGGCCCCGTCGAGGCGACCGCCGCCGGCAACCTCCTCGTCCAGGCCGCCGCCGTGGGCAAGGTCAAGGGCCTGGCCGGCATCCGCGAGGTTGTCCGCGCCTCCTTCCCTGTCGCCACCTTCCGGCCGCGCCCCTCGTCCGCGTGGGCGTCCGCCCTCCGCCGGCTCCGCACCCTTCCCAACAACCGAACCCAACGATGAAAGCGCTCAAGCACGTATCCCACCTCTGGTCCGACGCCGACGTCGCCAAGCTCGACCCTGTCGCCCGGCTCGTCTACCGGTCCAACAAGCTCGGCGCCGACCAGCGCGTGACCAACACCGGCGGCGGCAACACCTCCTCGAAGCTGACGGAGACCGACCCCCTGACCGGCCGACCTGCCGAGGTCCTCTGGGTCAAGGGCTCCGGGGGCGACCTGCGCACCAGCACCCGCGAGAACTTCTCCTCGCTCTACCAGGACAAGCTGGTCGGGCTCCAGGCCGCCTACGGCGCGCGGAAGGACAAGGGCCTGAAGTCCAAGGCCGAGGACGACATGGTGGCGATGTACGCCCACGCGACGTTCAACCTCAATCCGCGGGCGTCGTCCATCGACACGCCCCTGCACAGCTTCCTGCCCGGCCGGCATGTCGACCACATGCACCCCAACGCCATCATCGCCGTCGCCGCCTCGCGCAACTGCGAGCGGCTGACCCGGGACATCTTCGGCGGCCGCATGGCCTACGTGCCCTGGATGCGGCCCGGCTTCGAGCTCGGCCTGGCCATGCAGGCGATCTCGCGCGAGAACCCCTCGGTCCGCGCCATCATGATGGGCCAGCACGGCTTCATCTCATGGGACGACGACGACAAGGCCTGCTATGAGCTGACCCTGTCGCTCATCGAGGAGGCGGCGGCGTTCATCGAGAACCGCTACCAGGCCAAGGGCGGCCACGCCAAGGCGTTCGGCGGCGCGCGCTTCCAGACCCTCGAGGCCGGCCGGCGCCGCGCCGTCCTCGCCTCCGTCCTGCCCTGGCTGCGCGGCCAGATCTCGCGCGAGCGCCGCTTCATCGGCACCGTGCAGGACGACGAGGCGATCCTCCGGTTCGTCAACTCCCACGACGCCCCGAGGCTCGCCGCCCTCGGCACCTCCTGCCCCGACCACTTCCTCCGGACGAAGATCCAGCCCCTGTACGTCGACTGGAATCCCCAGTCGGAGGACGAGGCCGCCCTGCGCCGCAAGCTGGCCGAGGGCCTCGAGCGCTACCGTTCCAACTACAAGGCCTATTACGACCAGTGCCGTCGGCCCGACTCGCCGGCGATGCGCGACCCCAACCCCACCGTCGTGCTGATTCCCGGCCTGGGCATGGTCGCCTGGGGCAAGGACAAGTCCGAGTCGCGGGTCACCGCCGAGTTCTACAACTGCGCGGTCGAGGTGATGCGCGGCGCCGAGGCGATCGACGAGTACGTGGCCCTGCCGCTCCAGGAGGCCTTCGACATCGAGTATTGGCAGCTGGAGGAGGCCAAGCTGCGGCGCATGCCCCCCGAGAAGGAGCTCGCCCGGCAGGTCGTCGTCGTGGTCGGCGCCGGATCGGGCATCGGCCGCGAGACCGCCCTGCGGCTGGCCAAGGAGGGCGCGCACCTGGTCTGCGTCGACAAGAACGCGGAGGCCGCCGCCGCGACCGCACGCGAGATCACCGACCGGCTCGGCCAGGGCATCGGGGTCGCCGGCAGCGGCATCTCCGGCTGCGGCCCCGCCGTCGGCCTGGGGGGCGACATCCTCGACCGAGCGTCCGTCCGGGCCATGCTCGACGAGGTCGCCCTCGCCTACGGCGGCTTCGACTCGATCTGCGTGACCGCCGGCATCTTCGTACCGCCCGACACCGCCGGCCGCATTCCCGACGACAAGTGGGCCCTGACCTTCGCCCTCAACGTCACCGGCAGCTACCTGGTCGCCGACGAGGCCTTCCGGACCTGGAAGGACCAGGGCCTGCGCGGCAACCTCGTCCTCACGACGAGCGCCAACGCCGTGGTGGCCAAGAAGGGCTCGGTCGCCTACGACACCTCCAAGGCCGCGGCCAACCATCTGGTGCGCGAGCTCGCCCTGGAGCTGGCCCCGCTGGTGCGCGTCAACGGCGTCGCCCCCGCGACGGTCGTTCAGGGATCGGCCATGTTCCCGCGCGACCGCGTCATCGCCTCCCTGGCCAAGTACGGCATCCCCTACGCCGACGACGAGGCCACGGACTCGCTGACGGCCAAGCTGTCGCGCTTCTACGCCGACCGCACGCTGACCAAGAACCCCATCACCCCCGCCGACCAGGCCGAGGCCTATTTCCTGCTCGTCGGGAACCGCCTCGCCAAGACGACCGGACAGGTCATAACGGTCGACGGGGGCCTGCACGAGGCCTTCCTCCGCTGACACCCATCCCCCTTGCGCGTCTCGCTCTTCATCCCCTGCTTCGTCGACCAGCTGGCCCCCCGGGTCGGCCTGGCCGCGGCGCAGGTGCTCCGGGGCCTCGGCCACGAGGTCGAGTTCCGCGAGGCGCAGACGTGCTGCGGCCAGCCGTCGTTCAACTCGGGCCACTGGGAGGTCGCGCGAGCCTCGGCCCTCCGCGCGCTCGACGTCTTCCGCGGCGCGGAGGCCGTCGTGGGCCCCTCGGGCTCCTGCGTGGCCATGATGCGCAAGTTCTACCCCGAGGTCCTGGCCGGCCACCCGCGGCTGGAGGAGGCGCGCGAGCTGGGCGCCCGGACGTTTGAGTTCGGCGAGTTCCTCGTGCGCCGGCTCGGCGTGACCGACGTCGGGGCCCGCCTCGAGGGGGTCGCGACCTACCATGACGGCTGCCACGGCCTGCGCGAGCTCGGCCTGCGCGCCGAGGCCCGCGCCCTGCTCGGCGCGGTCCGCGGCCTGCGGCTGGTCGAGGCGGAGGAGGGCGAGACCTGCTGCGGCTTCGGCGGACTCTTCTCGGTCAAGTACCCGATGATCTCGACCGCCATGGCCCAGGTGAAGTGCGACGCCCTCGCCCGCACCGGGGCCGACCTGGTGGTCTCCTCCGACCCCTCCTGCCTGCTCCAGATCGGCGGCTACCTCAGCCGCGAGGGCAAGGCGGTCCGCACCCTCCACCTCGCCGAGGTCCTCGCCGCGCGCTGATGTCCCTCCCCCATCGCCGCTTCCTCCACGACGCCGCCGCCGCCTCCGCCGACGCGCCCCAGCGCGAGTTCCTCCGCAAGGCGCTGGGCGGCTACTATTCCAGCCGCGACACCCAGAAGGCGCGCTACCGCGACTGGGAGCACGCGCGCGACGCCGCCGCCCTCGCCAAGTGGGAGGCGGTGGGCGACCTGGGCCGGCACCTGGCCGACTTCGCCGAGCGCTTCGAGCGCAACGGCGGCAAGGTCCACTGGGCCCGCGACGCCGCGGAGGCCCGCGCCATCATCCTCGGCATCTGCCGGGAGGCGGGCGCGCGCGCCATTATCAAGTCGAAGGGCATGACGACTGAGGAGATCCACCTCAACGACGCCCTCGAGGCCGAGGGCTACGGCGTGGTGGAGAGCGACCTGGGCGAGTTCATCCAGCAGCTGCGCAAGGAGCCCCCCTTCCACTTCGTCTTCCCCTGCATGCACCTCCGCCGCGAGGTCATCAGCGACCTCTTCACCCGGCACCTCGGCAGCGCCGCCACCGACAGCCCGGAGGAGCTGACGATGATCGCGCGGCGGCACCTCCGGCAGCTCTATGTCGACGCCGATGTCGGCATCTCCGGGGCGAACTTCCTGGTGGCTGAGACCGGCCAGGTCTCCATCACGGAGAACGAGGGCAACGCCCGCCTGACCTGCGCCCTACCACGCGTCCACATCGCCCTCGCCGGCATCGAGAAGGTCGTGGCCCGGCTCGACGACCTGTCCGTCCTGCTGCCGATGCTGGCCACCGCCGGCGCCGGCCAGCCGATGACCTGCTACAACACCCTCTACGCCGGCCCCCGCGCGCCGGGCGAGGCCGACGGACCGGAGGCCTTCCACGTCGTGCTGCTGGACAACCGCCGGACCGCCCTGCTCGCCGACCCCGAGCAGAGGGACGCCCTGCACTGCATCCGCTGCGGGGCCTGCCTCAACGTCTGCCCCATCTTCAAGAACATCGGCGGCCTCGCCTACGGGACGACCTACCAGGGGCCCATCGGCTCGGTCCTGACGCCCCACCTGCGCGGGCTCCGGAACTGGAACCACCTCTCGGGCGCCTCCTCCCTCTGCGGCGCCTGCACCGAGGCCTGTCCGGTGCGCATCGACCTCCACCACCACCTCCTGCGCAACCGTCGCAACGCCGTGCGGGCCCACGGCGGGACCGTCGACCGGCTCTTTCACAGGATGCTGGGCTGGGTCTTCGCCCGGCCTCGGCTGTTTGCGCTCGGAGGCTCCCTCTTCCGCCGCACCCTGCCGCTCCTGCGGCACCTGCCCCTGCCCTACCTGCGGCCCTGGCTGCGCAGCCGCGACCTGCCCGACCCGCCGGCCCAGTCGTTCCGCGAGCAATGGAGGGACTCCCGGCCATGAGCGACGCCCGCGCCGACATCATGGGCCGCATCCGGGAGGCGCTCCGCATCCCCGCCCCCCGCCCCCATCTCCGATCCGAGGCGGCCACCGGCCGTCCCTCGGCGCTCGCCCGCCCCTGGCTGCCCGACCCGGGCGCAACCCCGGAAACGCGGCTGGCGCTGCTCGCCGAGAACCTCGCCAAGCTCAAGGCGCAGCTGGTGCGCGCGCCCGACATGGCCTCCGCGCGCTCAGCCTTGGCCGCGCTCGCCGCGGCGCGCGGCTGGCGCAGCGTCGCCACGCACGCGCACCCCGACACGCGGGAGCTGGCCGCCGGGTTGCCCTGCCCCAGCTGGGAGGTCGACGCCGCCTTCGACAAGCAGCGCCTGGAGGCCTCCGACGCGGGGCTCACCTCCTGCCTGGCCATCGTCGCGCAGACCGGCTCCATCCTGGTCACCTCCGCTGCGGATGGCGGCAGGGCGCTGTCCATCCTCCCCCACGTCCACGTGGTCGTCGCGCGCGTCGACCAGGTGACCGGGGATCTCGCCGACGCCTTTGAGCTGGTGCGCGCGCGGCACGGCGGGCGCCTGCCCAGCATGCTCTCGTTCATCACCGGACCCAGCCGCACGGGCGACATCGAGCGCATCCTGGGGCTCGGCGCGCACGGCCCGCGCGAGCTGGTTCTGGTCCTGGTGGGCTGAGGGATCAGCGCGGCTCGGGGCGAGGGCCTCCGGGACGTCGCCCGCCTCCCGGCGGACCTCCCTGCTTGCGGAAGCTCGGGTCGGGTGTGCCGCGGAAGAGGCGGGGGATGTAGGGGAAGCTGTCGGTGAGATGGTAGGCGTAGGTGCCCTTGGGGTACTCGGGTGTCACCTCGAACCTGCCGTTGGCCTCGTCGAGGTCGCCCCCGGATGTCCATTCCCAGTCCGCGGTGTAGGTGCCGTCGGGCTTGCCACCGGGCCCGCCTGGGCGCTCCGCGGTCTTGAGGCGATAGCCGGAGCGAAGGGCGACGACGGGGCTGCGCGGGTCCTTGGGGTCCTTGTGCCCGTTGGCGCTGTAGACGGGGAAGCCGTCGGCGGCATAGCCGAGGAGAAGGGTGCGGCCCTTGTCGCCCCCGAGCGCGTCGACCAGCCCCTTGGGCGTGGCGTGGTAATGGTAGGCGCCCGTGGGCTGGACGTGCGCGTGGCTGTCGTCGGTGCCCATGCGCCCGGGCTGGGCCATCAGGTCGAGGTTCCAGCCGTTGGACCGGTCGTTGTTCCAATGCTCGGCGGTGTTGGGGTCGAACGGCACGCCGTTGACCGCCACGCCCCAGGTTGTCGGCCCGGAGGGTCGGGTGAACTGGGCGCCGGGCTTCGGGTTCGCCGGCATCCGGAAGACATGCCGCTGGGCGCTGATGGCATGTGGGTTGCCTCTCGCGGGAAAGGCGCCCACGGGGTGGTTCGCCAGGCCGTTGGACTCGACGGTCCGGACCTCGCCCTGGACCTTGATTGTGACCCGGGGCGGCTCGAGGGCGGCTGAGGCGGCGGCCAGCGCGGCGAGCAGGGGGAGCATGCAGGACCAACCCCGGGCGCCCGCGGGAGTTTCGTCTCAGCGACCGCGGCGGGCCTTGGGCGCGGGCTTCGGGCGGCTCTCGCGCTCGGGAATGAGGTAGGTGCTGCCGCGGATGAGGCGCTCGTAGAGGTCGACCATGGCGACGCCCTCGCGGGGCTTGACGGAGTCGGCCCGGGTGGCGCGGTCGACCTGGCGCTTGAGCATGCGGCAGAGGTCCTCGGCGTTGTACTGGATCATGCCGAGGATGCGCTCGACGCTGTAGCCGGGGATCGCCTCCTCGATGTAGAAGCCGTCGGCCTCGTCGTCCTCCAGGAAGACGTGGGCCTCGTTGACGCGCCCGAAGAGGTTGTGCAGGTCGCCCATGATGTCCTGGTAGGCGCCGACCATGAACGCGCCGATGTAGTAGGGCTCGCCCTTGCGCAGGGGGTGGAGGGCGAGGGTGCGGCGCACGTCCTCGAGGTCGATGAAGTCGTCGACCTTGCCGTCGGAGTCGCAGGTGATGTCGGCCAGCGTGGCCTGGACCGTGGGGCGCTCGCCGAGGCGGTGGATGGGCGCGATGGGGAAGAGCTGGTCGAGGGCCCAGTGGTCGAGCAGCGACTGGAAGACCGAGAAGTTGCAGACGTACTGCTCGGCCAGCATGGAGTCGAGCCGGGCGAGCTCGTCGGGCACGTCGGCGTGGCTGGCCATCTGCGCCCGGAGGTCGCGGCAGATCTGCCAGTAGAGCCGGTCGACGTAGGCGCGCTGCTCGAGGCTGAGGTAGCCGAGGGTGAAGCGGCTGTGCGCCTCGTCGCGCTTCTCCTTGGCGTCGTGGAAGCGCTCGAGCGGGTCGTAGCCGCGCTTGTTGCGCAGGATGGCCTCGAGCTCGCGGATGACCTGGTGGGGCTTGCCCTTGGGCGGGCGGCCGGCGTTGCCGTCGCGGGCGATGCGGTCGACCGCCTCGAAGATGAGGATGGAGTGGGGGGCGACGAGGGCCCGGCCGGACTCGGAGACGATGTCGGGCACGGGCACGCGGGCGGCCTCGCACACCTGCTTGACGTGGGCGACCACGTCGCGGGCGTAGACCTCCATGCTGTAGTTCATGGACGACTCGTAGGCGGACCGGCTGCCGTCGTAGTCGATGCCGAGGCCGCCGCCGACGTCGAGCAGGCCCATGGGGAAGCCCATCTTGGCCAGCTCGCAGTAATAGCGGGCCGCCTCGACCACCGCCTTCTTGATGGTGGCGATGTTGGGGACCTGGGACCCGATGTGGAAATGGACCAGGCGAAGGGCGTCGGTCATCCGGGCGCGGCGGAGCTTCTCCACCGCGACCATGATCTCGGAGGCGGTCAGGCCGAACTTGGCGTTCTCGCCGGTGCTCTCGGCCCACTTGCCCTCGCCCGCGGTCGCGAGCTTGACCCGGATGCCGATGTGGGGCGTGACGCCCATGCGCCGCGCCATGCGGATGATGGCGTCGACCTCCGAGACCTGCTCGACCACGATGACGGTCTGCTTGCCCAGCTTGCGCCCCATCAGGGCGAGCTCGATGAACTCCTCGTCCTTGTAGCCGTTGCAGATGAGGAGGGAGTCGCGCGACTCGGTCAGGGCGAGGGCGATGAGCAGCTCGGGCTTGGAGCCCGCCTCGATGCCGAACCCGAAGGGCTCGCCCGCGTCGAGGATCTCCTCGACCACCTCGCGCAGCTGGTTGACCTTGATCGGGAAGACGCCGCGGTAGCGCCCCTTGTAGTCCTCGCTCTCGACCGCCTTGGCGAAGGCCTCGTTGAGCTGGATGACCCTCCGGCGCAGGAGGTCCTGGACGCGGATGGTGAGGGGCGGGCGGAGGCCCATCGACGCGGCCTCGCGCACCACGTCGAGGATGCGGATCTTCCGGTCGTCGCCCATGGGGTGGACGCAGAGGCAACCCTTGGGGTCGACCGAGAAATGGGAGCCGCCCCAGCGCTTGAAGCCGTAGTAGTCCTCGGCGTCCTTGAGGGTCCAGGAAGTCTTCTTGCTCACGTTGGTGGAGGTGAACCCTTTGCCAGCGGCCGCGGCAACGCAAGAGGGGAAGTGGGACGCTTCGGGCTTCCCAGCCGACTCCGGGTCGATTCGATGGGGGCATGCCCTCCCCCTTCGCCCTCGCCGAGGAAGCCACGTTGGCGGCCCGCGAGGCGCTGCGCCCGCTCCGCTTCCCCTCTCCCGCCGACCACGTCTACCAACCCCTCGACTACGCCTGGGAGCCCCACCGCGCCTATCTGGAGCGCCACGGCGCCGCCGGACCTCGCGAAATCCTGCTCCTGGGCATGAACCCCGGCCCTTTCGGGATGGCGCAGACCGGGGTGCCGTTCGGGGAGGTGGCCGCGGTCCGCGACTGGCTCCGCGTCGGGGGCAAGGTGGTCGCGCCGAGGGGGACCCACCCTGCCAAGCCCATCCTCGGCTTCGACTGCGCCCGGTCCGAGGTGAGCGGACGGCGGCTGTGGGGTTTTTTCCGCGACCGGTTCGGCAAGCCCGAGGCATTCTTCCGCCGGCGCACCGTGGTCAACTACTGCCCGCTGATGTTCATCGAGGCGACGCGCACCGGGCGCAACGTCACGCCCGACGCGCTCCCGGTCGCGGCGCTCCGCCCCCTGAACGAGACCTGCGACCGCCTTCTGAGGGACCTGGTTCGCATCCTCGGCGTCCGCCAGGTGATCGGGGTGGGCGGGTTCGCCGAGATGCAGGCCCGGCGCGCCCTCGACGGACTGGATGTCCGCTACGGCAGGGTGCTTCACCCCAGCCCCGCCAGCCCGGCGGCCAACCGGGGGTGGGACCAGGCCGCCGCGCGCGAGCTGGGGGCCCTCGGCGCCCTGGATTGACGCGCGCGACCGTCGCCGCGCCGTCACCCAATCCTAACCTTGCGCGGATTGACAGCCCGGGCGCGGGGACGAGCCTCGGGTCCATGGAGGACGAGCTCCAGCAGGCCGGTGCGGACCTCGAGGCGAACCCCGCCTCCGCCTCGGCCTTGGCCGCCGAGGAGCGGCTCGCTTCGGCGGTGGAGCGCAGCAGGCAGCAGGGCCCGGGCGCCTTCCTGGAGCTGTGTCGCCACGTTGTCGGGGATCGCGCCTATGCTGACTCGACCCGGGCGGTCTTCGCCGAGCTTCTCGAGCAGGCGCGCGCGGCCCTGGGCCGCGGCTGACTCAGACGAGGATCAGCTTGCGCTCCTTCAGCTGGCTGAAGGTCAGGCTGTCCGCCTCCCGGATGTTCTCGTAGGCGTCGACATTCGCGAGCCACGCCCAGTGGTCGCCGGCGTCGATGCGCTCGAGGAACCGGAGATGGAGCAAGGCGAGCACGCCGCGGAGGCGGAAGAGCCCGCCGCTGACATGCTCGACGTCGGAGCCCAGCGCGGTGATCTTGTCCACGGTGAAGCCGGTCTTCTTGCCCAGCAGCTTGACGTGCTCCCACTGGTCGGCCGCCATGTACTGGAGGATTCCGACCGGGTTCTTCTCAAGGTTGTCCAGGGTCTTCGTGCCCTTGTAGACGCCGATGATGAAGCGCTTGGGCTTCATCGACACCGGCGTGACGTAGGTGCAGAGGTTCAGGTTGCCCCGCGCGCCGTCGGATGTCGCCAGGGTGTAGACCTGGGCGTCGACGCGGTTCCATGGCTTCACGCGGATTCCGGTGGTGGGCATACCCCGAATTTTGGCAACAGCAGGCCCAAGGCAAGCCGAGGCGACGCTTTAAAGCGATTTGCGCGCGGGGACTTTTTGGCTATCCGTTGGGCATGAGCCAAAAGCCGCCGAGGAGCAAACCCTACCCTGTCCAGGTCCAAGCCGGAAACATCTACTATTGGTGCGCCTGCGGCAAGAGCCGGAACCTGCCCTTCTGCGATGGGTCCCACCACGGGTCCGGCGTCTCCCCGCTGCCGCACAAGGCGGAGTCCGACGGCACCATCCATTTCTGCGGCTGCCGCAAAACCCGAAAGCCCCCCTACTGCGACGGGTCCCACGACCGGTGCAAGGAGGGTCCCGGCGCAAGCTGATCCCGGCCGATGGGGCCGATTCTCCTCCTGCACGGGTTCCTCGGGTCGCGCGCCGACTTCGACGGCCTCGCCGCTTGCCTCCCGGAATCGGCCCGGGTGACGGCGCCCGATTGGCCCGGCCACGGCATTCACGGCGGCGTGCGCGAGGGGGCCGCCTATTCCCTGGCGTCGCATGTGGCGTTGGTCAGGACGTGGATCGAATCGCAGGCGGAGCCCGGGACGCTCCTCGGTTACTCGATGGGCGGCCGGCTTCTCCAGCACGCGCTGCGCGACCGGGAGAGACTCCCCCCGGGCTGGAGGGTGGTCCTGGTGAGCACCTCGCCCGGCATCTCCGACCCCGACGAGGCGGACAACCGTCGGCGCGGCGACGCCGCCGCGGCGCGCCTTCTCCGGGAAGGAGGGATGGGGCCCTTTCTTCGCTACTGGCATAACCAGACCTTCTTCCGACCCCTGCTCGGGCTCCGCCCCGAGCGGCTCGGGCCCATCCTTGACCGTCGGCGCGCCGCCGACCCCGAGGGGCTCGCCCTCAGCCTTGAGCATGTCGGCCCGGGCTCGGTTCCCGGCACGGAGGACGTGCTCCGGCGACTGGCCTGCCGGGTCGACATCGTCGCGGGCGACGCCGACCCCCGTTACGTCGCCCTCGGCAGGCAGATGGCGGGGCTCATCCCTGGCTCGAGCGTCCATGTCGTTCCCGGCGCGGGTCACGCCCTTCACCTCGAGCAGCCGGATGCGCTCGCGGGCATTCTCGGTTCCTAGGCCCCGATCGCGGAGAGAAGCCGGCTGTTCTGCGCCTCGGTGCCGACGGTGACCCTCAGCCAGTCCTTCATCCCGTAGCCTCGCAGCGGGCGGACGATGATGCCCGTCCGCAGCAGGCGATCGAAGGTGCCGGCGGCGTCGGGGAATCGCGCCGCGAGGAAATTGGCCTGTCCGGGAATGTGCTCGAGACCGAGGCGGCGGAAGCCGTCGGCGAGCTGGGCAAGGCCCGCCGCGTTGGCGGCGCGGGCGCGCCGCAGGAAATCCGCGTCGTCCAGGGCCGCCTCCGCGGCGGCAAGCGCGGGGAGGTTGACATTGAAGGGTTGGCGGACGCGGTTGAGGAGGCCGCAGACCTCCTCGGAACCGACGAGATAGCCGACCCTCAGACCGGCCAGGCCGTAGATCTTCGAGACCGTGCGCGTCATCACGACCTTGCGCCCGGAAGACAGCAGGGGGCGCAGGTCCGCGGAGGCGTCGAGGTACTCCGCGTACGCCTCATCGAGGCAGAAGATGACATGATCCGGGAGGGAGCGCGCGAGCTCGAGGATCCTACCCGGCTCATCCGTCCCCCCCGTCGGGTTGTTGGGACTGGCCAGGAAGAGCAGCCGGGTGCGCTCGGTCACGGCCGCGCGCATCGCGGCCAGGTCGTGGCGGTAGCCGGGCATGGGCACCTCGACCGGGGTCGCCCCGCACAGCAGGGTCGCCAGGCGGTAGACGACGAAGGCCTGGGAGCCGAAGACCACCTCGTCGCCGGGACGGAGGAAGGCCTGGGCGAGCAGGATCATCACCTCGTTGGATCCGTTGCCGACCACGAAGCTGGCCGGGGAAAGCCCCCAGGCGCGGGCGAGGCGCTCGCGCAGGAAGGTGCAACCCGAGTCGGGATAAAGATGGCAGCTCGCGAGCGCGCGGGACGCCGCGGCCAACCCCAGCGGCGAGGGCCCGAGCGGGTTCTCGTTCGAGGCGAGCTTGATGACGGAGGCGGGATCGAGCCCGAACTCGCGCGCCACCACCTCGATGGGACGCCCGGCCTCGTAGACGGGCTGGGTCAGCACGGGGCGGTTGGCGAGATCGGTGTAGCTGCAGGCCATGCCGCAACTTGCCCGGGTGCGGGCTTGCTGGCAAACGCGAACCCGTCATCATGGCGACCTCATGCGACTCGTCGTCATCGGCGCCTCCGGACTCCTCGGTCGCGAGGTGGTGCGCGCGGCCGTGCGGAGGGGCCACGCGGTGCTCGCCGTCGGCTCCACCCGCCCCCCGTCCGTCCCCCCGGGGGTGGAGACCGCCCGGCTCGCGGCCGGCGACCTCGCCGGCGCCGAGCGGCTGGTGCTGGACCGTTTTCCCGACGGCGTGATCAACGCGGCGGCCCTTTCCGACGTCGGCGTCTGCGAGCGCGAGCCGGGCCTGGCTCGCCAGGCGAACATCGAGCTTCCCGGTCGTCTCGCCCAGCTGGCCAACCATGTCGGTGCCCGGTTCATCCACCTGTCGACCGACATGGTGTTCGACGGGACCCGGGGGCCCTACCGGAGCACCGACACGCCCGCGCCGCTCAACGTCTACGCGCGCACCAAGCTCGAGGGCGAGGAGGCCGTGATGGCCGCCGGCCGCCACGGCGCCTGCGTCGTCCGCTCGACGCCCATCCTGGGCAACACCCCCGGCGGCGACCGCACCCCGCACGAGAGGCTCTTCCTTGACTGGAAGGCGGGCAAGGTGGCGCGCCTTTTCACCGAGGAGGTCCGCCAGCCCGTCTCCTCGCCCAACCTGGCCGAGGTCTGCGTCGAGCTGGCCGAGCGCGGGAACCTCTCCGGCATCTTTCACTGGGGCGGGAGCGAGGCGGTCACCCGCCTCGAGCTCGGCGAGCGGATCGCGCGAAGGTTCGGCCTGGACCCCGCCGGCTTGGTGCAGGGCGTCTCCTATGCCGACGTTCCGGGCCTGCCCGCCCGGCCCCGCGACCTCAGCGTCGAGCTCCACCCCCTCGCCGGCAAGCTGCGGACCCGGCCCCAGCGGCTCGACGAGATCCTGGACGGCCTCGAGGTGCCTCGCGGCTGCGAGGACTGGTGGCGCGAGCGCACGGGAGGCGACGTGGTGAGGCGGCTTGAGCAGGGTCTCGATTTCTGAGCATGGACCTGCTTCCCCGCACCGTCGGCGCCGCGGCGGAGAACATGGCGCGCGACCTCCTTCTTCTCGAGGCCTACCCCCGGTCGGAGGTGTCCCGGCTTCGACTTTATGGCTGGTCGGAGCCCGCCCACACGTTCGGCATCTCCCAACGCTGGGCGGAATGGCGGCCGCGGGTTCCGGCGACCTCGGCCTTGGTTCGCCGCCCGACCGGAGGGGGACTGGTCTCCCATCTCGAGGACTGGACCTACGCGCTCGCCGTGCCCTCGGGACATCCCGTGTTCGCCCTGGAGGCCATCCTCAGCTACGAGGTGGCCCTGGGCGCGCTTGCCGAGGCGCTGAGGCGGCAGGGGATGGACGTGGCGCAGGTGCCCCGGCCTTCCGGGCCGCGCGGTTACCAGGCGCCGACCGTCTGCGGCCAGCGCCCCGAGCCCCATGATCTCGTGGCCGGTCGCGAGGGCAGGAAGGTCGCGGGCGCCGCCCAGAAGCGAACCCGGGGCGGCCTGCTGTTGCAGGGTTACGTCGACCGCGCCGTCCTTCCGGGCTGCGACTGGCTTCGCCTGGAGCGTGATTTCCCCGAGACCCTGGCCAAGGCGCTCGGGACGAGCCCCCATCCGGTGGAGACGCCGGCACTCGACGGCGCGGCGCTGGCCGCGGAGACGGCGAGGTTCGCTTCCGCCGGGTGGAACGAGCGGACCTGACTCAGCCGAACAGCTCGCCCTGGCTCGTGCCTTCCGCCGACGACGCGCGGGGGGGCTTCGGCTCGCGGGCGACGGCGGGCCTCGCCTTGGCGGGGGTCGGCTCGGGCATCGCGGCCGCCGCCGGCAGCCCCCCGCCCTGCTCCATCGAGCCGAGGATCTCGCGGGCGCGCGCGACAACCTCGGAGGGCATGCCGGCCAGGCGCGCCACCTGGATCCCATAGGAACGGTCGGCCGAGCCCGGCACGACGCGTCGCACGAAGACAATCTCGTCCTTCCACTCGCGGACCGCGACCGTCCAGTTGCGCAGGCGGGGCAAGGTGTCGGCGAGCCGGGTCAGCTCGTGGTAGTGGGTGGCGAAGAGGGTTCGAGGGCCGGCGGCGCCCTTGCCATGGAGATGCTCGGCGACCGCCCAGGCGATGGAGATGCCGTCGTAGGTGCTGGTGCCCCGGCCGATCTCGTCCAGGACGATCAGCGAGCGCGCGGTCGCGTTGTTGAGGATGTTGGCCGTCTCGCTCATCTCGACCATGAACGTCGAGTGGCCGCGGGCGAGCTCGTCGCTGGCCCCGACGCGGCAGAAGATGCGGTCGATGCGCCCGACGCGCGCCTTGCGGGCCGGCACGAAGCAGCCGAGGTGGGCGAGCAGCGCGATGAGGGCGACCTGGCGGATGTAG
>JBKDBK010000097.1:0-57260 GCA_046315175.1 Opitutia bacterium | reverse complement strand
CGATGCGCGCGCCCATCACGGGCTTGCCGACGAAGTTGCGGGCGTTGCCCACGCCGACGCCTTGGCCGGAGCCGATGCCGCCGCCCGAGCCGCCGCCGAAGCCCTTGGAGGAGCCGCCGGCGGTCATGCCCGTGAGCAGCGAGGAGACGGAGGTGGTCGGGAGGTCGGGGAGGGCCACCGAGGCCGTGCTGGACTTGCTCGTGATCCGGGCGGACGTCCGGGCGATGTTCTGGGCGTTCTTCGGCGTGACCTTGTGGTCGCGGATGACCGCCCTGTCGCCCTTGGAGCCGCCGCCGGCCCCGGTGGCGAAGGTGTCCGGGTCGGTCCTGGCCTCGTCGGTGATGGTGACGATAACCCAGGCGGCGAAGAACACGAGCAGGGCCCCGTGGAAGACGAGGGAGGCCATCAGGCCCTGGCCACCGATGCGGTCCCAGAGCCGCAGCTTGCGGCGGCCCGGCGAGCCTCCGGACGACCCCGGGGAAGCGGCGTCAGGGCCCGCGGTCGAGCCGGCGCCCTCGGGAGGAGGGGGCATGTCTTCCGGCAGCCCGTCTGGGGGGGTCTGGGACATGACCCTAGGCTAAAAGCAGGGTGGCGGGGGGCAAACAAATACAGATTTCCGAGCCCGTGGACGAACTTGAGTCCCAATCAGGGGTTTATAGTTTCACGAGGAAAATACCTTATGTCGGCCACCCCGCCCCTACCCCCTCCCGAACGCGCCTGGCACCCCTTCGACACCCGGCGCTGGGACGAGGCGTGCGCCCGCCACCTGCTCCGGAGGATGGGCTTCACCGCCACGCCCGCCGCCACCGCCCAGGCCCTGCGCGAGGGGCCGGCCATGACCGTCCGCCGGGCCTTCTCCGCGGTGCGCCCGATGCCGATGCCGGAGAAGCTCGCCGACCTCTCGGATGACAGCGACAAGAACCGGGAGAAGCTGAGGACCCTCACCCCCGACGAGCGGCGCGAGTTCCTGCAGGAGCTCCGCCGCAAGTCCGAGTCCGCGATGCGCGACTACAACGTCGAGTGGCTCGAGTTCGCCCGCCGCCCGGAGATGAGCGCCCAGGAGAAGCTCGTGCTCTTCCTGCAGGACGTCTTCGTGGTCAACAATGAGAAGATCCGCCGGACCGAGACCCTCTTCGACTACCAGGCCCTCATCCGCTCCCACCTGGACAAGGACTACGCCGCGCTCGTGCGCGCGGTGATGAAGCACCCCGCGATGGTCGAGTTCCTCGACCTCAACCAGAACCGCAAGGGCAAGCCCAATGAGAACTTCGCCCGCGAGCTCTTCGAGCTCTTCTGCCTGGGCGAGGGCAACTACACCGAGGCCGACGTCAAGGAGGCCGCCCGGGCCATGACCGGCGTGACCCTCCGCCGCGGCACCTTCCTCGTCGACCCGAAGCAGCACGACGACGGCGAGAAGGTGATCTTCGGGCAGAAGGGCAACTTCAACCCCGACACGCTGGTCGACCTCACGATGCGCCAGCCCGCGGCCTCCGCCTACGCCCCGCAGGAGCTGATCAAGTTCTACCTCGTGGCCGAGGGCCTGCCGAGGGCCTACGCCCAGGCTTTCGGGCGCATCTGGAAGCAGTCCGGCCACCGCGTCGCCGAGCTTCCCCGCATCCTCTTCAACTCGGAGATCTTCTACCACCCCGCCTTCCGCGGGAAGCTGATCAAGTCGCCCATCGCCTACTACCTCGGCCTCTGCCAGGACCTGGGCGTGGACGTGGTCCCCTACCCCGCCCCGGTCGTCAACGCCCTGCGCGGCATGGGCCAGCCCTTCTTCAACCCGCCCAACGTGCGCGGCTGGATCTACGGGCGCAACTGGATCAGCTCGACCACCCTCGCCGCCCGGCGGGCCGTCGCCCGCGGCCTCTTCAACCCCGTCAACGAGGATCGGCTCAACGCCGACGAGCAGGCCGCCCTCAAGGAGGCCCGCGCCGCCGGCCGGGGCAACTACGTGGTGACGCCCGACCGGCTGGAGTACCTGGCGAAGAACCGGACCGACGCCGAGATCATCCTCCACCTCTGCAACTACTTCCTGCCCGCCCCGGTCAGCCCCGAGTTCCGCAAGGTCCTCGAGGCGCACCTCAAGCCCGACCAGCACCGCGTCCGCAGCATCCAGGAGGCGGTCGTCGCCATCCTGCAGGCTCCCCTCTACCAACTCTCCTGAACACCCCCATGAGCCTCCGCCTCACCCCCCACACCCGCCGCGAGTTCCTCGCCACCTCCGGCCGCGGCCTCGGCTTGGTGGCCTTCGCCGGCTTCGCCCCCTCCTTCCTCGTCCAGTCGATCAAGGCCGAGACACCCAAGGCCGAGAAGGACCGCACCATCCTCGTGCTCGTCCAGCTGGCCGGCGGCAACGACGGCCTCAACACGGTCGTCCACCACGAGAACGACGGCTACCACCGCCTGCGGCCCAACCTGGCCCTGCGCCCCTCGGCGGGCCTGCTCAAGGTCGACGACCAGATCTCGCTCCACCCGTCGATGGGCAAGATGCACCAGCTGCTCAAGGAGGGCAAGCTGGGCGTGGTCCAGAACGTCGGCTACCCCAACCCCAACCGCTCCCACTTCCGCTCGACGGAGATCTGGGAGACGGCGTCCGACAGCGACAAGGTCGCCTACGACGGGTGGATCGGCCGCTACTTCGACGCCGACTGCGCCGGCGCGCCGGGCAAGGACCCCCTGGCCATCCACGGCGGCAGCGTCCTGCCCCAGTCCTTCCAGTCGTCGCGCAACCACAACATCTTCGGCCTCGGCGGCGGCAGCGGCCGCGGCGCCCGCAAGGGCTCGAAGTCGCCCTCGGGCGGCAAGGACGAGACCGAGCTGCTGATGGACCTCAACGCGGCCTCCCTGCCCGGCGTCGACGACAAGGATCCCTCGGACAACACCCACTACCTCCGCCACGCCATGATGGACGCGCTCGTGACCGAGAGCCGGGTGGCCGAGACCATCGCCGCCTACAAGCCCTCGGCGCCCTACCCGACGAGCAACCTCGGCCAGTCCCTGCAGCGCATCGCCGCCCTCATCGCCTCGGGGATGGAGACCCGCGTCTACTACGCCACCCTCGGCGGCTTCGACACCCACGCCAACCAGCTCGGTCGCCACGCCCAGCTCCTGCGCGACCTGAGCGACTCGCTCGCGGCCTTCCAGTCCGACCTCGAGAAGAAGAGCCTGGACCGGCAGGTCATGACGATGACGTTCTCCGAGTTCGGGCGCACCGCGCGCGAGAACTCGACCGTCGGCACGGACCACGGCACCGCCGCCCCGCTGTTCGTCATGCACACCGGGATGAAGCGGGCCGTCACCGGCACCCCGCCCAGCCTCGACCTCAAGCCCGGGCAGGACGTGACCTTCTCGACCGACTTCCGCCAGGTCTACGCCACCGTGCTCAGCGGCTTCCTCAAGTCGGACCCGACCAAGGTGCTGGGCAAGGCGAGCTTCAA
Organism: Opitutia bacterium; assembly: GCA_046315175.1. GTDB lineage: Bacteria > Verrucomicrobiota > Verrucomicrobiia > Opitutales > UBA953 > UBA8828. Next base: position 53,820 of record JBKDBK010000097.1, on the reverse strand, counting down.
GGACGTCGGGTTCATCTGAGGCCGCGGCCCGACGGACCCTCGGAGGGGCCCGCCTTGGCGGGCCCTTTCTGTTGGGGCTTTTTCCTCTTGCCCCGGATGGCGGCCGTCCCAATCTGACCTTTCCGCTGATTTGCAGGGTGGAGCAGCCCGGTTAGCTCGTCAGGCTCATAACCTGAAGGTCGTAGGTTCAAATCCTACCCCTGCACCCAGCGGATGTTAGCAACCAGCCCGTCTTTTACGGCCATTTGACACTTTTTACCCGTAGCCAACCGGATGCCAGAATCGATTTTTGGCCTCCAAACAGCCTTGCCGACCTATAACTGGCTAAAAATGGCTTATTTCACTTGCAGAAGCCGGGCAGTTATCCACAGTGAATCCATCATCTCCTACGGGAGATGGGGTAAGTAAGACAAAGTAGAAAATAAAGGCGGGCTACGTAGGGGTACGTAGCCCGCCTCCTTTTTGGGCCGGTGCGCCGGGGCGCGGATCAGCCCCCGGTCATCTGGGTGATGAGGGTGATGAGGGGGAGGAACATCGCGAGCACGATGGTGCCGACGACGACCGCCAGGAAGACGATGAGCACGGGCTCGATGATGGAGGTCAGGGCGCCGACGGCGTTGTCGACCTCCTCGTCGTAGATGTCGGCCACGCGGTTGAGCATCTCGGGCAGCTGGCCGGTCTCCTCGCCCACCTGGATCATGGAGGTGACCATCTGGGGGAAGACGCCGGACTGCTCGAGGGGGACGGAGAGCGGCTCGCCGTCGCGCACGCGGTCATGGACGCGCTCAAGCGAGTCGGCGATGACGACGTTGGAGAGGGTGTCGCGCGTGATGTTGATCGACTGCAGGATGGGCACGCCCGAGGCCATCAGGGTGCCGAAGGTGCGGGCGAAGCGCGAGACCGTCACGATCTGCACGAAGCCGCCGATCTTGGGAAGGCGGAAGAGCAGCCGGTCGAAGACCTGCTTGCCCGCCTTGCTGGAGAGCCAGGACTTCAGCCCGAGGTAACCGCCGAAGATGGCGACATAGGCGATGACCGGGCGGAGGAGGCCGGTCACGGACAGCTCGGAGGGGAGCATCCAGTTCTGGAGGAAGGAGGAGATGCCGATGACGAAGGCGGTCAGGGGCGGCATGGCCGTCTTCTGGGCGGCGAGCAGGTTCTGGAAGGCCGGGACGACCTTGACCAGGAGGACGATGACGATGATGACCGCGACCGAGACGACGACCGCCGGGTAGACCATGGCGGACTTGACCTTCTTCTGGATGCGCTGGGCCTTCTCGCGGAAGCCGGCGAGTCGGCCAAGGACCTTGTCGAGCACGCCGCCCGCCTCGCCCGCCTTGACCATGTTGACGAACAGGCGGTCGAAGACCTTGGGGTGGGCGGCGAGGGCCTCGGAGAAGTTGTTCCCCTGGGAGACGTTGTCGGCGATTTGGCCGAGGATGTCCTTGAAGAGGGGGTTGCGCTCCTGCTTGTAGATGAGCTCGAGGGCGCGGAGGAGGGGGAGGCCGGCGGTGAGGAGGGTGGCCAGCTGGCGGGACATGGTGGTGACCTCCTCGGGGGTGACCTTGGCGCCGAAGCGGAAGCCCTTCTTGGCGGGGGCGGCGGCCGCGGCGGCGGGCTTGGCGGCGGCGGGCCCGTCGCCGGACAGGGCGGTGACCATGAGCCCCTTGGCCATGAGCTTCTTGCGGGCGTCGTCGGCGGAATCGGCGTCGACCTTGCCGGTGGCCTGCTGGCCGCTGCGGTCGATGGCGGTGTACTTGAACTCGGGCATGGGGTGGGGTGGTGAAGGTTCAGGTGTACTTGAGGACCTCGTCGATGGTGGTCTGCCCGTCGAAGATGGCCCGGAGGCCGTCGTCACGCAAGGTTCGCATGCCGAACTCGATGGATTTCTGCTTGAGGACCAGGGTGGGGGACTTGCGGGTGATGAGCTCGCGGAGCGGGTCGTTGACGCGCATGAGCTCAAAGAGGCCCTGGCGGCCCTTGTAGCCCGACTTGTTGCAGTCGGGGCAACCCTTGCCGAAGAAGAACCGCTTGTTGGCGATCTCGATGGGGTCGACCTGGAGGAGGGCGACGGTCTCCTGGTCGGGCTCGAAGGCGGTGCGGCAGGACTTGCAGACCCGGCGAAGGAGGCGCTGGGCGAGGACGCCCTCGACCGCGGCGGAGATGAGGAAGGGCTCCAGCCCCATGTCGATGAGGCGGGTGATGGCGCCGGGCGCGTCGTTGGTGTGGAGGGTGGAGAGGACGACGTGGCCGGTGAGCGAGGCCTGGACGGCGATCTGGGCGGTCTCGAGGTCGCGGATCTCGCCGACCATGATGGTGTCGGGGTCCTGGCGGAGGAAGGAGCGGAGGGCGGCGGCGAAGGTCAGGCCGACCTGGTGGTTGATCGGCACCTGCATGATGCCCTCGACCTCGTACTCGACGGGGTCCTCGGCGGTGAGGATCTTGACGTCCTCGGTGTTCACCTCGCGCAGCGCGGAGTAGAGGGTGGTGGTCTTGCCCGAGCCGGTGGGGCCCGTGACGATGAAGACCCCGTTGGGCCGGTTGACCAGCTCGCGGATGCCCTCCATGATGTCGGGCTGCATCGAGAGGTTGCCGAGGTCGAGGTTGACCACGGTCTTGTCGAGGATGCGGAGCACCACGGACTCGCCGAACTGGGTCGGGAGGGTGGAGACGCGGAGGTCGATGGCCCGGCCGCCGATGGTGGTCTTGATGCGGCCGTCCTGGGGGACGCGGCGCTCGGCGATGTTGAGCGCGGACATGACCTTGACGCGGGCGATGACGGCGGGCGCCAGGTTGCGCGGCGGGGGCGCCATCTCGTAGAGCGAGCCGTCGATGCGGTAGCGGATGCGGAACTGGTCCTCGAAGGGCTCGAAGTGGATGTCGGACGCCTTGGCCTTGACCGCCTCCTGCAGGACGAGGTCGACGAACCGGATGATGGGCGCCTGGTTGGCGGCCTCGGCCACGTCGGCCTCGCCGGCGGCCTCGCCCGCCGTGGCCTCGACCGTCTCGAACTCGCCGAGCAGGTCCTCCATCGAGGACTGGGCGGGCTCGCCGTAGGTCCGGACGACGGCGGGCTCCACGAGCTCGGGGTCGACCACGGCGAACTCCACGTCCTTCTGGAGCATGAAGGTCAGCTCGGAGACGGCGGAGGAGTTGAAGGGGTCGCGGGCGAGGAGGGTGATGCGGGTGCCGTCGAGCGCGACGGGCAGCGCCAGGTAGCGGTGGGCCTGGGCGGGCTTGAGGATGCGGGTGACCTCGGGGTCGACGTCGCCGGGAACGGTGGCGTAGAAGGGGACGCCGAGGGCGTCGGCGACCGCCTGCAGGATGGCCGGCTTGTCGGCGATGCCGGAGTCGACGAGGAGGTCGGCGTAGGACTTCGCGCTCGAGAGGTGGTTCTCCCAGATCTCGGCGTCCTGCTCGTCGGTGACGAGATGGTGCGAGCGGGCGATCTCCCTCAGGCTGTCGCTATGGTCGTCGAACATGGATCAAAGCTTCCCGGCCTCCTTGAGCCGGCTGCGCATCATCTCGTGGTCCTGGCAGTGGACGAGGGCCTCGGCGGCGTCGATGCGGCCCTGCTGGACGAGGGCGAGGAGGTCGGCGTCGAGGGTGCGCATGCCCCGGGAGCCGCCGGTCTCGATGTCGGAGACGATCTGGAAGGTCTTGTTCTCGCGGATCTTGGCCGCGATGGCGTCGGTCTTGACCATGATCTCGTAGGCCGCGACGCGCTTGCCCTCGGCCGTGCGGCAGAGCGACTGGGAGATGACCGCGACCACGGAGGAGGCGAGCTGGACGCGGATCTGGTCCTTGGCCCCGGTGGGGAAGGCGTCGAGGATGCGGTCGACGGTGCGGGCGGCGCCGGTGGTGTGGAGGGTCCCGAAGACGAGGTGGCCGGTCTCGGCGGCGGAGACGGCGGCCTCGATGGTCTCGAGGTCGCGCATCTCGCCGATGAGGATGACGTCGGGGTCCTGGCGAAGGGCGGAGCGGATGCCGTCGGCGAAGGAGGGCACGTCGCTGTGGACCTCGCGCTGGGTGACGACGCAGCGGCGGTGCGAGTGGTAGTACTCGATGGGGTCCTCGATGGTGACGATGTGGCCGTCGTTGTTCTCGTTGATCCAATTGATCATCGAGGCGAGGGTGGTCGACTTGCCCGAGCCGGTGGGACCGGTGACGAGGATGAGGCCGCGGGGGCGGGCCAGCAGGTCCTTGACCATGTCGGGCAGGCGGAGGTCCTTGAGCGAGTAGATGGTGGTGGGGATGAGCCGGAGGACGAGCCCGACCGCGCCCTTGCCGCGGTAGACGTTGACGCGGAAGCGGGCCTTGGACTGGTAGGAGAAGCCGAAGTCGCAGCCGCCGTCGCGCTTGAGGCGCTCGAGCTGGTCGGCGGGGCCGATGGACTGGGCGAGGGCCTGGGTGTCCTCGGGCGTGAGCTTCTCGCCTTCGAGCGGGACCATGTCGCCCGAGATGCGGAGGCAGGGCGTCTGGCCGACGTGGAGGTGGAGGTCGGAGGCGCCGTTCTCGATCATCGCCTCCAGCAGCTGGTGCATCTCGTAGGCCATGGCGGTCAGGCGTCGGGGGCGACGGTGGCGGCGACGACCTCCTCGACGGTCGTCATGCCGGAGGCGATCTTGCGGATGCCGTCCTCGCGCATCGTGCGCATGCCGGCTTGGCGAGCCTTGCGGCGGAGGTCGACCAGGGTGGCGCCGGAGTAGATCATCTGCTGGATCTCCTCGCTGACCACGAAGAACTCGAAGACGCCGCGGCGGCCCTTGTAGCCGCGCTCGCCGCAGCGGGCGCAGCCGGCGCCCTTCATCGGGGTGGCGCCCCTCATGTCGGCCTCGGCGATGCCGAGGGCGGCCAGCTCCCTCGAGGTGGGCTGGTAGGGGGCGGCGCAGGACTGGCAGACGCGGCGGATGAGCCGCTGGGCGAGGGCGCCGCGGAGGGCGGCGGAGACAAGGTAGGGGGCGACGCCGATGTCGACCAGGCGGGTGACGGCGCTGACCGAGTCGTTGGTGTGGAGGGTGGAGAACACCATGTGGCCGGTGAGGGCGGCGTTGATGGCGATCTCGGCCGTCTCCTTGTCGCGGATCTCGCCCACCATGACGATGTTGGGGGCCTGGCGGAGCATGGCGCGCAGGGCGGCGGCGAAGGTCATGCCGACCTCGCGCTTGACGCCGACCTGGTTGATGCCGGCCAGCTGGTACTCGACCGGGTCCTCGACCGTGATGATCTTGCGGTCGGGCTTGTTGATGTAGTTGAGGGCGGAGTAGAGGGTGGTGGACTTGCCGGAGCCGGTCGGGCCGGTGACGAGGAAGACGCCGTCGGAGCCGCCGATGAGACCCTGGAAGATGGCCTGGTCGTCCGCGAAGAAGCCGAGCTCGGGGAGGCCGAGGCGGAGGCCCTCCTTGTCGAGGATTCGCATGACGATGGACTCGCCGTAGACGGTGGGGAGGACGGAGACGCGCAGGTCGATGTCCTTGCCGCCGGACTTGGCCTGGATGCGGCCGTCCTGGGGGATGCGCTTCTCGGCGAGGGAGACGTCCGCCATGAGCTTGAGGCGCGAGATGATGGAGGCCTGGAGGCGCTTGGGCGGGCCCTTCATCTCCTGCAGGACGCCGTCGACGCGGAAGCGGACGCGGAAGCGCTTCTCCATCGGCTCGAGGTGGATGTCGGACGCCTTGCGCTTGATGGCGTCGACGATGAGGGAGTTGACGTACCGGATGATCGGGGCGTCGTCCTCCTTGACGTCGCCGCCGGCGGGCAGGTCGAGGCCGGCCTCGGCGCCCTCGGTGGTCTTGCCGAAGACATCCTCGTAGGAGACGTTCATCTGGCCCCCGGAGTAGCAGCGCTCGATGGCCTTGGTGAGCTGGTCGGGCGGGGCGAGCCGGGGGTTGAGGGTCAGCTTGAGGATGCGGGAGAGGGTGTCGAGGGAGTCGGTGTCGAGGGGGTCGCCGACGGCGACCTCGAGCTCCGAGCCGTCCATCTGCAGGGGGAGGATGCGGTGGCGCTCGGCGAGGTCGCGGCTGACCAGCTTGAGGACGTCCTCGGCGGGGGCGACCAGGGCCAGGTCGACGACCTCCATGTCGAACTCCTTGGCGAGGGCGGCGGTGATGGCGGTCCAGGTGACGGCGCCCCCGGAGACGAGCTTCTCAAGGGCGAGGGTGTCGGCGTTGGCGGAGGCGGGCACCTCACCCAGGGAGGCCCGGGCGTCGGCGACGGCCTGGGGGGACACGAGCGCCTTGTCCTGGATGAACTGGATGACGAAGTCGTCGGCGGTCGTCACGGGAAGGGTCCTGGGGAAGCTGGGGTGAAGGGATGGCCAAACCCCGGGGAAGGGCCGAGGAAAACTAGACCCGCCCGGGGGGGCGGCAAAGCCTAAATTCAGGCCCGGGAGGCCCGCAGCTGGGCAACCAAGGCGGTCACCTGGGCCTCGAGCTGCTCCAGGGTGCCGTCGTTGGTCAGGACATGGTCGGCGCGGCGGGCCTTCTCCTCCACCGGGAGCTGGGCCGCGAGCCGCGCCTGGATCTGGGCGCGGGTCCAGCCGCGACCGAGGAGGCGCTGGACCTGGACCTGAGGCTTGGAGACCACGGCGACGGTCGTGTCAAAGTCGCCCTGCCAGCCCTTCTCGAAGAGCAGGGGGACATCGACGACCCAGTCGTGGGCCGAGTCCCGGATGGCCTCCTGCCACTCCCGGCGGATGCGAGGATGGATGCGCGACTCGAGCCAGCGAAGCTCGGTGGGCTCCGAGAAGACGCGCTCGGCGATGAAGTCGCGGTCGGGCAAGCCGTTCTCCAGCAGGGACTCGTCGCCCCAGCGGGACTGGATCTCGCGGACGAGGGCGGGGTCGAGCAAGGCGGCGTGGGCGAGACGGTCCGCGCAAATCACCTGGTATCCCCGGCGGCCGAAGCAGGCGGCGGCGGCGGTCTTGCCGCAACCGATTCCGCCGGTGAGTCCGATGCGCATCCCGACATCGTGCCCGGAAGCGAGCGGAAGGCAACCCCTTGTGACGAACCTAGGCCGGCGCGGGGGAACCCTCGGAGGCCTCCGGGGCGGCTCCGGCCTCGGGCCGGGGCTCGCGCGCCGGGGCGGGAACCGGGGCCCCGACAAGGGGGGTCTGGATGGCCCCGGTGCGGAGGATCTCGTTGACGTGCGCGCCCTCGAGGGTCTCGTGCTCGAGCAGGGCCTCGGCGACCTTGCGGTGGGCCTCGGCGTGCTCGGCGAGGATGGTCTCGGCGCGGGCGAACTCGGCGGCGATGATGCCGGACACGGCGGCGTCGATGCGGCGGGCGGTCTCGTCGCTGTGCGACTGGCTGCGGGCGATCTCGCGCCCGAGGAAGACGGTGTCGCTGTTCTCGCCCCAGGCGACGGGGCCGAGGTCGCTCATGCCCCAGTCGCACACCATCTGGCGCGCGATGCGGGTGGCCTGCTTGATGTCGGAGGCGGCGCCGTTGGAGATGTCGCCCGTGACGACCTTCTCGCCGATGCGGCCGGCCATGGCGGTGCAGATGTAGTTGAGCAGCCGGGCCTTGGTGTGGCCGAGGATGTCCTTCTTGGGCAGGTACATCGCCATGCCGAGGGCGCGGCCGCGGGGGATGATGGTGACCTTGTGGAGGGGGAGGGAGCCGTCGTCGATGACGGCCTGGACGACGGCGTGCCCGGCCTCGTGGTAGGCGGTGGTGCGGCGGTCCTCGTCGTCCATCAGCTTCTTGCGCTCGCGGCCGAAGGCGATCTTGTCGCGGGCCTCCTCGATGTCGGTCATCTCGACCTTCTCCCGCCCGCGGCGGGCGGCGTGGAGGGCGCCCTCGTTCAGGAGGTTGGCGAGGTCGGCGCCGGCCATGCCCGGGGTGATGCGGGCGAGGCGGTGGAGGTCGACGGACGGGGCGAGCTGGAAGCGCTTGGCGTGGACGGCGAGCACGGCCTCGCGGCCGCGGAGGTCGGGGAGGTCGACGTGCACCTGGCGGTCGAAGCGGCCGGGGCGCAGGAGCGCGCTGTCGAGCACGTCGGAGCGGTTGGTGGCGGCGATGACGATGACGCCCTCGTTGCCGTCGAAGCCGTCCATCTCGACGAGGAGGGCGTTGAGGGTCTGCTCGCGCTCGTCGTGCCCGCCGCCGACGCCCGCGCCGCGCTGGCGGCCGACGGCGTCGATCTCGTCGATGAAGATGATGGCCGGGGCCGACTTGCGTGCCTGCTCGAAGGTGTCGCGCACGCGGCTGGCGCCGACGCCCACGAACATCTCGACGAAGTCGGATCCGCTGATGCTGAAGAAGGGCACCTCGGCCTCGCCGGCGATGGCGCGGGCGAGCAGGGTCTTGCCCGTGCCCGGGGGGCCGACCATCAGGATGCCGCGGGGGATGCGGGCGCCGAGCTTGGTGAACTTCTTGGGGTCGCGGAGGAAGTCGACGACCTCGCGCACCTCCTCCTTGGCCTCGTCGCAGCCGGCGACGTCCTTGAAGGTGACCGTCTCGCGCTCCTTGCCCGAGAGCTTGGCCTTGGACTTGCCGAACTGCATGGCGCCGCGCTGGGAGCTGCGGAGCATGCGCCACATCAGGTAGAAGATGGCGGCGTAGAAGATGAGGGAGGGGAGGAGGCCGAGGAAGGACGACATCGCGGTGTCGGCCTTGAGCTCCTTGAAGTTGTCGGTGCCGACCGCGGCGCGGATGCCCTCGAAGTCCTTGTCGGTGAGCTTGCCCGAGGCGGCGAAGCGGGCCGGCTTGGCGTCGGGCTCGGCGCCCTTGACCACGAGCTCGCCCGTGACGGTGAACCAGTTGTCGGCGCCGCCGGACCGGTCGGGCTGGAGGGTGACGGACTTGACCTTGCCCTCCTTGGCGAAGGCGAGCACCTGGGCCGTGCTCAGCTGCTGGACCTCGGGCCCCTGGGGGGCCGAGAACTGGACGAGCGCGAGGGTTGCCAGGACCAGGAGCAACCAGACGAGAAGGGGCTTGGGATTGAAGCGACCCGGGTTGTCCGGATTGTCGTTTTGGCTCATGGCGGACGGTCTAGGGTGAGAACGGGCCCTGCCAAGTCAACCGGAGAGCCCCCTTCGCCGGGCCGGAAAGGCGCAGGGACTCGGCGGGCGGCACGCCGGGAACCCAGGCAGGAAGGCCTTCCACAAGAACAACAGGGAGGGATTCCCTTTGCTCGCGCGGGACCTTGCGGTCGATCAGCAGGTCGGAGACCTTGGCCGCGCCCGGGGCGCCGAGGGGCTGATAGGCGTCGCCGGGCAGGCGCGAGCGCCAGGCAAGCCCGGCGGAGGGCGCCACCCTGAGCCAGACCTCGCGCGTGGGCGGGATGCGCCCGGCGGAAAGCTCGGCCCAGGTCGCCGCATCGAGGTCCCGCCGCTCGGCCACGAGGCCGCAGGCCGAGGGGACGCCGTCGGCGCGCAGCGGCCTGGGCTCGCCGCCCCAGCCTGCCGCGACCCGCCGGACCCGGAGCTGGTCGCCGTCCCAAGCCCAATCGAGCCCGCCCAGGCTGAGCTGGGTGCGACGGCCGGCCGTGACGGCGTCGACCAGCTGCTCAAAGGAGGGCCCGCCGACCTCGCCGACGCCCGCCGACCAGGCGGCCTCGGCGCAGGCGAGCCTGACAAGGGCGCGGGGACGTCCCCTGAGGGCGCCAAGGCGCGAGACGCCCTCCGCGTCGGGCAGGCCGCCGAGCTCGGCCAGCCAGGCGCGGAGCGCTTCGGCGGCATCGGCAAGGTTGTCCGAGGCGCGGGCCAGGCCCTCGTGCCAGCCGGCGCCAAGGGCCTGCTCGAGCGCGGGCAGGGCGGCGAGGCGGAGGCGGTTGCGGGGCGCCCCGGGCGCGGCGTTGGTCGCATCCTCCCTCCAGGGCACGCCGGCGGCGGCGAGCGCGGCGCGGAGGGTCTCGCGCCGGAGCCGGATGAGGGGTCGGAGGCGGCGGGTGCCGTCGCGAAAGGCCTGGTCGGCCCGAGGCGCGGCGAGGCCCTCGGGCCCGGCGCCGCGCGCCAGGCGGAGGAGGAGCGTCTCCGCCCGGTCGTCGGCGTGATGGCCGAGGCAGATCGCCTTGGCGCCGTGGGCGGCCATGGCCTCGGCGAGCCAGGCGTGGCGCGCCTCGCGCAGCGCGGTCTCGGAGGCGGGCCCGGCCTCGGCGCGCCGGCCGACGGCGAGGGGACGGCCGAGGGCGGCGGCCAGCGCGCGCACGAAGGCGGCGTCGCCGGACGACTCGGCGCCGCGCACGGCGTGGTCGTAGTGCAGCACGACCAGCCTGGGCAGGAGCGCGGGCTGCGCGGCGAGCGACGCGAGGAGGGCGACGGAGTCGGCGCCGCCCGAGACGGCGACGGCGAGGACCGGCTCGCGCGCGAGGGACTCGGCGAGGGCGTGGTCGAGGGGCACGGCGCGCCCCGCCGCCATCAGGCGGTCGCGCAGGTCCGAAGGCGACATCTCCATGGCGCCACCCTACCCCGCCCCGCCCTGCTCGCCAGCCGGAACGGAGGGTTCAGCCCAGCGCGAGGCTGTCCTTGCCGAACCAGCGGCGGAGGGCCTCGGGGATGGCCACCGAGCCGTCGGGCCGGAGGTTGTTCTCGAGGAGGGCGGCGAGGACGCGGGGGAGACCGAGGCCCGAGCCGTTGAGGGTGTGGACGGTGTGGACCTTGCCCTCGGCGTCGCGGTAGCGGATGCCGGCGCGGCGCGCCTGGAAGTCGGTGAACGAGGAGCAGCTCGAGACCTCGAGCCAGCGCTTCTGGCCGCCGGCCCAGACCTCGAGGTCGTACTGCTTGCTATGGGGGAAGCCGATGTCGCCCGCGCAGATGAGGAGGACGCGGTAGGGGAGGTTGAGCTTGCGGAGGATGAGCTCGGCGTCCTCGCGCAGGGACTCGAGCTCGGCGAGGGAGCGGTCGGGGGCGCACCACTTGACGAGCTCGACCTTGTCGAACTGGTGCAGGCGGTTGAGGCCGCGGACGTGCGCGCCCCAGCTGCCGGCCTCGCGGCGGAAGCACGGGGTGTAACCGCAGCGCTTCACGGGCAGGTCGGCGGCGGCGAGGATCTCGTCGCGGAAGAAGTTGGTGACGGGCACCTCGGCCGTCGGGATCAGGTAGAGGTCGTCCGTCGGCGCGTGGTACATCTGACCCTCCTTGTCGGGCAGCTGGCCGGTGGCGGTGGCGCTGGCCGGGTTGACGAGGAGGGGGGCGTGGACCTCGGTGTAGCCGCGCTCGTGCGCGTGCTCGAGGAAGAACTGGACGAGGGCTCGGACGAGGCGGGCCATGTCGCCCACGTAGAAGGGAAAGCCGGCGCCGGCGACCTTGACCCCGCGCTCGAAGTCGATCGCCTTGGCGAAGCCGGGGATGTCCCAGTGCGGCTTGGCGGAGGCGGAGACGAGGGCGGCGGGGTCGCCCCAGGTCGCGGCGACGACGTTGTCGGCCTCGGCCCGGCCGTCGGGGACGCTGGGATCGGGAACATTGGGGACGGTCAGGCAGGCATCGCGCCAGGAGGCCTCGGCGTCGGCCACCGACTTCTCGAGCTCCTTCACCCTGGCCGAGAGGGCCTTCATCTCGGCGACCTTGGCGAGAAACTCAGGCGAGCCCTTGGGCAGCTTGGCCATCTCCTGGTTGGCGGCGTTCTGCCCGGCGCGCGCGGCCTCGAACTCCGTCACGGCGTGGCGGCGGCGCTCGTCGGCCGCGAGCACGGCGTCGAGGTCCACCTGGAACTTCTTCCGGGCGACGCCCTTGCGGACGGCGTCGGTGTTCTCGCGCAGGAACTTGGGATCGAGCATGACAGGGCGAGATTGCCCAATTCCCCCGCCCGAGGGCAAGGGGGATTCGCCTAGGCCACCGGCGGGCGGTTTCCCCTGAGGGATAGGCGCGGTCGACCGGCGTGCGGCGCCCATGCAGGCTCGGACCATGCTCCCATGGACCTTGGCTGTCGCCCCGGGCTTCGAGCGCGGCCTCGCCCGGTTGCGACGCCGCCACCCCGAGGCGGTCGACGACGCGATACTTAATGTCGGCCGCTACCGGGAGCGCTACCTCGAGGTTCTCGGGCCGCCGCGCGGCTTCACCCAGCCCGGCTTCGTGCACATCGAGCCCGCCGGCGTCCTGGCCATCGACCAAGGTCGGCGGCCCTACCGCGCCCAGATCCGCATCTATGCCTACCCCGACACGGCGACGCGGGAGCTCTGGCTGGTCCGGGCCGGCGACAAGCGGTCACAAAATGCAGATATTGCATATTGCATCGACTGGGTTTCCCGTCATCGTGACATGCCATGAGCCCCTCCGCCGACACCGCACCCCGTCGCTACCACAGCATCGACGCCATCCTCGCCCGCGCCGGGGCCTCCCCTGCCGAGCGGCGCAAGGCGGCGGAACGCCAGGGGAATCGCGCGGTCGCCGCCGAGCTGGAATGGCTCCGCTGCTCCGCCGGGCTCACGCAGGACGAGGTCGCCCGCCGCATGGGCGTCTCGCAGTCCACGGTCTCGCGCCTGCAGGCCACGCCCCACGACGAGCTTCGCCTCGGGGAGATCCTCGGCTTCCTGCGGGCGGTGGGCGTGAGGGCGGCGCGCCTCGAGATGGACGCGGCACCCGGTCGGCGACTCGCCGTCCGGCTCAAGGCAACCCAAGCGGGTCAGCGCCCGAGGGCCAGCTTGGCGTTGAGGTAACGCAGGGCCCAGGCCAGGCGCTCGCGGGCGAGGCCTAAGCCGACCACAGTCTCGCCGTCCGCACCCTTGAGCGAGATCGAGTGACTCGTGCTATATCCATTCTTGCCGCGGCGGGTCGATTCCTCGAGTTCGGCGCGGTCGAAGGCGCCCCAGTCGCGCCGGCGGGTCCAATAGAGGCCGAGAAAACCGGTGCGATGGAGCAGGACACCGTTGCGGACCTCAAGGACGACCTTCCCGAATGCGCTCATGAGGGCGACCGAGCCGAAGAACAGGGTGCCGAGGACGAAGGGGATGCCGAAGAGGGACATCGTCAGGTCGAACTCCCCCTTGTGAATCTGGGTGCCGTAGATGCCCCCGAGGGAGAAGCCGCTCCAGACGAGCATGAAGGGGATGAGGAAGAAGGCGGCGCCGCTTCGCGTGCTCAGCGTGAGCCGGAAGCCGTCCATGAGCTCCTCGACCGCGACGCCCTTGGGGGGGTTGGTCGGCAGGGGCTGGAAGCGGCTGCCGATGGGCGCGGCGGACTTGCAGGCCTCAAGGCCGAACGACTTGTCGCAGCTGCGACAGACGGCGAGGCCTGCCGAGGGCGCGACCTCGGAGGCGGGGATGGGCAGGCCGCAGTCGGGACAGTGGAGCTCCACGCGCGAACCCTGCCGCCGAGCCGCCCCGCGGACAAGCCGAGAAGGTGTCAGGCCGCTCGCGCGGGTTCAATCCGCGCGTTCGGCCTGACGCTTTGCGCAGGGGCGGTTCCCGCCGACGAGCGACGGGAACCGCGGGGTGCTGCTATGAACCGTTCAGACGCGGGCCGCCTGGGGGGCGAAGACCTCGTCGGGACGGAAAAACCTGCGAACCTCGGCCTCCGCGGCGGCGGGGCTGTCGGACGCGTGGCAAACATTGCGCATCATCTCGGTGCCGTAATCGCCGCGGATGGTGCCCTTGGGCGCGACCTTCGAGTTGGTCGGGCCGAGGAGCTCGCGGACGCGGGCGATGACATTGTTGCCGGAGAGGGCGACGACGAGGACGGGACGCGAGGACATGAAGGCCTCGATCTCGGGATAAAAGGGCTTGTCGGCCACGTGGGCGTAGTGCTCGCGCAGGAGGGCCGGGGTGAGGGTCATCAGCTTGGCCCCCAGGATGTCGAACCCTTCTTTCTCAAAGCGCAGCAGGACGGTGCCGTAAAGGCGGCGTTCCATCGCGTCGGGCTTGAGGATGACGAGGGTCTTTTCCATGGGCGCTCCAAGAATGGGTTGGTCAGAATGGCAGGCCCCGGGGCGCCCGACAAGGCTTTTCGGGCTCCCTGGACCCAAACCGCTCAAAACGTCACTTCCGGACGAGAAGAACCACGGCTTGGCAGGAAATCCCCCTACCCTCCCCCACGGCATCGAGACCCTCCTTGGTGGTGGCCTTGACCCCCACCTGCCCGGGCTCGACCCCCAGGAGCTGGGCGATCCGGGTCCGCATGGCAGGGGCATGGCGGGCGATCCTGGGTCGCTCGGCCAGGACGACCAGGTCGAGGTTGCCGACCTTCCAGCCAAGGGCGTCGGCCTCGGCAAGGGCGCGCTCAACGATGCGGGCCGAGTCGAGGTCCTTGAGGGCGGGGTCGGTGTTGGGAAAGAGCTGCCCGATGTCGGGGAGGCCGGCGGCGCCGAGGAGGGCGTCGGCCACGGCGTGGAGGACGACATCGGCGTCGGAGTGGCCCTCCGGGCCGACATCCGAGGGAATCTCGACGCCCCCGAGGACACAGCGGCGGCCGGCGGCGAGCCGATGGATGTCGTAGCCGAGGCCGATGCGAAAGGGGGGCTGCACGGCGGGAAGGCTAGGCGGGGCGGCGGCGCTTGGGAACGGCGAAGTTTTCCCCTTGAAGGGGGCGCCGGGTCGGGGCATCGTGGCGCTTCCCAGGCGCGGTGCGGTAGCCAAGTGGTAAGGCCGGGCTCTGCAAAAGCCCCATTCGTCGGTTCGATTCCGACCCGCACCTCCACCTGGGAAAGCAAGCGGGCCGCCCGAGGGCGGCCCGGCCATCCGGCATGGACGGCGCTCAGCGCGCGGGTCGGCGGAGGTTGTCGGGGCCGTTGACCTTGGCGTTGACGCGCAGGCGCAGGCCGTTGAGGCGGATGAACCCGGTGGCGTCGTCCTGATTGTAGGCCTTGGTGGGGTCGGCCTCCATCGTGGCGATGTGGGGGTTGTAGAGCGAGCGGGGGCTCTTGCGGCCGGCCACGTAGAGGCCGCCCTTGTAGAGCTTGACCCGCACGGTGCCGGTGACGTTGCGCTGGGTCTCGGTGACGAGCGTCTGGAGGGCGAGGCGCTCCGGCGCGTACCAGAAGCCGTTGTAGACGAGGGCCGCGTAGCGGGGGATGAGGGAGTCGCGCAGGTGCATGACCTCGCGGTCCATGGTCAGGGACTCCACCTGGCGGTGGGCGAACTGGAGGATGGTGCCGCCCGGGGTCTCGTAGACGCCGCGGCTCTTCATGCCGACGAAGCGGTTCTCGACCATGTCGACGCGGCCGACGCCGTGACGGCCGCCGATCCGGTTGAGCTCGCGCATGGCGCCGAGGGGGGAGAGCTTGCGGCCGTTGACGGCGACGCAGTCGCCCTTGCGGTACTCGAGCTCGACGAACTCCGGCTTGTCGGGCGCGTCCTCGGGGGCGACGGAGAGCTTGAACATGTCCTTGTGCCGCGCCGAGAAGACGTCGAGCCAGGGATCCTCGAGGATGCCGGCCTCGTAGGAGATGTGGAGGAGGTTGCGGTCGGACGAGTAGGGCTTCTTGGCGCTGGCCTGGACGGGGATGCGGTGGCGGGCGCAGTAGGCGATCATCTCGGCGCGGCCGGGAAACTCGGCGCGGAAGCGCTCGTCGCGCCAAGGGGCGATGATCTCGAGGTCGGGGGCGAGGGCGGCGGCGGTGAGCTCGAAGCGGACCTGGTCGTTGCCCTTGCCGGTCGCGCCGTGGGCGATGGCGGTGGCGCCCTCCTTGCGGGCGATCTCCACCATGCGCTTGGCGATGAGGGGCCGGGCGATGGAGGTGCCGAGGTAGTACTGCCCCTCGTAGATGGCGTTCGCCTGGAGCATCGGGTAGATGAAGTCCCGGGCGAACTCCTCCTGGAGGTCGTCGACGTAGAGCTTGGCCGCGCCGGTCTTGCGGGCCTTGGCGGGCAGGCCCTTCAGCTCGTCCTCCTGGCCGACGTTGGCGCAGAAGGCGATGACCTCGGCGTCGTGGTGCTCCTTGATCCAGGAGAGCAGGACGGAGGTGTCGAGGCCGCCGGAGTAGGCCAGGACGATCTTCTTCTTGGGGGACTTCTTCTTCATGGAGGGAAAGGGCTCAGCGGGTGGCGGCGAGGTGGGCAAGGACGGCCTTCTGGACGTGCAGGCGGTTCTCCGCCTGGTCGAAGACGATGCTGGCCGGGCTGTCGAGGACCTCCTGCGCGACCTCCTCGCCCGGGTGGGCGGGCAGGCAGTGCATGAAGGGCGCGCCGGGCTTGGCGAGGGCCATGAGGCGGGAGGTGACGCGGTAGGGCTCCATCTCGCGGAGGCGGCGCTCCTTCTCGGCCTCCATGCCCATCGAGACCCAGACGTCGGTCGTGACCATGTCGGCGCCGCGGACGGCGGCCTCGGGGTCCTCGGAGAAGCTCCAGGTGGGCGCGAGCTTCTCGCGGCGGAGGAGCTCCTGGATCTCGGGCCCGGGCGCGTAGCCCTTGGGTCCGGAGAGGGCGACCTCGACCCCGAGGAGGGCGCCGGCGAGGACGTAGGAGTTGCCCATGTTGCAGGCGGTGTCGCCGAGGAAGGCGACCTTGCGGCCGCGAAGGGCGTCGGCATAGGTCTCGGGACGGCCGGGCGCCCAGCGCTCGGCCAGGGTGAACATGTCGGTCAGCAGCTGGCAGGGGTGGAGGAAATCGGAGAGGGCGTTGACGACGGGCATGGTGCCGGCCCGGGCGAACTCCTCGAGCAGGGCGTGGTCGTGGCAGCGGATGACCATGCCGTGGAGGTAGCGGGAGAGGACGCGGGCGGTGTCGGCCACGGTCTCCCCGCGGGAGAGCTGGAGGTCGTCGGCGTTGAGCATGACGGGCTGGCCGCCGAGCTCATGGACCCCGACCTGGAAGGAGACGCGCGTGCGGGTGCTCTTCTTGAAGAAGAGGAGGCCCCAGGACTGGCGGGCGAGCGCGGGCGGCGTGTGGCGGCCGCGGCCGGCCTTGAGGGCGGCGGCGGTGGCGAAGACCGCGGCGACCTCGTCCCGGGTGAGGTCGGACTCCTTCAGGAAATGACGCATCGGGCGTGAAGGGGTGACAATGACCCGTCGGGGAGGGCTTGGACAGCGGAAAAAGGCCTCAGGCCCGGGGCCAGGCGGCCAGGACCCGGCCGAGGATGTCGGCCGCCTCGGCGAGCTCGGCGGCGGAGGCGGTCAGCGGCGGCAGCAGGCGGACGGCGTTGTCGCCCGCCGGGACGGCAAGAAGGCCGGCCTCGCGCAGGGCGGCGACGACGGGGCGGGGCTCGACGGCGAGGGCCACGCCGACCATGTAGCCGGCGCCGCGGACCTCGCGGACGAGGTCGGGCCGCGACGCGGCGACCTGACGGAGCCGGTCGTGCCAGACCGCGGACTGGCCGCGGACGCGGTCGAGGAGGTCCTCGGCCTCGATGACCTCGAGGACGGCGAGGGCGGCGGCGCAGGCGAGGGGGTTGCCGCCGAAGGTCGTGCCGTGCGAGCCGGGCTGGAACAGGTCGTCGTGCGGGGGCGCGATCCAGATGGCGCCGATGGGGAACCCGCCGCCGAGCCCCTTGGCCATGGCGAGGGCGTCGGGCCGGATGCCCGAGCGCTCGAAGGCGAAGAACGCGCCGCTGCGGCCGACGCCGCACTGGATCTCGTCGATGAGGAGGAGGACGTTGCGCTCGCGGCAGATCCGCTCGAGACCCTGGAGGAAGGCGGGGTCGGCGGGGTAGACGCCGCCCTCGCCCTGGATGGTCTCGAGCAGGACGGCGGCGGTGGAACGGGCGTCGATGAGCCGGTCCCAGGCGGCGAGGTCGTTGAGGGGCGCGGCGGCGAAGCCGGCGAGCAGGGGGCGGAAGCCGGCCTGGATCTTCTCCTGGGGCGTGGCGGACATGCCGCCGAAGGTGCGGCCGTGGTAGGCGCGCTCGGCGACGACGACGCCGACGCAGGCGCCTTCCTGGCCGGACTTGCGGCGGCCGTGCAGGCGGGCGAGCTTGAGCAGGGCCTCGTTGGCCTCGGCGCCGCTGTTGCAGAAGAGGGCGCGGCCGGGGCCGCAGCGGCGGGCGAGGGCGGCGGCGAGGCGCGCGGCGGGCTCGTTGCGGTAGAGGTTGCTGACGTGGACGAGCTTTCCGGCCTGCTCGCGGACGCGGGCGACCCAGGTCGGGTGGCAGTGGCCGAGGGCGTTGACGGCGATGCCGGTGGAGAAGTCGAGGTAGGCGCGGCCGGCGTCGTCCCAGACGCGCGCGCCCTCGCCGCGGACGAGGGTGAGGGCCGGGGCGGCGTAGTTGCCCGCGAGGTGGCGGGCGTGGAGGTCGGCGGTGTCGTCGGCCATCAGGTGTGGACGATCTCGGTGCCGACGCCCTTGTCCGTGAAGATCTCGAGGAGCAGGCTGTGGGGGGCGCGCCCGTCGATGAAGTGGACGCGGCGGACGCCGTCGCGGAGGGCGGCGACGGCGCTGTCGACCTTGGGGATCATGCCGCCGGCGACGACGCCCTTGCGCTTGAGCTCCTCCACGTCGCCGATGCGGAGGGTGGGGATGAGGGTGGAGGGGTCCTTGGGGTCGGCGAGGAGGCCGGGGACGTCGCTCATGAAGATGAGGCGGCGGGCGCGGAGGGCGCCGGCCACGGCGGCCGCGGCGACGTCGGCGTTGGTGTTGTGGGGACGGTCCTCGGCGTCGAGCGCGATGGGCGAGATGACGGGGAGGTGGCCGTCGGCGAGGGCCTTCTTGATCAGCTTGGTCTTGACGAACTTGATGTCGCCCACGAAGCCGACGTCGACCGCCCTGCCCTGGTCGTCGCGCACGGTCATGCGCTCGCAGAGGTTGACGGCGTTGCCGGGCATGCCGAGCGGGTTGGCGCCGCGGTGGGCGAGGAGGGCGCAGATCTCGCCGTTGATCTCCTCGTTGAGGGTGCGCTCGACGATGCGGACGGTCTCGGCGTCGGTCACGCGCATGCCGCCGCGGAACTCGGCCTTGATCCCGGCCTTGTCCATCGCGCGGGTGATGGCCTTGCCGCCGCCGTGGACGACCACGACCTGGATGCCGACGGCGGCGAGGAAGGCGATGTCGCCCGCCACGCGCTCCCGGCCGGAGGGGTCGGCGTCGTCCATGAAGCTGCCGCCGTACTTCACCACGAAGGTGGAGCCGCGGAACTTCTGGATGTAGGGGAGGGCCTCGAGGAGCACCTTGGCCTTCTCAGCGGGGGAGGTCATCGGACGGGCGGAGTGTCGGGGCGCGGGGGCGGCGGGCAACGGCAAAACGGCCGCTCACTCGCTCTTGTTGAAGTTGACGTACGCCTCCGAGAGGTCGGTCGTGAGGAGGCGGAAGGCGGCTTGGCCGAGGTTGAGGTTGAGCCGCACGGCGAAGCGCCGGCGGGTGACGACCTCCTTCCAGCGGGGCTTGTTCTCGGGGAGGGGGCGGCCCTGGACGACGGCGGGCACGTCGTCGTACGAGATGTCGAGCCGGGCCTCGTCGAGCCCGGTGCGGGCGTAGCCGGCGGCGTCGGCGAGGCGGCCCCAGTTGGGGTCCTCGCCGTACCAGGCCGACTTGACGAGGAGGGAGTTGCCCACGGCGCGGGCGACGGCCTCGGCGTCGGCCCGGGTGCGGGCGCCGGCGACCTCGACGGAGACGACCTTGGTGATCTTCTCGCCGTCGCCCACGATCTTCTCGGCGAGGGCGAAGCAGACGCGGTCGAGGGCCTCCTGGAACCGGGCGGCGAGGCCGGCGGGGGCGCCGTCGAGCGCGAGGCCGGAGGCGCCGGTGGCGAGGAGGAGGACGGTGTCGTTGGTCGACATGTCGCCGTCGACGCTCACGCAGTTGAAGGACTGCGCGTTGGCCCCGAGCAGGGCGGCGCGGAGGGTGGCGGGCGAGGCGGCGAGGTCGGTGGCGACGAAGGCGAGCAGCGTCGCCATGTTGGGCTCGATCATGCCGGCGCCCTTGGCGATGCCGGCGACCGTGACGGTCCGGCCTTCCCAGGCGAAGCGGGCGGTGACGGACTTCGGGCGGGTGTCGGAGGTGAGGATGGCCCAGGCGGCGCGCTCGCCCTCCTGGGACGTCGTGGCGAGACGGGCGCCGGCCTCGGCCACGCCCTTGGCGACGCGGTCCATGGGCAGGGGCTCGCCGATGCGGCCGGTGGAGCAGACAAGGAAGGCGCCGCCCGGGCAACCCGCGGCCTCGGCGGCGAGGCGGGCCATGGCCTCGGTGTCGCGCAGGCCCTGCTCGCCGGTGCAGGCGTTGGCGTTGCCGCTGTTGGCGACGAAGCCGCGGATGGCCGAGGCCCCGGCGGCGAGGACGGCCTGGGAGAAGCGGACGGGGGCGGCCTTGACGTCGTTGGTGGTGAAGACGCCGGCGGCGGCGCAGGGCCGGTCGGCGACGACCAGGGCGGTGTCGAGCCGGTCCTGCCCCTTGCGGCGGATGTCGCCCGAGCCGGCGCCGACGCGGAGGCCGGGGACGTCGGAGAGGCCGGGTGAGTTGTCGGTCAGCTCGATTGCCATGGAAGCGGTCTCAGGCCAGGCCCTCGGTCTCGGGCCAGCCTTGGAGGAGGTTGAGGAGCTGGACGGCCTGGCCGCCCGCGCCCTTGAGGAGGTTGTCGATGGCTGCGGTCAGGACGAGGTTGCCGGTGCGCGGGTCGGCCACGGCCGAGAGGGCGGCGCGGTTGGAGCCGGCGACGTGACCCGTGTCGGGGAAGTCGCCCGAGCGAAGGACCTGGACGAAGGGGCGGCCGGCGAAGGCCTCGCGCCAGCAGGCCTCGACCTGGGCGGCGGCGATGCCGGGGGCGGGGACGGTGATGGTGGTGGCGATGCCGCGGTGCATGGGGGCGAGGTGCGGGTTGAACTGGACGACGACGGGCCCGCCGGCGGCCCGGGCGAACTGCTCCTCGATCTCGGCGACGTGCCGGTGGTTGGGCAGGCCGTAGGCCTTGGCCGAGCCGTCGCGCTCGCAGAAGAGGTAGGCGGCCTCGGCCTTCTTGCCGGCGCCGGAGACGCCGGAGAGGGCGTTGATGACGAGGCGGCCGGGCTCGGGGCGGAGGAGGCCGGCGCGGAGGAGGGGCACGACGGGAAGCTGGATGCTGGTCGGGTAGCAGCCCGGGCAGGCGAGGAGCGGGGCCGACTTCCAATCGCCCGCGGGCTCGAGCTCGGGGATGACGTAGCGCGCCTTGCCGAGCAGCTCGGGCGCGGGGTGCTCATGGCCGTAGTACCTGCGGTAGAGGGCGGGGTCGGACAGGCGGAAGTCGGCCGACAGGTCGAGGACGCGGCGGCCGGCGGCGACGAGCGGCTGCGCGTACTCGGCGGCGACGCCGTGGGGCAGCGCGAGGAACCAGGCTTGGACGCCGGACTGGGCGCAGGCCTCGGGCGAGGAGGCGGAGAAGGCGAGGGCGGGGTCGACCACGCCGCGGAGGCGGGGCATCTCGTCGGCCACGGCCTTGCCGGCGAGCGAGCGGGAGCAGACCGCGTCGAGGCTGACCCTCGGGTGGCGGGCGAGTATGCGCACGAGCTCCTCGCCGGTGTAGCCGGAGGCGCCGACGATGCCGACGGAGAGGCGTTGGGTGGCCATGGGTGTAATCTGGAAAAAAGGGGGCGGGCTGGGAAGGACGAAGCGGGGGCGGCAAAGCAAAGGACCCCGGCGGGCCGGGGTCCTGTCGTTCCGTCTCCGGGGCGCGCTTAGCGCTTGGAGAACTGGAAGCGCTTGCGGGCGCCCGGGCGGCCCGGCTTCTTGCGCTCGCGCATGCGGCCGTCGCGGGTGAGGAGGCCGGCCTTCTGGAGGGTGGGGCGGAGGTCGGCGTCGAGCTTCTGGAGGGCGCGGGCGAGGGCGTGCGAGATGGCGCCGGCCTGGCCGTTGGGCCCGCCGCCGTTGACGCGGATAAAGACGTCGACCTGGCCGTCGAGGGAGGAGACGCGGAGGGGGGCGGTGGCGGCCTTGAGCAGGGCCTCGGTGTAGAGGAACTCGTTGGCGGGCTTGCCGTTGACGGTGATCTCACCGCTGCCGCGCTTGAGGTGCACGCGGGCGCTCGCGGTCTTGCGGCGACCGACGGCGGTCAGGGTGGGGTTCTTGGTGGCGCTCATGGAGAGGGTGCGGGAGGTCAGACCTTGGTCGGCACGGGGTTGTTGGAGGCGTGCGTGTGCTCGGGCCCGGCGAAGATGCGGAGCTTGGTCAGCATGTCGTTGGCGAGGCGGTTCTTGGGCAGCATGCCCTTGACGGCGTGGCGGAGGATGAACTCGGGCTTGCGGGCGCGCATGGTGGCGACGTTGCGGCGGTAGGCGGTGCCGACCCAGCCGGTGTAGAACATGTACTCCTTGGCCTCCTCCTTGTTGCCGGTGAGGCGGACCTTGTCGGCGTTGATGACGACGACGTAGTCGCCGGTGTCGACGTGGGGGGTGTAGGTGACCTTGTGGCGGCCCCGGAGGAGGTTGGCGATCTTGACGGCGAGGCGGCCGAGGACCTGGTCCTTGGCGTCGACGAGCAGCCAGGCGCGGTCGGTCGCCTTGACGTTCTTGGCAAGCGTGGTCTTCATAAAAAGGAAGGTCGGACGATGGAAGCCGCCCCCGCTCCGTCAACAACGGAATTGGGGTCAAAACCCCTCCGAACGGCTCAGAACCTCCGCTCGTAGGCCAGCTCGGCCCACCCGTCCCGGTCGCCCGGGGTATCGGTGGCCTGCTGGCTGCCGAGGGTCAGGAAGAGGTTGCCGGAGCCAAGGGGGGCCGCCAGGGCGAGCCGGACGCCGCCGTAGGACCAAGCTTGGGCCCTGCCCTGCCCGTCGCCGTCGGCGTCGAGGGCCCGGAGATCCCCGACCAGGAGGGTGAGATGGAGCGCCAGGCCGCCCTCGCTCCGGTGAAGCAGGCGGCCCAGGTTGGCCTCGACCCGGCGCTCCTCGCGGCGGGGAACGCCGGCGAGCTCGAGTCCGAGCTGCCAGGAATCCCCGAGGGGAATCCCATCCAGGCCGGCGTCGACGACGGTCTCGGACCTGAGCTTGGAGAGGGAGGCGGGATTGGCGCCGAGGTTGAGGTCGTGACGGCCGCCGAGACGGGCGCGGAGGGATTCGCCGAACCACTCGAGGGCGAGCCCGGCGGAGCGGCGGTCGAGCCGGGGTGAACCGTCGAGGGAACGGTCGGCCCCGGCGGTCAGGACGAGGTTGAGGGGGGAGGCGGGGATGCTGAGGCGGGCCTCGGCAAGGAGGCCGGCGACGGGGCCGAGGTCGGGCGCCCGGCCCCGCTCGACGAGGTCGGAGGCGGAGGCGGCGAGCAGGGTGACGTCGGTGTTGCGGCCGACCTCCTCCCACAGGCCGGCCGCGGCGGGGGCCGCGGCGGCGAGCAGGAGCAGGAGCGGCGCGCGGGCCATCACATCGCGGCGATGATGCCGTCGCCGAACTGGGAGCACTTCACCTCGGTCGCGCCCTCCATGAGGCGGGCGAAGTCGTAGGTGACCTTCCGGGAGGCGATGGCGCCGTTGAGGCCCTTGAGGATGAGGTCGGCCGCCTCGGTCCAGCCCATGTAGCGGAGCATCATCTCGCCGGAGAGGATGACCGAGCCGGGGTTGACGACGTCCTTGCCCGCGTACTTGGGGGCGGTGCCGTGGGTGGCCTCGAAGATGGCGTGGCCGGTGAGGTAGTTGATGTTGCCGCCGGGGGCGATGCCGATGCCGCCGACCTGGGCCGCGAGGGCGTCGGAGAGGTAGTCGCCGTTGAGGTTGAGGGTGGCGATGACGTCGAAGTCGGTCGGGCGGGTGAGGACCTGCTGCAGGGTGATGTCGGCGATGGCGTCCTTGATGACGATCCCCGCGCCGGGCTTGCCCTCGGGAATCCTGCACCAGGGGCCGCCGTCGACCTCGACCGCGCCGAACTCGCGCTTGGCCAGGTCGTAGCCCCACTTCATGAAGGCGCCCTCGGTGTACTTCATGATGTTGCCCTTGTGGACGAAGGTGACCGACTTGCGGCGGTTGACGATGGCGTACTCGATGGCCGAGCGGATGAGGCGCTCCGAGCCGGGCTGGGAGACGGGCTTGATGCCGACGCCCACCGAGCCGGGCTGCTCGGCGCCGAAGCGGATCTTGGCGAACTCCTTGGGGAAATTGGCCTTGAGGAACTCGAGCGTCTTGCGCGCGACCTCGGAGCCAGCCTCGAAGTCGATGCCCGCGTAGATGTCCTCGGTGTTCTCGCGGAAGATGACCATGTCGACCTTGCCCGGGTTCTTGACCGGGGAGGGCACGCCGGAGAACCACTGCACGGGGCGGAGGCAGACGTAGAGGTCGAGCTGCTGGCGCAGCGCGACGTTGAGGGAGCGGATGCCGCCGCCGGTGGGCGTGGTCAGGGGGCCCTTGATGCCGACGAGGTGCTGCTTGAAGGCGACCAGGGTCTCCTCGGGAAGCCAGTTGCCCGTGGCCTTGAAGGCCTTCTCGCCGGCGAGGACCTCCTTCCACGCGATGGCGCGCTCGCCGCCGTAGGCCTTGGCGACCGCGGCGTCGATGACGCGGACGGAGGCGCGCCAGATGTCGGGCCCGGTGCCGTCGCCCTCGATGAAGGGCACGATGGGGTGGTCGGGTACGGCCAGCTTGCCGGCCGAGATGGTGATGTTGGCGCCTTGGCTCATGGTAGGGGGCGAATGGCAACCGAGCGGGGGCACCCCTTCAAGGGAAAACCTCCCGGCGGCGGATGGGGGAAAAAGAAAAGGATTTCCCGTGGGAAATCCTTGAACCGGCGGAGCCGGGGTTGCTGCGGGACGAATCCCGCAGAAGAAGAATTACTTCTTCTTCTTGGCAGCAGCCTTCTTCTTGGCGGGAGCCTTCTTGGCAGCCTTCTTCTTGGCCATGGTGTTGGTGTTTGGGATCGGGGTTGGGTTGGAGGGCAGCGCGGACAGCGCCACCCTCACGATGCGCCCCAGGCTCACCCGGGCCTTGCCGGCCTGGCGGGTGATGCGGTTACGGAGCTCCGAGGGGACTCGGAAAGACACTTGGCGGGAGGGACGGCGGCTCGCGTCGCGGGCGCCGTCAAAGCGGACAAGGGCGTGGCGGATCGCCTCGCTGAGGGTGGAGAGTCCCGACTTGCGCTGAAAGGCGACGACGCTCGAGTGAAGTTCGGCCGGCAAGGAGACCGTGAGGAGGCTTTCGCCTGAGGTGGTTTCGCTGCGGGTGTTCACTGCGGTACGGTGTCAACGTAGCGCGCGCGCACCGACACGCAAGCGTCTTTTTTGGGAAAAACGCGTCGCGCCCCGGCGGGTGTTTTTCACGAGCGCGACGATGAGATATGCATTCAATTAATGGATACAAGGAGCGGCGTTGACCCGCCGAGGCGACGCGGCATCCTCCGGGGAATGTCCTCAACCCATCATGACGGCGACCACGGACACGGCCACGCCGAGCACGGCTGGCGGGCGCTCGCGGCGCAGTCCGCGATCTGCGGGGCCCTCGGCCTCGGCGCCGTCGCCTGGCGCGACCTCGGCCCGGGCGCGCCGGCCTGGATCTTCGACCTGCTCGTCCTCGGCGGCTGCCTCGCCGGCGGCTGGGAGGCGGCGGAGGAGGCCTGGCACTCGGTGCGCCGCCACCGGCGGATCGACGTGCACCTGCTCATGCTGCTGGCGGCGGCGGGGGCGTGGTCGGTGGGCCAGCCGCTCGAGGGCCTGCTGCTGCTCTTCCTGTTCTCCGCCGCGGGCGCGATGGAGCACTACGCCCTCGACCGCACGCGCCGCGCGGTCGACGCGCTGATGGCGGGCGCGCCGACCCACGCGCGCCGCGTCGACGGCACGCAGGTGCCCGTCGCGGATCTGCGCGCGGGCGACCGCATCCTCCTCCTGCCCGGCGACCGCGTGCCGGCCGACGCGCGCGTGGCGGAGGGATCGACCGAGGCGGACGAGTCGGCCCTGACGGGGGAGAGCGTCCCGGTGCCCAAGCGCCCGGGCGACGAGCTGCTCGCCGGCACGATGAACGGGGGCGGCCGCCTCGTTGCGACCGTGCTGCGGGCGGAGGCCGAGAGCGCGGTCCAGCGCATCCTGCGGCTGATCCGGGAGGCCCAGGCGCGAAAGGCGCCCTCGCAGCGCCTGATCGACACGTGGGGAGGGACCTACGCGGCCGGCGTCATCCTCGCCTCCGCCGGGTTCCTGCTCTGGCTGCTGCACGACGGCGCACCCTTCGTGGCCGACGGCGCGGGCCAGGTCGCCGCGGACGGCGCGCTCTACCGCGCGATGACCCTGCTCGTGGTGATGAGCCCCTGCGCGCTCGTGCTCTCCATCCCCTCCGCGGTGCTCGCGGCGATCGCCAGCGGGGCCCGCCGCGGCATCCTCTTCCGCGGCGGGGCGGCGGTCGAGCGGCTCGCGGAGGTCGAGGTGATCTGCTTCGACAAGACCGGGACGCTGACCCGGGGCGAGCCGGCGGTGGTGGGCCACCGCTGCGAGCCGGCCGAGGACGAGCCGGCGGCCCTGGCCGCCCTGGCCGCCCTCGGCGCCGCCTCCTCCCACCCGCTTTCCCGGTCGGTCGCCTCGTGGTGCGCCACCCGAGGCGTGCTGCCCGCGGTGCCCGAGGACTTCGAGAGCGTGGTCGGCGAGGGCCTGTCCGGCCGGGTCGGCGGGCGCCTGTGGCGGATGGGCAAGCGCAGCTATGTCGGCGCCCCGGAGCCCCGGGAGCGCGCCGAGGAGGGCCTGGGCAGCGAGGTCTGGGTGTCGGACGGGAGGACCTGGATGCAGGTCCGCCTGCGCGACGCGGTCCGGACCGAGAGCCGGCCGATGCTGGCGGCCCTGGCCGCGAGGGGCATCCGCTGCGTGATGCTGACGGGCGACAAGTCGGGCGCCGCCGCCAAGGCCGCGACCGAGATCGGCATGCCCGAGGTGGCCGCGGGCCTGAAGCCCTGGGACAAGGTCGAGCGCATCCGGGGCTACTCGGCCCAGGGCCGGGTCGTGGCGATGGTCGGCGACGGCATCAACGACGCGCCCTCGCTCGCGGCGGCCGACGTCGCGGTCGCCATGGGCGGGCGCGGCAGCGACGCCGCGAAGGAGACGAGCGACATCCTCCTCGTCGACGACCGGCTGGACAAGCTGGTGGACGCCCACGACCTCAGCCTGCGCACGCACCGCATCATCCGGCAGAACCTCGCGATCTCGCTCGGGACGGTGGTCGTGATGGCCTTCCTCACCGTGGCGCAGGGGGTGCCCCTGCCCGTCGGCGTCATCGCCCACGAGGGCAGCACGGTGCTGGTCTGCCTCAACGGGCTGAGGCTCCTGGCGCGGCCGAGAAGGTAAAAAGACAGGGTGGCGGAGGTCGCGGAGGTGGCGGAGGAAGGAGAGGAAGGCAAAGCAGGATTCGAAGGAGGCGCAGGAGGCAGGGAGAAAGCCCCTTCTGGTATAGAGAGGAGGGCGAGCCGGGCTGGAGGGTTCAGCCCCCTGCCCCGCTCATCCTTCGGTTCCTTCGCCTCCCGCCGCGCCGCCCCCGGCGGCGGCGTTCAGCGCAGCTCCTTGCCGGTCCCGTCGAGGATCTTGAAGTTCTCGACGTGGTAGGAAGGGTCGGCCTTGGTCCCGAGCCGGACCTTGCACGACTTCATGAGGTCGCGGAAGAAGTCGCGGTCCTCCGTGACGATGCGGTCGAGGTTGAGGGGGTGCAGGACGATGTTGAGCTCGAGCTCGCGGTCGGCCCCGACCAGCTCGCGCTGCTTGCGGATGACGCTGAGGAGGCGGCGCTGGATCTCGACGGAGACGGTGCGGGCGTTCTTCACCTTGCCCGTGCCGGCGCAGTAGGGGCAGCGGGTGTAGAGGGTGGTGGTGGCGGACTCCGAGTGGCGCTGGCGGGTCATCTGGAGGACCCCGAGCTGGGAGATGGGCAGGATCTGGTGCTTGGCCCGGTCGGACTCCATCTCCTCGCGGAGCTTGTCGAAGACCTTCTTGCGGTCCTTCGGGTTCTTCATGTCGATGGTGTCGATCATGATGAGCCCGCCGAGGTTGCGCAGGCGGATCTGGCGGGCGGCCTCGGTCACGGCCTCGAGGTTGGCGGCGACGATGTAGTCCTTGCCGTTGTCCTTGCCGCCGCGGTGGCCGCCGGTGTTGACGTCGATCGAGGTCAGGGCCTCGGTCTCGTCGATGACGATCTCGCCGCCGCTGGGCAGGGGGACGCGGCGGGAGAGGAGCTGCTCGATCTGGCGCTCGATGTTGTAGCGCTCGAAGACGGGGATGGGGTCCTCGTAGAGGGCGACGCGCGCGCGGGAGCGGGGCGAGATCTCGGCCACGGCCTCGCGGACGGCCTCGAACTCGGCGGGGTTGTCGACCAGGATCCGGTCGATCTCCTCGGTGAGGAAGTCGCGCACGGTGCGCTCGATCAGGCCGGGCTCGCGGTGGAGGAGGACGGGGCGGTTGCCCGGCTCGTTGATCGTCTCGACGATGGCCTGCCACTTGCGGAGGAGCATGTGCAGGTCGCGCACGAACCAGCGGGCCTGCTTGCCCTCGCCGGCGGTGCGGATGATGACGCCCATGCCCTCGGGGATGGTGAGGTTGCGGAGGATGTCCTTGAGGCGGTCGCGCTCGCGCGGGTCCTCGATCTTGCGGGAGACGCCGCAGGCCCCGCTGAAGGGCATGAGGACGAGGAAGCGCCCGGGCAGGGCGATGTTGGTCGTGGAGCGGGGGCCCTTGGTTCCCATCTGGTCCTTGACGACCTGGATGACGATCTCGGAGCCGACGGGGAAGAGCTCGGGGATGTCCTTGGCCTGGTGGCGGGCCTTGCGGCGCTTCTGCTCGGCCGACTCGTTGTCGCGGATGAACTCCACCTGGGAGTCGTTGGCGGCCGGGAGCATGTCCCAGTAGTGGAGGAATGCGTTCTTGGGCTGGCCGATGTCGACGAAGGCGGCCTTGAGCCCGCCCTCGAGGTTCTGGACCCGGCCCTTGAAGATGGCCCCGACCATGCGGTTCTCGCTGCGGTGCTCGAGCTCGAAGCGCTCAAGGACGCCGTTGCGGAGGAGGGCGACGCGCTTCTCGAGCGTCTCGCTGTTGATCACGAGCTCCCGGTAGGTGTCTCGGTCCTTGGAGAAGTGCTTGGCGATGCGCTGCAGCAAGGGCAGGTCCTTGCGGCGGGCGGCGGCGTCGGCGGCGAGCTTCTCGGGCGAGACCTGGGGCGCGGGCGCGCCGGAGACAGGCTCGGGAATCTCGTCGTGGCTGTGGTCGTGGTCGTGGTCGTCGGGATGGTTGTCGGGCATTTTGGGTAGGGTGGCCGCTAGGCCGTGGCCGGAAGCCCCCTACCCTCGCCGCCCGGCGCATGCCGGTGAACGCTCTGGACCAAGCCAAGGAGCAGAAAACAGGTGAGGATGAAGGAGCCCCCGTAACTGAGGAAGGGAAGGGGGACGCCCGTGACGGGCATCAGGTTCAGGTTCATGCCCACGTTGATGAACAGGTGGGTGAAGAGGATGGCGGCGGCGCCGACCGAGAGGAAGGAGCCGAAGCGGTCGGCGGCGCGCAAGCCGGTGCGAAGCACGCGCCAGAGAAGGAGGCCGTAGGCGGCGACAAGGGCGAGGGAGCCGACCAAGCCGTGCTCCTCGGCGAAGCCGGAGAACACGAAGTCGTTGTGGGCGGCGGCCTCGGGCAGAAACCCGAGGCGCGCCTGCATGCCCTCGTTGTAGCCCTGGCCGGTCAGGCCGCCCCGGCCGACGGCGATGAGGGCCTGCCGAACCTGCCAGCTGGCGCCCACCCCGCGGGGATCGGCGAGCTCGGGGGCGACGAAGGAGAGGATGCGCTCGCGCTGGTAGTCCTTGAGGAGGAAGAACCAGGCCTCGGCGTCGTGCTGGCCCCGGATGGAGGCGGTCGGGTTGCGGTCCTCGGGGTGGGCCTTGATCCGCTCCTGCACGCGGTCGGCGTAGGCCGAGAGGTCGACGGCCACCAGGGAGAGGAGGAGCGCCGAGGCGAGACCCACCGCGACAAAGAACCTCCGGCTGAGATTGGCAGCATGGAGCAGGGCGGCGGCGAGGGGAACGAAGATGAGGGAGGAGCCTAGGTCCGGCTGCATGAAAATCAAGAAAAAGGGGGCGAAGGCGATGGCGGCCACGCCCAGGGCGGCGCCCCAGCTGTCCCTGAGCCGGCCGACGTGGGACCGGGCGAGGAAGGCCGCCAGGAAGACGAGCGTGGATACCTTGGCGAACTCCGAGGGCTGGATGGAGAAGAAGCCAAAGTTGATCCAGCGGCGCGAGCCGTAGACGGAGCGGATGAGCGAGCCGAAGTCGGTCCCGAGGATGGCGCAGGCGAAGATCGGGAGCAGCAGGAGGATGCCGGCGAGGTAGATCCAGCGGGCGAAGCGGCGCAGCTCGCGGTAGTCGATGGAGGCAAGCGCCCAGTAGGCGCCCCAGCCGACGACCATGTAGAGCAGCTGCTGGGAGTGGAAGTCGGAGTCGCGGAGGTCGCCGGCGGACTTGATGGAGAAGTAGCCCGCGACGCAGAGCAGCAGGATGGTGACAACCTGGGTCCAGTCGGTCACGCGGGCGAACGCGGCAACGTCGTCCCGGGCCTGGGTGAGCCAGGACAGGGTGTTGCGGGCGGGAGTCCCCATGCGGGTGACGTTGACCCGGCCAAGGCCGGGCGCAAGCCGGGGAAAACGGACTTGCCGCCTCCCGCCGCCGGCGGGAGGATGATCGGGAAAGCGGAAATGGCTGTCGCGACCGACCAAAACATCATCGCCGCCGTGGCCTTCTCCTCCGGCGCCATCGTGGCCTACGCGGTGGCCAAGTGGAGGGAATCCACCCTGCAGCAGCTGCACGAGCGCCGGCTGCGGACGGAGGTCGACCTGGCGAGGCGCGAGGGCGCCGCCTCCGCCGCGGAGGCGCAGGCGATGGCCGACGCCGAGAAGGCCGAGGCCCGGCTCGCCGCCGAGGCCGCCCGGCGCGACGCGGCGCAGGCCGCCCAAGACCGCGCCCGCTCCGCGGCGGAGGCCGAGCGGATCCGCCAGGAAAGCCTGCGGCTGGCGAGCCTGCCGCCCGAGGAGCTGCGGCGGGCCGCCATCCAGGCCATCCGGGCCGACCTCGGCGAGGAGGCGCGCCGGCTCCGCGAGGAGGTGTTGGGGCGCGCGGAGGACGAGGTGGGCGAGGAGGCGCGCCGGCGGCTCGTCGCCGCCATGCAGCGGATCACCCCGCAGGTCGCCCAGGAGGCGAGCGCCGTCACCGTGGGCATCCCCGGGGACGACATGAAGGGGAGGCTGATCGGCCGCGAGGGCCGCAACATCCGCACGTTCGAGCAACTCACCGGCGCGACGCTCCTCATCGACGAGACCCCCGACGCGGTCCTTGTGTCCTGCTTCGACCCGGTGCGCCGGGAGATCGCCCGGCTGGCCCTTCGCGCGATCATCGCCGACGGCAGGGTTTCGCCGGGACTCATCGAGGCCTGCGTGGCCTCGGCCCGCGGCGAGGTCGACGCCTCGGTCCGCAAGCTCGGCGCCGAGGCGGTGCGCGACCTGGGCCTGCCCCCGATGGACCCGGCGGTCGAGGAGCTGCTCGGCCGGCTGAACTTCCGCCTGTCGGCCAACCAGAACACGCTCGCCCACTCGGTCGAGGTCGCCCGGCTCTGCGCGATGCTCGCGGCCGAGCTGGGCATCGACCCGACGCCCGCCAAGCGCGCGGGGCTCCTGCACGACCTTGGCAAGGCGATCGAGGCGGAGGCCGAGGGCAGCCACGCGCTGGCGGGGGCGGCCCTGCTGAGGCGGCTGGGCGAGGACCCGCGGGTCGTCAACGCCGTCGCCGCGCACCACCGGGAGGTCGACCCGGAGTCGGTCTACGCGCCCCTGGTCATGGTCGCCGACGCCGCCAGCGGCTCCCGTCCGGGCGCGCGCTCGTCCAGCCTCGAGGGCCTGATTCGCCGCCAGCGCGGGCTGGAGGACCTCGCCCTGGGCTTCGCCGGGGTCAGCGAGGCGTTCGCCCTGCAGGCCGGGCGCGAGCTCCGGGTCATCGTCCAGCCCGAGCGCGTCGACGACGCCGCGGCGGCCGAGCTGGCCCGCGCGCTTCGAGTCAAGGTCGAGGCCGCGCTCAGCTTCCCGGGCACGGTTCGCATCGTGGTGATCCGCGAGACGAGGTACCTGGACGAGGCGCGCTGACCCTTTCCTCTTGCCCCCTTCCCCGGCGGCGGTATGCAGGGAACTTCGCGGCATTCCGCCGCGAGCCCATCCGGCCCGGGAACCCTCCCGCGCGCTCAGCCGGACCCAACCAGGCGGCCCGCGCCGCCGTCCGCCCAGCGGACCCAACCGAAACCAACCATGCAACCCGAAGAGACCCCGGCCCAACCGGCCGCCCCCCAAGCCAACCCCGAGCCCGCACCTGCCGCCTCCCTGCGCGATGCCAAGCTTGAATCCGCCCACGCCGAGCTCCCCCCGATGTCCGTCATCGGCGGCGACTCGACCCCCGCAACCAAGCCCGGCGACATCGCCAAGCCGAAGCAGTTCGGCCGTCGCGGCACCCCCCAGGGCATGCCCTCCCCCGCCGCGGGCGCCGCGCCCGCGATCGGCGCCGTGAGCAACCCCGCCGACCTGACGGAGAAGCTTTCCGGACAGCATGCCAGCGGCTACGCGGGCAACGCTCCGGGTGGGGAACCCCGCCCGCCCCGCGAGCCGCGCCCCCCGCGCGAGCCCCGGCCCGAGGGCGAATTCCGCCGCGAGGATCGCGGCCCCCGGCCTGACCGCGGCCCCCGTCCCGAGCGCGAGCCTCGTCCCGAGCGCGAGCCTCGGCAAGAGGGCGAGCGCCGCCGCGACGACCGCGCCCCCCGCGAGGCGCGCCCCGAGCGTGCGCGCATCCACATCGAGCCCGTCGTCATCCCGCTTGAGCCGCCTCGCTCCCTGTGGGGCAGCGTGAAGCGGCTCTTCGCGACCCTCTGGGGCGTGCCCTCCAAGGCCGAGTACACCCCGGCGCCCGGGGCGAGCCGCCCGGAAGGACGGCGCGACGACCGCGGCGGCCACCCTCGCGGAGACGGCCACCGCCGCGACGACCGCGGGGGACGCGGACGCGGGCGCGGGCGAGGCGGCCCCCGACGCGGCTGAGACCAGGGGCGCCTCGGCGCCCCTTTTTTCCGAACATGCTCGAGGTTGCGCGCATCATCGGAGGACGGACCCTGCGGGGCGAGGTGACGGCGGCCGGCTCGAAGAACGCCTGCCTGCCGATTCTCGCCGCCTGCCTGCTCACCCGGGAGACGGTCACGCTGCGCAACGTCCCCGACCTGAGCGACGTCCGCTACATGGCCGAGATCCTGCGCCACCAGGGCGCGGAGGTCGTCGTCGCGGAGCCGGGAACCTGGAAGATCAAGGCGGAGACCCTCGGCCACCGCACGCCCTACGACCTCGTGCGCAAGATGCGGGCCTCCATCTGCCTGCTGGGCGCGCTGGTCGGACGCCTCAAGCGGTGCGAGATCGCCCTCCCCGGGGGCTGCGTGATCGGCCCGCGGCCGATCGACCTCCACCTCAAGGGCCTCGCCCGGCTCGGCTGCGACATCCGCCACGACGCCGGCTACCTGCACGTCGACGCCGCCAACGCCCGCGGCGCCTACGTCTTCCTCGGCGGCCGGATGGGCTCGACCGTCCTTGGCACCGCCAACCTCGTCATGGCGGCGGTGCTCACGCCCGGAACCACCCGCATCGACAGCGCGGCCTGCGAGCCGGAGGTGACCGACCTCTGCCGCCTGCTCGCCAAGATGGGCGCGCGGATCTCCGGCATCGGCAGCCCGTGCCTGATCGTCGAGGGCGTCGAGTCGCTCCACGGCTGCGAGCACGCCGTCATCGGCGACCGCATCGAGGCGGGGACCTACCTGGTGGCCGGCGCCATCACGGGCGGCGACGTGCTCGTGCGGGGTGTCGAGGAACAGCACCTGGGCGCCTTCCTTGACAAGCTCGAGGCGGCCGGCGTCCGGGTCGAGTCCGGTCCCGCCGGCCTGCGCGTCCGCGGCGGCCCCTCCCGGCCGATCGAGGTCACCACCCAGCCCTTTCCCGGCTTCCCGACGGACCTGCAGGCGCAGGTCCTGGCCATGCAGCTGGTGGTCGAGGGGCTGACCACCGTGACCGAGCGCGTCTACCCGGCGCGGTTCATGCACGTGCCCGAGCTGCAGCGCATGGGCGCGGAGATCGACCTCGAGGGCGCGACCGCCATCGTCAAGGGCGGACGCCCCCTGTCGGGCGCCCCGGTGATGGCCTCCGACCTCCGCGCCTCGGCCGCGCTCATCCTCGCCGGTCTCGCCGCGCGGGGGGAAACCTGGGTGCAGCGCCTCTATCACCTCGACCGCGGCTATGTCGCCTTCGAGCGGGGCCTCGCCTCGCTGGGCGCGGACATCGCCCGGCTGCCCAACTCCGCCCTGCCCACCGGCCTTGGCGAGGAGTGAGCTGGCTCAGATGCCGAGATCCCCGGCGCGTTCCGGACGGGGCAGGCCCGCGACCTGCCAGCCGCGGTCGGTGAGGACGCGCCCCTGGGGCGTGCGCGCGAGGTAGCCTTCCTGGATAAGGAAGGGCTCGTGGACCTCCTCGAGGGTCTGGGCGTCCTCGGAGACCGCGAGGGCGAGGGTGCCGATGCCGACCGGGCCGCCGCGGTGCTTCTCGGCGAGGGCGCGGAGCAGGCGGTGGTCCATCTCGTCAAGCCCGTGGCGGTCGATCTCGAGGAGCTCGAGGGCGGCGGCGACGGTGGCGGCGTCGGCCACGCCGCCCGAGCGCTCGAGGGCGTAGTCGCGGGCGAAGCGCAGGAGGTTGTTGGCGACGCGGGGCGTGCCGCGGCAGCGCGCCGCGATGGCCTCGGCGCCGCCCTCGCCGAGCCGGACGCCGAGCAGGTCGGACGCGCGGCGGACGATGCCGACAAGCTCCTCGCGGGTGTAGTAGTCGAGCCGGCTCTGCAGGATGAAGCGGCTGCGCAGGGGGGCGGTGAGGAGCCCGGTGCGGGTGGTGGCGCCGACGAGGGTGAAGCGGGGAAGGTCGAGCCGGACGCTGCGGGCGTTGGGCCCCTGGTCGATGAGGATGTCGATCCGGAAGTCCTCCATCGCCGAGTAGAGGAACTCCTCCACCGCCTTCGGGATGCGGTGAATCTCGTCGACGAAGAGGATGTCGCCGTCCTGCAGCGAGGTCAGGACCCCGGCGAGGTCGGCCGCCTTCTCGACCGCCGGGCCGGAGGTCACGCGGACCGGCTTGCCCATCTCGGCGCCCAGGATGAGGGCGAGCGAGGTCTTGCCCAGGCCCGGGGGCCCGTGGAGGAGGATGTGGTCGAGCGAGCGGCTCTCGCGGCGGGCCGCGCCGACCATGACGCGGAGCCGCTCGACGGTGCGTCGCTGGCCGGCGAAGTCGGCCAGGCTCGGCGGGCGCAGGGCGGCGTCGAGCGCGCCGTCCCGCCGGCCCAGGGACTCGCGGGACGCTCCGCTCGCATCGGGGGAAGGCGCCATGAGGGCAACTTGCACCCCGCGCCGCGGGCTGGCAACACCGCACACGCTGGACATCCGGGGCCCGCCCGGACAAGGATGTCCGCCTCATGTCCAAGCGCTGGGTCATCAAGCTCGGTTCCGGCCTCCTCACCCGCAGGGACGGCAGGATCGACCGCGCCTTCGTCAAGGACCTCGTGGCCCAGGTCGCCGCCCTCCGGCGCCGCCGAATCGAGGTCATCCTCGTCACCTCCGGCGCCATCGCCGCCGGCATGACCGCGATGGGCCTGCGCAAGCGGCCCCGCTCCACCCGCGAGCTGCAGGCCTGCGCCACGGTGGGCCAGCCCGAGCTGATGGCGGAGTACGGACGCCACCTCCGGCGCCACGGCCTGATCGGGGCGCAGCTGCTGCTCACCTACGGGGACATCGACAGCCGCGCGCGCAGCCGCAACGCCCGCGCCACCCTCGACCATCTCCTCTCCCGCCGGCGCTTCGTGCCCATCCTCACCGAGAACGACGCAATCGCGGACGAGGAGATCAAGGTCGTCGACAACGACCGCCTCTCCGCCCACGTCGCCGCCCTCGCCGGCGCGGACCGCCTCGTCATCCTCTCCGGCAT
Source organism: Opitutia bacterium (assembly GCA_046315175.1). GTDB lineage: Bacteria > Verrucomicrobiota > Verrucomicrobiia > Opitutales > UBA953 > UBA8828. Next base: position 18,105 of record JBKDBK010000097.1, on the reverse strand, counting down.
CCCCGGCCTGATGACCAAGCCCGACGGCACGGGCGAGCTCATCCCGCTGGTCCGCAGGATCGACGCCCGCATCCGCGCCCTCGCCGGCGGGGCCGGCTCCGAGCGAAACGTGGGCGGGATGGTCACCAAGCTGCTCGCCGCGGAGATCGCCGCCGCCGCCAGGGTGGAGACCCACATCGCCGACGGCCGGCGCCCGCGGGTGCTCGCGGACCTGGCCGCGGGCAAGCCGCCGGGGACGCGCTTCGCGCTCCGATGAGCGACCTCGCCCGGCGGGTGGCCGAGATCGCCGCCAAGGCCAAGGCGGCCGCGCGCGCCGTGGCCCTGGCCTCCGCGGCGGTCCGGGAGGCGGCGCTCCGCGGGGCCGCCCGCGCCCTTCGCGAGGACGAGGCGGCCATCCTCGCGGCCAACGCCGAGGATGTGTCGGCCGCGCGCGCGAAGGGCCTGGCCGAGGCGATGCTCGACCGGCTGCGCCTCGACCCCTCCCGCCTGGCCGCGATCGCCGACGCCTGCGAGGAGGTGGCCGCCCTGCCCGACCCCGTGGGCGAGGCGATGGAGTCGTGGACCCGGCCGAACGGCCTGCGCATCACGAGGCGCCGCGTGCCCATCGGCCTCGTGGCCATCGTCTTCGAGTCGCGGCCCAACGTCACCGTCGACGCCGCGGCCCTCTGCCTGAAGTCGGGCAACGCCTGCGTCCTCCGCGGGGGCAGCGAGGCCCTCCGGACCAACCTCGCCCTCGCGCGGGCCTTCGGCCGCGGGCTTGCCGGCGCGGGCCTGCCCGCGGAGGCCGCCACCCTCCTCCCCTTCGCCGAGCGCGAGGCGGTGCCGGCCCTCGCCTCCCTGCGCGGCGTGGTCGACATCATCGTCCCCCGCGGCGGCCCCGGCCTCATCGCCGCCGTGACCGAGGCGGCCAGGGTGCCCGTCATCAAGCACGACGCGGGCATCTGCCACGTCTACGTCCACGCGGCGGCGGACCTGGACCAGGCGCTCGCCATCACCCTCAACGCCAAGTGCCAGCGCCCGAGCGCCTGCAACGCCGCGGAAACCTTGCTGGTCGACGCCGCGATCGCACCCGCGTTCCTGCCGAGTCTGGCCGCCGCCCTCGCCGAGCGGCGAACCGAGCTGCGGGCCTGCCCGCGCGCGCGGCCGCTGGCGGCGGGCTCCACGCCGGCGACGGAGGACGACTTCCGCACCGAGCACCTCAGCCTGGTCCTCAACGCCAAGGTGGTCGACGGGCTGGACGAGGCCGTGGCGCACATCGCGGCCTTCGGCTCGGCCCACTCCGACGCCATCCTGACCCGGGACGAGGCGGCGGCCCGCGCCTTCCTGGCCCGGGTCGACAGCGCGTGCGTCTATTGGAACGCCAGCACCCGCTTCACCGACGGCGGCGAGTTCGGCTTCGGGGCCGAGGTGGGCATCAGCACGGATCGCCTCCACGCCCGCGGGCCCATGGGCATCCGGGAGCTCACCACGTGGAAGTTCGAGGTGGTGGGCGACGGCCAGGTCCGCGCCTGACCGAGCCGCGTCGGTTTCCGTTTGACAGCACCCCCCCGGGGGGTCTTTCTGACCGTCCTTTTGGCTGTCCGGGGTGGTAGCTCAGTTGGTTAGAGCGCCTGCCTGTCACGTAGGAGGTCGCGGGTTCGAGTCCCGTCCATCCCGCCAGCCAAGAGGGGCCTCGGCCCGCCCGCTTGGCCGGAGGGTCCTTTTTCCCTTCCCCCCTCGCGGCGGATGGACAGAAAACAGGTCCCCATGAGCAAGAAAGTCCTCATCATCGGCGCCGGCGGCGTCGGCAACGTGGTCGCCCACAAGTGCGCCCAGGCCCCCGAGCACTTCTCCGAGATCCTCCTCGCCTCGCGCAACGAGAACAAGTGCAAGGCCATCGCGGCCGACGTCAAGGCCGCCACCGGGCGGGCCATCCGGACCGCCGCGCTCGACGCCGACAACGTCCAGGCGACCGTCGCCCTCCTCCAGTCGTTCAAGCCCGACCTGGTCATCAACGTCGCCCTGCCCTACCAGGACCTGCCCATCATGGACGCCTGCCTCCACGCCGGCGTGCACTACCTCGACACCGCCAACTACGAGCCGCCGAACCACGCCAAGTTCGAATACTCCTGGCAGTGGGCCTATCGCGAGCGCTACACCAAGGCCGGGCTGACCGCCCTCCTCGGCTCCGGCTTCGACCCGGGCGTCACCAATGTCTTCTGCGCCTACGCCCAGAAGCACCTCTTCGACACCATCGAGACCATCGACATCCTCGACGCCAACGCCGGCGACCACGGCTACCCCTTCGCGACCAACTTCAACCCGGAGATCAACATCCGCGAGATCACCCAGCGCGGCCGCTACTGGGAGAACGGCGAGTGGAAGGAGACCGACCCCCTCTCGGTCAAGCAGGTCTACGACTACCCCGTGGTCGGGCCCAAGGACAGCTACCTGCTCTATCACGAGGAGCTGGAGTCGCTGGCCAAGAACATCAAGGGCCTCCGCCGCATCCGCTTCTTCATGACCTTCTCGGAGCGCTACCTGACCCACCTCCGCGTGCTCGAGAACGTGGGCATGACCCGCATCGACCCGATCGACTTCCAGGGCCACAAGATCGTCCCCATCCAGTTCCTCAAGGCCCTCCTGCCCGACCCCGCCTCGCTCGGCCCGCGCACCAAGGGCAAGACCTGCATCGGGTGCGAGATCACCGGGACCAAGGACGGCAAGCCGCGCAAGGTCTTCATCTACAACGTCTGCGACCACCAGGAATGCTACGCCGAGGTCAAGTCCCAGGCCATCAGCTACACCACCGGCGTCCCCGCCGCCATCGGCGCGATGATGGTCGCCTCCGGCCTCTGGAAGAAGCCCGGGGTCTGGAACATGGAGGAGATGGACCCCGACCCCTTCATGGCCGAGCTCAACAAGCGCGGCCTGCCCTGGCACGTCAAGGAGCTGCCCGTCTGACGTGGACGCCCTCTCCGCCCGGGTGGCCGAGGCCTTCGCCCAGGTCGACCTCGCCGCCCTCCCCAGCCCCGCCCACGTCCTCCACCGCGGCCTCCTCCGGGAGAACTTGGCGGTGCTCGACGAGGTGCAGCGACGCTCGGGCGCCAAGGTCCTCCTCGCGCTGAAGGGCTTCGCCCAGGTCAGCGAGGCCCCGCTCATCCGCGCCCACCTGGCGGGGACGACGGCGAGCGGCATCAACGAGGCCCTGCTGGGGCGCGAGTTCTTCGGCGGCGAGGTCCACGCCTACTCGCCGGCCTTCAAGGACGAGGAGCTGACGCTGCTCCTGGGCCACGCCCACCACCTCTCGTTCAACTCCCCCGGGCAGTGGCGCCGCTTCCGCGACCAGGTCCGGGCCGCGCCGCGCAAGGTCTCCTGCGGGCTGCGCGTCAACCCCGAGCACGCCGAGGTCGAGGTCGAGCTCTACAACCCCTGCGCCCTCGGCTCGCGCCTCGGCACGCCCCGCTCCGAGCTGGGCGACCTGCGCGAGCTGGAGGGGCTCGAGGGCCTGCACTTCCACACCATGTGCCAGCAGGGGGCCGACGTCCTGGAGCGCACGGTGGCGGCCTTCGAGGCCAGGTTCGGCGACCTCCTGCCCCGCATGCGCTGGGTGAACTTCGGCGGCGGCCACCACATCACCAAGCCAGGCTACGACCTCGACCGACTGGTGCGCGTGATCACCTCCTTCCGCGAGCGCCACGGCGGCAAGATCCAGGTCTATCTCGAGCCCGGCGAGGCGATCGCCATCGGCACGGGGCTGCTCAGCGCCACGGTGGTGGACATCGTCCGCAACGGGATGGACATCGCCATCCTCGACGTCTCGGCCACCTGCCACATGCCGGACACGCTCGAGATGCCCTACCGGGCGGAGATCGCCGGGGCGGGCCAGCCCGGCGAGAAGGCCCACACCTACCGCCTGGGCAGCACGACCTGCCTGGCCGGGGATGTCATCGGCGACTACAGCTTCGACCAGCCCCTGCGCGTCGGCCAGCGCCTGTCATTCCTCGACATGTCGCACTACACCTTCGTCAAGAGCACGACCTTCAACGGGATCCCCCTGCCCGCCCTCGTCTCGTACGAGCCCGGCGACGGCTCGTTCCTGGTCTCCCGGAAGTCGACCTACGCGGATTACCGCAACCGGCTGGGCTGAGCGAGGGGGCTAGGTTTCGGATGGATTAAGGGTCGGGTCCGGCTAGGATGGCGCCCATGGACGTCCGCACCCGCAACTTCACCATCGGCTTGGTGGCCCTCGGGGCAGCCGCAATCGCGCTTTGGTTCGGGGAGGCCGACGCCGAGGCGCGCGCCACCCAGGCGGAGGCCAGGGTCGCCGAGCTGACCCGACGCGCGGTCGACGCCGAGCTGGCGGCCAAGGACGCCGCGGAGGACGCCCGCCAGCGCGGGGCCGCCCTCAAGACCCAGGCCGAGGCCGCCGAGGCCGCGGGCAAGCGGGCGACCGAGCTCGAGGCCAAGCTGGCCGCGGCCGGCGCGGAGCTGGCCGAGACGAAGACCCGCCTGGCCGAGACCGAGAAGGCCCGGGCCGACGCCTCCGCGCGCGTCAACGAGCTCAACGCCGAGGTCGAGGCCGCCGCCGCGGCGCTGGCCGAGCTCAACGCCAAGGTGAGCGCGATCGAGAAGGCCAGGGAGGCAGCCGAGAAGCCCAAGGCGGAGTAAGGACCCGCGCCCTTTCCGACCCGGAGAAGGGAAAAGGGGCCGTCCTTGCGGACGGCCCCTAGCTTGGCTATAAAGCTTCCGACCGACCCCGATCAGAAGAGAATCTGGACCTGGACGCGGAAGACGTCGGCGTCGGCCTTGCCGCCAACAAGGCCAGAGCTGGTGCCTTGGGTGAGGTCGACTTTCTCGAAACCTGCCTGCAGCTTGGCATTGTCACCGCTGAAGTAGTAGTTGGCGCCAAGGTAGACGCTCTCAGCCTCGTTGAACTGCCCACCAGTCCAAGCACCGGAGCTCGTGGTGCCCGTGCCCGTGACTCCGACATTTCGGATGCCGTCACCGGGACGAATGCCCCTGCCGTCCGTGTCAAGGCTGGCATAACGGGCGGCAAGCTCGAGCTTGTCGGAAATCTTGTAAACCGCGGTCAGATTGTAACCCGTGGGATTCATGTCTCCGACATTCGTGTCGATGTACTCGGCAAGAACCGTGACATCCCCGGAAACCCACCTGAGGTAGGGGTTGTATCCCTTGGATCGGGGATTGTCGGCCATGTTGTTGGAGGGATTCTTATTATCAGCGAGGTTGAGGCCGACGGTCATGCCGATTGGCTTCCACTCGATGGAGGCAAATCCGTAAAGACCCAGGTCATTGGCGCGCGAGGCATCGTAGCCCTGATCGGAGGTCACCACGGCGGCGCCGTAGTTCAAGGTACCCTGTCCACCTTCGCCAAGGATGGCCCGGTTGCTGTAGTGGACTCCCGTGTGGCGAGCCCCGATGCCCACCCGACGCGAATTACCCGACTCCGCCCAGTAGCGGGTCACAAGAGAGCGCTCCACCACGGGGAGCTTGGACGAGGAGGTGTTTTCCTCCTGTCCCCACTGCACCTTTTGGTAGCCGACATCAAACTTGCCAAAGGAGGTCTCAGCGGTGAAGACCGCCTTGTCAAACGCACCCGAGGTAGTGGATGCTCCGGATGACGTAGAGCCAGTGCTTGAAGGCACGGTGCTCTGGGAGGTGTCGGCGAAGTTATACACGATCTCACCCGAGAAACCTTCGCCGATGTCAGCCCTTGCGCCCAGATACATGCGGCGCAGGATGAAGTCGCTCGTGCTGGGAGCCTCGGTCTTGGCGCCTGCAGAGGTGGTGGTGGAGTAACCCATGTTCTCATACTGCACCTGAACGCGGCCGGAGAAGGTCAGGCGGCGGACGGCGTCCTCCTTGGCGTAGACCTCGTTGAGATTGCCGGCATTGTCCTTGGTCTTGGATTCCTGGATCGCCTTGGCGCGCTCCTCGGCGGTGATCACGCCCTTCTTGACGAGGAGATCGAGGACTTCCTTGTCGCCGGCGTGGGCGGTGACGGTTAGGGCGGCGGCGGCCGCGAGGACGAGGGGCTTGAGGTTGCTCATGGGTGTTTGGGCAACCGGACTATCGCAGGCGAATGTGACAGATTGATGCGTTTCCGGTGAAGAGACGGTTGCGGACTCAGACCAGGGGGGCGAGCCCCTCGAAAACCGACGGAAAAAGGGGCTTCCAGCCGAGGTCGCGGCGGATGGCCTCCGAGACGACCCGCCGGTCGGGGGTCACCCTACCCGTCCGCTGGGCGCGGGGTCCGGCGGGGGCGGCGGGGTCGAAGGCAGGGGCGGCGCCGCCGAGGCGGGCGCAAATCCAGGTGGCGAGCTCGGCCTTGGTGACGGGATGTCCATCGGTCACATTGTACACCCGCCCGCCCTCGGGCGCGGCGCAGGCGGCGAGCACGGCGGAGGCGGCGTCGTCCCGGTGGAGGTAGTTGATGCGGGTGGAGACCGGACCACCGATGGTGCGCTCGCCGCGGCGGAACTGGTCGAGGAGATAATGGCGTCCGGGACCGTAGAGGCCGCCGAGACGAAGGACGGTGCGCGAGGGCACGCCGGCGGCGAGGACGGCGCGCTCGCCCTCGACAATCCGGTCGGAAGGACCGTCGCCGCCGGCGGGCGAGGACTCGTCGACCTCGCCCTCCTGGCGGTAGACGCCGGTGGAACTGGTGAGGACGAGGGCGCGAACGCCGACCCGGGCGGCCCAGGCGGCGACGCGGGCGGGCCCCTCGGCGTAGGCGGCGCGATAGGCGTCGTCACCGCCGCCGCCCGCGCTGAGGGCGTAGACGACGGCGTCGGGCGCTGGCCCGAGCGCCTCATGGCCGCCGTGCAGGATGTCGGCGGCCTCGACGGCGAGCCCCTCGGCGCGGAGCCGGTCGCGGGATGCGGCGGAACGGACGACCCCGAGCGCCTGCCAGCCCGCGGCGCGGGCGCGGCGGCAGACCTCCGCGCCGATGTAGCCGCAGCCGAGGACGAGGAGACGGCGACTCATGAGGCGAGGTGCTCGCGGACCCACTCCGCGGGGCTCGAGCCGGGCTTGGCCGAGAGAAGACCGCGCAGCTCGAGGGCGTCGGCTGCAGCCTGGCGAGCGGGGGCGGGGTCGGACAGGCATTCGCCGAGGCGGCGGGCAAGGCGGGGCGTGGAGCACTCCAGCTGGAGGAGCTCGGGCCAGGCCTCCCGGCGGAGAAGGAGATTGGCCATGCCGAGATGGGAAACCCGACCGCTGATCAGGCGCCGGCCGAGGAACCAGGTGAGGGGGTGGGCGCGGTAGACGACGGCGCCGGGGATGCCGGCGAGGGCGACGGTGAGGGACATCGTGCCGGAGCTGACGAGGGCGGCGGAGGCGGCGACCACGCCCTCGCTGACGGGCCGGAGGTCGATTCCCTTGGCGAGGTCGCCGGCCTCCGCGCAGATGCGGTAGAGCTCGGCATGGACCTCGCCGCCGGTGTGGAGAACGACCGCGCGACGCGAGGGGTCGGCCGCCCGGTGGCGGGCGAATCCCTCGAGGAGCGAGGGGAAGATGCGGCGGACGGGCTTGGGACGGCTGCCGGGAAGGAGAAGCACGGGGCCCGAGGGGTCGTGGGCGACGGGGGCGACGTGGCCGGGCTGCGCGAAGGGATGCCCCACGAACCGGGCCGGCAGGCCGGTGTCGGCGTAGCAGTCGGGCTCGAAGGGAAAGATGGTGCCGACGCCGTCGAGGCAGCGCGCCATGGCGAAGCGGCGCCGGGGCTTCCAGGCCCAGATCTGCGGGCTGACGTACTGGAGGACGGTCGTGCCGCCCCCGCCCTTGCGCGAGAGGCCCGCGGCACGGAGGGCCTCGGCGAGGCGGAGGTTCATGCCGGGGTAGTCGACGAGCAGGACGAGCCGGGGACGCCAGGCGAGGGTCCACTCGGTCATGCGGCGGAAGAGCCGGCGGTAGAAGGGGTAGGCGGAGAGGACCTCGACCAGCCCGACCGCGCTGAAGCGCGTCATGTCGAGCAGGAGCTGGGCGCCGGCCGCGCGCAGCTCCGGGCCGCCGAAGGCCGCGATGCGGAGGGAGGGGTTGTCGCGCATGAGGGCGCGGACGACCTCGGCGGCGTGCTGGTCGCCGGAGTGCTCGCCGGCGACGACGAGGATGTCGACAGCCCCGGTGCGCGGGCGCTCGAAGGCGCGGGGCAGCTCGGGGAAGTGGCTCATCGGCGGGCGAGGCCCGGGCGGATCTTGTCGGTGACGGCGATGGCCACCTCGAGGGCGGAGCGGCCGAGGTCGGCGCCGACCTTGGGGTCGCGCCGGTCGCGGACGCAGGCGACGAAGGAGGCGAGCTCGATGGCGAGGGGCTCGCCCTTCTCGACGGGGATGTCCTCCCGCGCGAAGCCGCCCTCGGCGGAGGGGTCGACGCGGACGGCGTGGCCCTTCTGCCCCATGAAGTCGATCGACAGGTAGCCGCCGGGCTGGAAGACGCGGATCTCGCGGCTCTTCTTGAGGGAGACGCGGCTGGCGCTGAGGTTGGCCACGGTGCCGTTGGCGAACTGGAGGCGGGCGTTGGCGATGTCCTCGGTCTTGGTCAGCACGGAGACGCCGACCGCGTCAATGCGCTCGACCGGGGACCGGACGAGCTGGAGCACCACGCCGATGTCGTGGATCATCAGGTCGAGCACGACGCCGACCTCGGTGCCGCGGGGCGTGAAGGGGGCGAGGCGCTCGGCGGTGAGGTAGCGGGCGTCGTGGACCATGCGCTCGAGCTGGGCCATGACGGGGTTGTAGTGCTCGATGTGGCCGACCTGGACGATGCGCCCGGCGGCGCTGGCGGCGGCGAGGATGCGCCCGGCCTCCTCGAGGGAGGCGCAGAGGGGCTTCTCGACGAGGAGGTCGAGGCCGCGGCCGAGCAGGGGGATGGCGACGTCGGCGTGGAAGGGGGTGGGCACGACGACGCTGGCGGCGTCGCAGTGCCGGGCGAGGTCGTCGAGGTCGGCGAAGCGCCGGCAGCCGTGGCGGGCGCAGATCTCGGCGGCGCGGGCGTCGTCCGCCTCGAGGATGCCGGCGAGGGCGGCCCCGGGGAGGGAGGCGTAGATGCGGGCGTGGTGCTGGCCGAGCGAACCCGTGCCGACCACGCCGCAGCGGATGGGGGCGGCGGACATGGCCGGAGAATCCCCCCGGGCGAGCCCGTCCGCAACCCGATTCAGCCGCCGGACCCGGGCTCGGCGCGAAGCTCGAGCCCGGCCTTGCCCTTGGTCACGCGGATGCGCGAGCCGTCGCCGGCCTGGCCCGAGAGGAGGAGGCGGGCGAGGGGTGTCTCGATCTCGCGCTGGAGGGCGCGCCGGAGGGGCCGCGCGCCGTAGACGGGATCGAAGCCCTTGTCGGCGATCCAGGCGAGCGCGGCGGCGTCGAGCTCGACCGAGAGGCGGCGCGGCTCGAGGCGCCGGTTGAGACCGGCGAGGAGCAGCCTGGCGATGGCGGCGCCCTCGGTCTCGCCCAGTGGGCGGAAGAGGACAATCTCGTCGAGCCGGTGGAGGAACTCGGGGCGGAAGGCCGCGCGGACCTCGGCCATGACGGACTCGCGGACGGACTCGGTGATGGCGGCTCCGGCGTGCTCGGCGAGGAGACGACCGCCGAGGTTGGAGGTGAGGATGAAGACGGCGTTGCGGCAGTCGACGGTCCGGCCCTGGGAGTCGGTCAGCCGCCCGTCGTCGAGGACCTGCAGGAGGGTGTTGAAGACGTCGGGGTGGGCCTTCTCGACCTCGTCGAGCAGGACGACGGCGTAGGGCTTGCGGCGGAGGGCCTCGGTGAGCTGGCCGCCCTCCTCGTGGCCGACGTAGCCCGGGGGCGCGCCGATCAGCCGGGAGACGGCGTGCTTCTCCATGTACTCCGACATGTCGAGGCGGATGAGGGCGGACTCGTTGTCGAACAGCTGGCGGGCGAGGGCCTTGGCCAGCTCGGTCTTGCCGACCCCGGTCGGCCCGAGGAAGAGGAAGGAGCCGGCGGGGCGGCGGGGGTCCTGCACGCCCGCGCGGGCGCGCTGGACGGCCTCGGCGACGGAGCGGACGGCCTCCTCCTGGCCGACGACCTGGGCCCGGAGGGCGTCCTCGAGCGCGAGGAGCTTGTGGCGCTCGCCCTCGAGGAGCTTGGCCACGGGGACGCCGGTCCAGCGCGAGACGACCTCGGCGATGTCGTCGGGGCCGACCGACTCGCGGAAGAGGCCGCCGGCGGCGCCGGCGGTGGTCTCCTTGGCGGCGAGGTCGGCCTCGAGCTGGGGAATCCTGCCGTGGCGGAGCTCGGCCATCTTGCCGAGGTCGTAGGCGCGCTCGGCCGCGGCGAGCTCGCGCCGGGCGGCGTCGAGCGCCTCGCGGGCGGCGCGCACGTGGGTGACGGCCCCCTTGTCGGCCTCCCAGCGGGCGCGGAGGGCCTTCTGCTCCTCGCGCCCGTCGGCGAGCTGCTTGCGGAGGGCGGCGAGGCGGTCGGCCGAGGCGGCGTCCGTCTCGGAGGTGAGGGCGGCCTCCTCGATCTCGAGCTGGAGGACGCGGCGGTTGACGTCGTCGAGCTCGGACGGGACGGAGTCGATCTCGGTGCGGATCTGGGCGCAGGCCTCGTCGACCAGGTCGATGGCCTTGTCGGGCAGGAAGCGCGTGGTGATGTAGCGGTCGGAGAGCGCGGCGGCCTCGACCAGCGCCGCGTCCTGGATGCGCACGCCGTGGTGGAGCTCGAAGCGCTCGCGCAGGCCGCGGAGGATGGAGACGGTCTCGGGGACGGAGGGCGGGCTGACCAGCACCTGCTGGAAGCGGCGCTCGAGGGCGGCGTCCTTCTCGATGTGCCGGCGGTACTCGTCGAGGGTGGTCGCGCCGATGCAGTGCAGCTCGCCCCGCGCGAGCATGGGCTTGAGCAGGTTGCTGGCGTCCATCGCGCCGTCGGTCCTCCCCGCGCCGACCAGGGTGTGGAGCTCGTCGATGAAGAGCAGCACGCGCCCCTCGGCCGACTGGATCTCGGCGAGCACGGCCTTGAGGCGCTCCTCGAACTCGCCGCGGTACTTCGAGCCGGCGAGGAGGGCGCCGAGGTCGAGCGACCAGACGACCTTGTCGCGCAGGCCCTCGGGCACGTCGCCCGCGACGATGCGCTGGGCGAGGCCCTCGGCCACGGCGGTCTTGCCCACGCCCGGCTCGCCGATGAGGACGGGGTTGTTCTTGGTCCGGCGGGAGAGGATGCGGATGACGCGGCGGATCTCCTCGTCGCGGCCGATGACGGGGTCGATCTTGCCGGCGCGGGCGCGGGCGGTGAGGTCGAGGCCGTACTTGGCGAGGGCCTCGTAGGACCCCTCGGGGCTGGAGCTGGTCACGCGCTGGGCGCCGCGCAGGCCCTTGAGCGCCGCGAGGATGGCGGGGCGGTCGAGCCCGAGCGCCGCGAAGGCGGGCTGGATCGAGGCTGTCTCGGCGAGGGCGAGCAGGAGGTGCTCGACCGACACATAGGCGTCCTTCATCGCCTCGGCCTCCTCCTTGCCCTTGAGCAGGGCCTGCTGGGACTCGCCGGAGAAGCCCGGGGTGGAGCCGCCGCGCACCTTGGCGGCGCGGGCGAGGGGCCGCTCGAGGCCGGCGCGCAGGCTGTCGGCCGGCTTGCCCGCCTTCCGGAGAAGCGCGGGCACGACGCCGCCGTCCTGATCGAGGAGGGCGAGGGCGAGGTGGGCGGGCTCGACCGCGCCGTGGCCGCGGCGGGCGGCCTCGGCCTGGGCGGCCACGATGGCCTCGGCGCTCTTGTCGGTCAGGTTTCCGAAGGGATGGCTCATGATGCCCCACTGTCGCATCAACCCTGCCAAGGCGCCGAGGCGAGCGGGGGGCGGAAAGTCGGCTCCAACCCGGTCCGCGCGGGAAGGGGGCGCGCCAAAGCGTCCCCGGTGCGCCGCCTTGTCCCGCTTCGGGAAAGGTTGCCCCGGGCGGCCTTTCCGTGCAAAAGACCCCATGGCCGTGTCCCGCGACCTGTCGGCGCTCGAGCGCCTGCTCGACGACCCCTCGCCGGTCGTCCGCGAGGCCCTGATCAGCCGGGTCCGCAAGTCGGGCGCGGCCGGCATCCGCTGGCTGCGGGACCTGGCCGCGCATCCCGAGCTCGGGGAGCATGCCCGCGAGGTGCTCCGCCGGCTTGGCACCCCGGAGGCCGCCGCCCACGCGCTCCTGGCGGTGGCGAGGGACCCCGCGGCGGGGCTGGAGCGCGGGATGGTCGCGCTCGAGCGCGTGCTCAACCCCGGGCTGCCCGAGGCGGCGGTCTCCGGACCGCTCGACGCGCTCGCCGAGCGAGCCCGCGGGCTGATGGTGGCGCCGACCGACAGGCGGACGCGGCTCCGGACGCTCAGCCGGGTGATCTTCGGCGAGGCCGGTTTCCGCGGCGCGGAGGACAGCTCCGACCAACCCGAGACCTCGCTGATCTCGCGCGTGCTCGAGCGGCGCCGCGGCAACCCGCTCTCCCTCTGCGCCATCTACCTGCTCGTGGCCCGCCGGCTCGGCATCCCGCTCGAGCCGGTCGGCGTCCCCGGCAGGTTCATGGTCGGCTGGTTCGGCGAGGGGGAGCCGATCTACGTCGACGCCTTCGCCGGCGGCGCCTTCCGCACGCGCGACGAGATCCGGCTCGCGCTGCGCGACAACGAGCTGCCCGAGGACGACGCCTTCCTCCTGCCGGTGGGCCCGCGCGAGACGCTCGCCCGCGCCTGCCGCAACCTGGCCACCCAGCACGCGGAGCAGGGGGACGCCGCGCGCGCCGAGGCCTTCGCCAGCCTGGCCAAGGCCATCGCCCCCGCCCAACCCGATGGCCACGCCTGAGACCCTGACCCTAGCCGACCTGGCCGCCGGCCGCTTCCATGCCGGCGATTTCGCCGTGCTCGGCGACCCCGTCGCCCACTCGCTGAGCCCGGTCATGCACCAGGCCTCGCTTGCGCTTCTCGCGCCCGGCCATCCCGGCCTGCGCGGCCGACGTTACCACCGGATCCACATCACGGCCGAGCAGCTGCCCGAGGCCCTGGCCAAGCTGCGCCTGATCGGGGCCGGCGGGCTCAACCTCACCGTGCCGCACAAGACCGAGGCGCTTCGCCTGGCGCAGGAGCGCGACCTCAGCGCCGAGGACTGCGGGGCCGCCAACACCCTGGCCCCCGTGCCCTCCGGATGGAGGGCCTTCAACACCGACGGGCTGGGCTTCGCCGAGGCGCTCGCGGAGCGCTCCGGCTCGGGTCCGGAGGGCCGCGACGTGGTGATCCTCGGCGCCGGCGGAGCCGCCCGCGCCATCGCCACCGCGTGCCTCCGCCTGGGCGGCGCCTCGCTGCGGATCCTCAACCGATCGGCCGACAGGGCGGAGGCCCTCGCGGGCCAGCTGGCCGACCCGCGCGTGAGCCACGGCCCGCCGACGGACCCCCGGATCCCGGAAGGCGCGGTGGTCGTCAACTGCACGACCCTCGGGCTCCGAGCCGAGGACGCCTCGCCGATTCCCGCGGCCGCCCTGCAAGGTGCGGGCTTCGTCTACGACACCACCTACGGGGCGCATCGATCGGCCCTGCTTCGCGAGGCGGATTCGCTCCGCATTGCCGGGTGCGACGGGCGCTCGATGCTGCGCTGGCAGGGCGCGCTGGCCTTCCGAATCTGGACGGGAATCCTCCCGCCGCTACGCGCCATGGCGCGGGCGCTCGGGGAGTGATAAACGAGACAGGAGACGAAGGAGGCGGAGGAGAACTCTTGGAAAATCGCGGGCATACCCTGACATCCTTTTTGAAACCATTCGGAGGGAGTAATTCCTCCTTTGACCCTTACCTGCGTTAATCCATCCTACGCCCCTCCGCCTCCTTCGACCCCTTCGTATCCTTCGCCTCCCTGCTCTCTCATGTCCCTCGCCGACCTCGAGACCCTTCGCGCCGCCCACACGGCCTGGTTTTCGATTGCCGCGGGACTGGTCGGCCTGTGCGTCGGCTCCTTCCTGAATGTCTGCGCGCACCGTCTGCCGAAGGGCGAGTCGGTTGTCACCCCGGGTTCGCGTTGCGCCTGCGGCACGCCCATCCCGGGCTGGCTCAACCTGCCCTTGCTCGGATGGCTGATGCTCCGGGGCCGGGCGCGCTGCTGCGGAGGCCCCATCTCGGCTCGCTACCCCCTGCTGGAACTGGCGGGCGGACTGTCGCTGGCAGCCGCCTGGGCTTGGCTGCCGGCCGACAAGGCATTGGGCGCCAGCGTCCTCCTTCCCCTCCTCCTGCTCCTGGCGGCCTGCGACCTCGAGTCGATGCTGGTCCCGGATGCGCCGAATTTCCTGCTGGTGGCGGCGGGGCTTGCGGTCTCGGTCGCGCTGCCGGGAGTCCACGGGCAAGGAACGACCGAGTCGGCCTGGCCCTGGGCGGGCTCCATCGCCTCCCTTGGCGAGGCTCTGGCCGGGATCGCGACGGGAACCGCGCTTGCCTGGTGGGTGCGCACCCTTGGCACCGTCTGGGCCGGCAAGGAGGCGATGGGGGAGGCGGACATCATCCTGTGCGCCGGCTTGGGGGCTTTCGGAGGTTGGCAAGGGGCTCTGTTCGGCTTTTTCGGCGGCTCCGTGATCGGCGTTCTGCTGGTCCTCCCGGCCCTCATCAAGGCCCGGCTAAGGGGCGAATCCGGCCCGGCCGCGGTGCCTTTTGTGCCGGCGCTCGCCCTGGCGGGGGCGATCTGGTACTTCAGGGGGCCCGAACTGGTCGGGCTCTGGCTGGGAGCCCGTTAATCCGGACTTGCCTGACATGGGCGCGGGAAGAAGATGAAGGCCCATCCCCCGATGAAGAACTCCGCCCTTCTCGCCCTTGCCGCCCTCCTCGTCGGCTGCACCACCTACGACACCCCCAACCACGGCAAAGCCGTGACGATGGAGACTTCCCACAACTTCCTTGGCATCATCAAGGTCGAGAGCGGCTCCTACGCCTCCAACAACCGCGCAACCATCCAGCTTCGCACGGACGAGCTTTACACCCGCCGCATCACCTCGGGCGACCGCATCACGCTTCTCTGGGGCGCGATCACCATCACCGACTACTGAGCCCGGCCGACCGCCCCGGAAGACCCCGCCTCGGGCGGGGTTTTTTTGTGGACGCCCTCCTGACGGGCTTGCGGAAAGCCGGCCGAGAAACGCTAATCCGACCCGTGGACGCCAACGCCAACGTCGCCCGTCACCTGAGGCAACACGCCTTGGAGCGCCCCTTCGCCGCGGCGGTGAGGACCCCGGTGTCGGTCGGCCCCGAAGGCGAGGTGGCCCACCACGCCGTCGGCTTCCGCGAGCTGGATGCGCTGACCGACGCCGCCGCGCGAGTCTTCCGGGCCGCGGGCATCGGTCCGGGCACCCGGACCTTGCTCGCCCTTAGGCCGGGAGCGCAGCTGATCACCGGCTTCTACGGTCTGCTCAAGGCAGGCGCCGTGCCGGTGCTGATCGACCCGGGGATGGGAGCCCGGTCGGCCCTCCGTTGCGTGGGCCGCACGCAGCCCAGGGCGTTGGTCGGGACGACCAAGGCCACCTTGCTGTCCCGGCTCCCCCTCTCGGAACTCTCCAGCCTGGCGACTCGAGTGAGCGTCGGCACGCGGGCCTGGGAGCGATCGGTCGAGGGGGCGCGCTCGTCCAAGCCCGAGGGATGCCATCCGGCGCGACCCGACGACCTGGCGGCGATCCTCTTCACCTCGGGCTCGACGGGATCCCCCAAGGGTGTGCTCTACACGCACGGGATGCTGGAGGCCCAGCTTGGGCTGATACGCTCGACCTTCGGCATGGGGGTGGGCGACATCGACCTGCCGCTGTTGCCGGCCTTCTCCGCCTTCAATCCGGCCCTCGGCGTGACCACGGTGAGCCCTTGGCTGGACGCCGCCGAGCCGGGCAAGTGCGACCCGCGGCCCCTGCTGGAGGCCATCCGGGGGGAGAAGGTCACGACCAGCTTCGGCTCGCCCACGCTCTGGGACAGGATCTCGCGCGAGGCCGAGGCCCGCCGGCTCACCCTGCCCTCGCTCCGCCTCATCCTCACCGCGGGAGCCCCCGTGCCTCCGGGGCTCGTGGCCAGGCTCGCGCGCGTCGCGCCGAACGCGACCGTCCACACGCCCTACGGCGCCACCGAATGCCTGCCTGTCTCGACAATCACGGGACGGGAGATCCTCGGCGAAACCGGCGACGAGGCGCGCCGAGGCCGCGGAACCTGCGTGGGGCGCCCCGTCGCGGGCGTCGAGATCCTGGTGGTGCGGGAGCAGGAAGGGCCCCTGGACAACCTCGGCGAGGCGGCGCCCTGCCCTCCCGGCGAGGTCGGCGAGGTGCTGGCGACCGGGCCGACCGTCACGCGCGAGTACGATCGGCTGCCGGAGGCGACGCGGCTGGCCAAGTGCGCCGATGGCGCCGGGCGGACCTGGCATCGCATGGGCGACCTTGGCGCGCTGGACGCGCGGGGACGGCTCTGGTTCCACGGGCGCCGGGTCGAGGCGCTCTCCACCGCGCAGGGGCGGCTGACGACCGAGTCGGTCGAGCCGGCGTTCGCCGACCACCCGTCCGTCGCGCGCTGCGCCTTGGTCGGCATCGGGCCGGCGGGACGCCAGGAGCCGGCGCTGGTGGTCGAGCCGCGCACGCTCCCCCGACCCGGGGTCGAGGCGCGGAACCTCGCCGCCGAGCTGAGGCACCACGCGGCGGCCAACCCCCTGACTCTTCGGGTGCGCTGGGTGGTCTTCCAGGGAAGCCTGCCCGTGGACGCGCGGCACAACGCCAAGGTCCACCGGCTGAAGCTGGCCGCCCACTGGTCCGCCCGCGCGCCCTTGCGCGAGGGGGATGTCGACGCGCGGGGGCGCTGGCCGCGATGAGCGCGCCGCTCGTCCTCGTCACGGGCGGCGGCGGCTTCCTCGGCCGCGCGATTGTCGCCCGCTGCCTGGCACGCGGCTGGAGGGTGCGCGCCACGGGCCGGACGCCCCGGCCCGAGCTGCTCGCAGGCGGGGTGGAGTTCGCGGCCGGGGACATCGCCGACCCCGCCCACGCGCGGGAGATGGTGCGGGGCTGCGAGGCGGTCTTCCATGTCGCGGCCAAGGCGGGCGTCTGGGGGCCGCGCGCCGAGTACTTCCGCTCAAACGTCCTGGGCACCCGGGCCATCGCGGAGGCCTGCGTCGAGGCGGGCGTGCCCGACCTCGTGCACACGAGCACGCCCAGCGTCGTGCACACGGGGACGCCGCACGCGGGAGCCGACGAGTCCCTGCCCCTCGGCGAGACCTTCGCCTGCGCCTATGCCGAGACCAAGGCCGTGGCGGAGGACCTCGCCCTTTCGATCCACCGGACCGGCACGCGGGTGTGCGCCCTTCGGCCCCATCTCATCTGGGGACCGGGCGACCCTCACATCCTGCCGCGCCTGGTCGCCCGCGCCCGCGCGGGCAGGCTGGCCATCGTCGGCGACGGCCTCAACCGGGTGGACGTGACGCATGTCGACACCGCGGCCGACGCGCACCTCGGCGCGCTCGACGCGCTGCGCGCGGGGAGGGCCAACGGGAAGGCCTACTTCCTCTCCCAGGGCGAGCCGGTGCGGCTGTGGGAGTTCATCAACCGCTTCCTGCGGGGGGCGGGCGCGCCGGAGGTCCGGCGGAGGGTGCCGATGGACGTCGCCTGGGCCGCGGGGGCCGCGCTGGAGGCGACCTGGGCGGCGCTGCGCCTCCGGGGCGAGCCGCCGATGACCCGCTTTGTGGCCAGGCAGCTCGGCACGGACCACTGGTTCGACGTCGGGGCCGCCCGGCGCGACCTCGGTCTGAGGCCGGCGGTGGACACCTGGGAGGCCCTCGACCGGGTGGCGGCCGAGTTCCGCGGCCGCTGAGGGGCGGGTCAGACGGTGGCGAGGATCCGGCGCTGGATCTCGGCGACCGGCATGCGGTTGAGCTCCTCGGGCGCGACGCGGTTGGGAATGACGTCGGGGAGGCGCTGCAGCCGCTCGGAGAGCACGAGGTTGCGGTTGGCCGCCACGTCGTCGACCCGGTCGATCGGGGTGAAGCGGGGGGCGGCGACGAGCACGCGCGCGTCCTGGCGCACAAGCTCGAGGATCCCGGCGACGGAATCGCCGAAGTGGTCGAGCTCGGCCTTGGTGTAGGACTCGGTGGGCTCGATCATCAGGCCGAAGGCCTCGGGGAAGGCGACGGTCGGGGCGTGGTAGCCGAAG
>JBKDBK010000096.1:0-33383 GCA_046315175.1 Opitutia bacterium | reverse complement strand
CACCTGGAACAACACCCTCAACTCTGCCAACCTCACCCAGGCCAACGGCACCACCCTGGCCTTCGGCAGCAGCACCTCGCTCAACGGTAACCTCAGCTTCGCTGGCGATTCCGCCATCGAGGTCGCCTCCGGCATCACCGTCTGGAAGGACACCGCGGGCGTGCTCGGCACCAACTCCGCGGGCGCGACCGTGCGCAAGACCGGCGCGGGCACCTTGGTCATCAACACGAACGCCATGGGCTTCGGGGCCGGGTCCTCGTTCATCGTCGACGAGGGCACCCTGCAGCTCAGCCGCGGCAGCTGGTACAATGGCAACATCATGGGTCAGGCCAGCCTGACCATCAACCAAGCCGGCACGGTCAATGTCACCGCGAACCACGTGTTCGACGCCTTCAGCGGGCTTGTCATCAACGTCAACGGCGGCACCTTGACCGGCGGGGCGATCAGCTTCTACGCGGGCGGGGTCAACATGACCGGCGGCCTGGTGTCGGTCCAGATGAACAATGTCGCGACCGTCACCACCAACGCCTCGTCACAGACCGCGGTCATTTCCGGCTTCCTCAACATCTACGACCGCGGCTTCACCGCCACGGTCGCCGACGGCGCGGCGCCGGTCGACCTTCAGATCGGGTCCACCAACCAGGCATTCACCAAGGCTGGCGCCGGCTGGATGCAGGTCACGGGTGCGGCCACTACTCGCGACATTGCCATCACCGGCGGCACCCTCGAGGTCGCCGGGGCGGCCGGCGCCGTCGCCAATGTCGCCATCGGAACCGGCACCTCGCTCCGCTTCAACCGCGCTGAGGACGTCACCCATGCCGCAACCCTCTCCGGCGCGGGCTCCGTCGCCCACGCCGGCGCTGGCAAGCTGACCCTCTCCGGCACCAACAGCTTCACCGGCGGGCTCACCCTTGCCGGAGGCACCCTTGCGCTGGGCTCAGCGCTCTCGGGTGGCACCGGCTCGCTCGCGATTGGGTCCGCCCTCGCCAATCTCGAGCTTGGCTCGGGCATCGAGGTCACCCGAACCACCCTCGGGGGCTCGGGCACGCTCACCAAGTCCGGCGCGGGCACCCTGACACTCTCAGGCGCCAACACGCTGTCGGGCAACCTGGCCGTCGCCGCCGGCACCCTAGCGCTGACCGGCGCCGACTCCCTCGGCCATTCCGGCACGGTCAATGTCGCGGCGGGGGGCGCGCTCAGCCTCGGCACCTCGGTCTCGGACCTCTCGGGCACGGGCCTCGTCACCAACGCCGGCACGCTCGCCGTCGCCGGTGTCACCTCGCGCTCCCTGTCTAACTCGGGCACCACCACCGTGGCCGCCGCCGGCCAGCTGGGCGATGTCACCCTCGCCTCCGGGACCGTTTCCAGCGCCGGCACCCTCGGCCAGGTCGCCCTCTCGGGGACCGGCGTCCTCTCCAGCACCGGCACCGTCGGCAACGTGACCGCGACGGGCGGCTCGCTCCGCCTCGCCGGCACCGCCGGCGCGGTGGCCGTCTCGGGCCAGACCGTCCTCGACATCGGAGGCCTCAACGCCACCGCCTCGCTCAACGCGGCGTCGCTCACCGTGCTCGACGGCGCCTTCCTCCAGTTCGAGATCTCGGACCCCTCGACCCTCGCGTCCCAGGACCGAATCATCCTCTCGGGAGGCGTGCTCGACCTGTCCGGCCTGACCACGGGGATCACCCTCGATGTCTTCGGCTTCAACCAGGGCACCCGCAGCCGCGGCTCCGCCACGGTGTTCAACAAGTACGCCGACTACACCGTCAGCCTGATCAGCGGCGCCTCCTCCGTGGTCGGCAACACCGACCTTGTCAGCTTCACCATCGACGGCTTCGGCAGCCTCATCGAGGCGTCCGGCACCTGGGACCTCGAGTGGGTCGCGGACGGCCTCAACCTGGTCTACGCCGGCCTCGACCTTCCCGAGTCCCTCATCACCGTCGGCGGCGGCCTCACCGAGTCGCTCGGCGACAGCCAGGCCGGGACGGACTTCCTCGCGGGTCCCGTCGATACCATCCTCGTCAAGTCCGGGGCCGGGCGCCTCACCGTGACCGAGTCGCTCACCCACATCGGCGGTACCAAGGTCAACGAGGGCATTCTCCTCCTCTCCGGAATCGGCGCCTCGCTCGGCGAGGGCGAGATCACCCTGGCCTCCGGTGCCTCGCTTGAGCTGGATTTCGACGGCGAGTTCGGCGGCAACCTCGCGGGAGCCGGCTCCGTCCGCAAGGTCGGCCAGAGCTCGGCCACCCTCGCGGGCATCCTCGCCAACACCGGCGGCATCTTCGTCGACGCCGGCACGCTTGGCGCCAACGACGCGCCCAACGCCGGCACGCTGACCCTCGCCGCCGGCGCCACCGCCGACTTCCTCGGCGAGCAGGCCCAGACCTTCGCCGGCACGCTCGCCGGATCGGGCAGCGTGACCATCCGCGAGAGCAGGGTTGTGACCCTCTCCGGCGCCAACACCGGCTTCACTGGCACGCTCGACGTGCAAAGCGGGGGCGTTGTCCTCGCCGCCAACCAGGCCGCGGGCTCCGGCACCGTCCAGCTTGCGTCCGCCACCACCGCCACCGTTTCCGGAGCGTTCACCCTTGGCTCGCTCATCACGGGCGCGGGCTCCCTGGCCAAGACCGGGGCGGGCCTGTCCACGCTGACGGTCGCTCCCACCCTGACCGGGGCCATCGCGGTCAACCAGGGCACGCTGCGCGGCGACTTCAGCCAAGCCGCCGGCGCCATCACGGTTGGTTCCGGAGCCACCCTCGATTTCGCAATCGCCACGACCGCCTCGCGCGGCGCGGCCGACATCACGGGCTCGGGTGCCTTGGCCAAGACCGGCGCCGGCACCTTGACCCTCACCTCGGCCCCCGGCGTCAGCGGCGGCATCCGGGTCGAGGAAGGCGTTCTTTCCTCCGCCAACTTCGGCACCGCATCCACCGTGACCGTCGCCTCCGGCGCCACCGCCGAGGTCAACCTCGCCGCGGACGCCGCCCTGGCCTCGACCATCACCGGGGCCGGCACCTTCCGCAAGGCGGGCGCCGCCACCCTCACCCTCGGCGCCACCGGCCTGTCGACCTTCTCGGGCAAGATCCGCCTCGCCGGCGGCGCCCTCGCCGTCAGCTCCTCGACCAACTACGGCTTGGTCTCCGGCGCCGACGCCATCCAGCTCGCCGGCGGCGCGCTCACCTTCGCCAACGGCCTCACCCTCGGCGGCGGCCTGGGCATCCAGGTGACCTCCCTCGGCGGCCGCCTCGATTCCACCGCGCTCGGCGCCACCGGCACCGTCACCGTCAGCGGCGAGATTTCCGGCACCGGCACCCTCACCCTCGCCGGGAGCGGCAACACCACCGCCGGCGGAGGCGGCGACGGCGGCCTCGGCCTTCGCCTCACCAACGCGAGCAACAGCTTCACGGGCGACATCCGGATCACCTCCGGCCTCGTCTCCTACGCCTCCTCGGCCGCCCTGGGCAACGCCGCCAACCGCATCGTCTTCGACGGCGGCGGCATCCTCGACAACAACGTCAACCTCTCGCTCGCGCGCGACATGCACGTGACCGACAACGGCGGCCTCATCCGCCTCTATGGGTCCGCCAGCGCCACCTATAGCGGCGCGCTGACCGGCTCCGGCGAGCTCCGCCGCACCGACTCCGGCACCACCGTCTTCAGCGGCGATCTCTCCGGGTTCACCGGCACCCTCACCAACCAGGCCAACTCGACCACCCGGTTCACCGGCACGGCCGCCGGCTTCGGCGCCGCCACCGTCAACGCCACGAGCGGCAGCGTCGGCTTCGCGGTCGGCCGCGTCGGCTCGGCCACCGTCCGCATGGACGGCGCCAATGTCTTCTTCGTCGACAGCGGCACCGCCGGCGGGACCTTCCAGCTTGTCGAAGGCCGTAACGCCAACTTCTACGCCGACACCAACGCCGTCGCCCTCGCCTCCCTGGGCGGCACCGGCGCCAACCTCTACCTGCATAACAGCGGCACGCTGCGCCTGCTCTCCGGCTCCTCGACGATCGCCGGGACCTTCCGGGCCAACGCCGGCACCCTGGCGGTCGACGGCGCCGCGGTTTCGACCAACGTCATCGACATCTATGGCGGTGCCATCCGCTCCGACTCGGGCTCGATCACCGCGGCCGACGGCATCTACATGGGCACCGGCACCCTCACCATCGCCGGCGGCACCGTCAGCGCCGCGCGTATCCGCACCTCCGAGGGCAGCGGCACCGTCTCGACCATCAACCAGACGGGCGGCACGGTCAACATCACCGGCAATGTCATTGAGAACGAGCGGGCGAACTCGTTCCTGCTCAACCACTGGTCGGGCACCTCGACCTACAACCTCTCGGGCGGAACCCTCAACGTCCTCAACACCAACGCCAACCTGGGCTGGGACGGCAACGCCTACATCAACCAGTCGGGCGGCGTCGCCAACCTGCGCGGCGTGAACTTCGCCTCCGGTCGCAACAACGCCGGCGGCTACACCCTCTCGGGCGGCCGCCTCAACCTCGGCGTCGGCGGCATCACCTCCGCCTCTTCCAAGACCTTCACCGCGGGCAACGCGACCCTCGGCGCCATGGCCAATTGGACGTCCGCCAGCGCCATCAACCTCAATGGCGACACCGGCACCGTCATCAACACCACCGACTCGGTCGACGGCGTGACCGGTCGCACCGTGACCATCTCCGGCGCCCTCGGCGGCACCGGCCGCCTCATCACCTCGGGGGCCGGCACCGTCGTCCTCTCCGGCGCCAACACCAACTCCGGCGCCATCCAGGTCGACGCCGGCACCCTCCGCGTCACCGGCACGCTCCGCGGCGGCGCGGCCTTGTCCGTCGCCCAAGGCGCCACCCTCGAGCTCAACGCCACCAACATCTTCGTCGGCGGCCATGGCTCGGCCCTGGCCGCGACCCAGACGCTCACCGCCAACGGCGGCACCATCGTCCTCGGCTCGGCCTTCGACGCCCGTCTCGGCAATATCAGCCTCAACGGCGGCACCCTCACCTCCAACCGAGGCCTCGGCGGCTTCGACGCCCTCCTGGCCGACACCACGGCCGGCTCGGTCACCGTCACCGTCGGCGGCTCCTCCGCCTCGCTCATGAACGGCACCGGCGGCATCCACCTCGGTTCCAACGTCCGCTTCAATGTCGCCGACGCCACGGGCGACTCCGCGGCCGACCTCCTCGTCAGCTTGCGCCTCGACAACGGGGGCCTCATCGGCACCACCGGCTCGCTCACCAAGTCCGGCCTCGGCACGCTCGTGCTCGACAACGCCCTCAACAGCTTCACCGGCGGCGTCACCGTCGAGGCAGGCGTCCTCCGCGTCGCCTCCGCCGGCTCGCTCTCCACCGGCAACATCCTGCTCACGGGCGGCATCCTCGACCTGGGCAACCTCGCCTTCGCCGGCGCCATCAACCTGGCGGGAGGCCTCGTGATCAACGCCGGCGGCTGGACCGGCGCCGGCACGGTCAGTTCCCCCACCACCGTCGATCCCTCCTTCCTCGCCGCGCTTGGATCGGATTCCAGTTTCTCCATCCTGCCGGGCATGACGGCCGATCTCTCGGGCGTCACCGCCCCCATCGACTTCCGCGGAGGCACGCTCGAGGGCATCGGCGCCTATGCCGGCGCCCTCACCGTGACGGCCGGCACCCTCGACCTCACGGACGCCAGCCCGCTCGGCACCCTCGCCGTCGGCGGCACCGGCTCGATCGACTTCGGCGGGCGGGCGACCGACATCGCCGTCGCCTACGCGGGCGGCTCCCTGGTCAACGCCGACGACTACACCGGCCTGATCACCGTGACCGGCGCCTCCACCACCCTCGTCGCCGGCACGCTCGGCGGAGGCACCGTCGTGGCCGGCGACGGCCGCGAGCTCGTCTTCGGCGAAAGCTTCGCCAACAATGTCCGCCTCGTCGGCGGCTCCGTCCTTGGCCTCGAGAACTTCGAGGGCACGCTCTTCGTCGGCGTCGGCAGCTCCGTCAATCTCGGCAACGCCGACGACTTGACCAACACCGTCACGCAGGCCTCGCTTGTCCTGGAGAGCGGCGGCACGCTCTCCGGCGAGGGCACCTTGGCCGCGCTGACCCTGGGGCAGGGCAGCGTCCTCGACGTCGGCAACTCCCCCGGCGTCATCAACGTCGTCGGCGACCTGACTCTCAACGGCGGCTCGCAGCGCTTCGAGGTCCGCAACACGCTCGATATCCTCACCGGCCTCCCTGCCACCCCGGGCGAGGGCTATGACTTCGTCTCGGTCCAGGGTGTGCTCGACCTCTCCGCCCTGAGCGCGCAGAACCGATTCCTGCTCGAGCTGATCAGCCTGACCGAGAGCGACGGCCTCGGCGCGCTGGCCGACTTCGACGCCAACGGCACCTACATGTTCACCCTCTACCAGTTCGGCTCCCCCGACCTGGGATCCCATTCCGTGGCATCGGTCAACTCCCTCTTCGAGATCGATGCCGACGGGTTCCTCGACATGAACGGCCAGCAGGTCGACGGCAGCCTGTTCTCCATCGCGCTGCAGGGCAACACCCTCGTCCTGAACTACGGCGTCGTGCCCGAGCCCTCCACCTACGGCCTGATGCTCGGCGGACTCGCGCTCGCCCTCTCCGCCTGGCGCCGCCGCCGCAGGCCCGCCACCCAGGCCTGACCGTCGTCCTCGCCCTTCGGCTTGCCCCGGTGAGGCCGGGCCCCCATGCTCCAATGCGTGGAGCATCTCCGCCGCCTGCTGGTCATCCTCCTCGAGTGGGTCTCGCTCGCGCTCGGCGTCTTCGTCGCCTCCAAGTGGGGACTGCTCGCCTACGATGACCTGGCGGCCCTCGCCGCGGTCATCCTGACCATGGGGGTGCTCAACTCCTTCGTCCGACCCCTCGTGCTCGGGGTCTACCTCATCGTCTCCCTGCCCGTGCTCATCCTCACGCTCGGGCTGGCCTACTACCTCGTCGTCCTCCTCGCCAACGGCACCGTCCTCTACCTCGCCGACCAAATCCTCTCCAGCTTCAAGGTCACCCACTGGGCCCTTGCCACGCTTTGCATCTCGATCGTCTCCTGGCTCCTCACCTCGGCCTTGGGCATCGAGCAGGTCAAGCCTTGGCGCCGCCCCCCCAAGAAGGGCCCCGACGACGCCATCGACGTCTGAGCCGCCGGAACTTTCCTTGCCTTCCCGCCCCGGGACGGTTCCCCTGCTGCCGAGATGAGTTCCGCCCTCTCCACCTGGTCACGCAACATCGCGCCCTCGCCGACCCTCGCCGTCGACGCGAAGGCCAAGGCCCTGAAGGCCGCCGGCAAGGACGTCTGCGGCTTTGGCGCCGGCGAGCCCGACTTCGACACCCCCGCGTTTGTCAAGGACGCCTGCGCCCAGGCCCTCGCCGAGGGCCAGACCAAGTACGCGCCCACCCCGGGCATCCCCGCCCTCCGCAAGGCCCTCGCCGAGGCCTACGCCGCCCGCGGCTTCGCCGGCGTCACCGAGGCCAATGTCGTCGTCTCGCCCGGCGGCAAGATGTCCTGCTACCTCGCCATCCTCGCCACGGTCAGCCCGGGCGACGAGGTCGTCATCCCCGCCCCCTACTGGGTCAGCTACCCCGAGATGGTCAAGCTGGCCGGCGGCATCCCCCGCTTCATCGCCGCCGAGGACACCGCCGGCTTCAAGGTGACCCCCGACCAGCTCCGCGCCGCCCTCACCCCGCGCACCCGGATGGTCGTCCTCAACAGCCCCTCCAACCCCACCGGTGCCGTCTATACACGCGCCGAGCTCGAGGCCCTGGTGGCCCTCTGCGTCAAGGCCGGGGTCTGGATCCTCTCCGACGAGATCTACGAGCACCTTGTCTACGACGGCCAGTCCACCTGCAGCCCCGCCACCTTCTCGCCCGAGGCCGCCCGCCTCACCATCACCGTCTCCGGCTACGCCAAGACCTACTCCATGACCGGCTGGCGCCTCGGCACCCTCGTCGCCGACAAATCCCTGGCCGCCGCCGTGGCCGACCTCCAGAGCCAGATCTCGTCCAACGCCACCACCTTCGCCCAGTTCGGCGCCCTCGCCGTCCACCGCCATCCCGACAAGGCCGCCGCCGCCCTCGCCGAGATGCAGGTCGCCTTCGACCGCCGCCGCCTCCTCCTCTGGAACGGCCTCAACGCCATCCCCGGGCTCACCTGCTACCGATCGCAGGGCGCCTTTTACCTCTTCCCCAACATCCGCGCCTTCGGCCTCAGCTCCGCCGAGTTCTCGGCCCGCCTGCTCGACGAGGAATTGGTCGCCGTCGTGCCCGGCTCGGCCTTCGGTTCCGAGGGTTACATCCGCCTCAGCTACGCCACCTCTGACGAGGTCATCCGCAAGGGACTCGAGCGCCTCGCCCGCTTCTGCGCCAAGCTGAGGCAGGCCTGAGTCCCCGCTCCCGGCCTCAGGCCGGCTCGACCATCACGCAGGGCATGCCGGCGGCCTCGGCCGCCTCGCGGCCGCGGTGGCTGTCCTCAATCACGACGCAGTCGGTCGGAGCCATGCCGATTCGCCGCGCGGCCTCGAGGAAGAGGTCCGGGTGCGGCTTGGAGCGAGGCGCGTCCTCGCAGGTGACCACCGCGTGCAGCCGCGGCAGCAGCTCGAGCTTCCGCAGGGTCAGCGTCACATGCTCGCGCGTGCCCCCGGAGGCGACGGCCGTGCGCGAGCCGCGGGAGTGGACATGTTCAAGAACGGCGATGACCTCGGGGCGGCCCTCCACGTTGGACTCCAGGTTCGCCTGCAGCCACTCGTCGGTGTGCGCCCGGATCAGGGTCACGTCCAGCGCGAGCCCGTGGCGCTCGCGCAGCCGCAGGCAGGTGTCCTCGGCCGACATCCCCCCCATCGAGCAGAAGAACGCCCAGTCGAAGTCAAACGGCCGCCCGATCTGCCGCTCAATGGCGTGCATCCAGGATCGCTGGTGCAGGCGCATCGTCCGGGCCAGAGTCCCGTCGCAGTCGAAGATCCAACCCGGCCGGCCAAGCAGGGCGGGGTCCAGGGCGTCCAGCAGCAGGCGGCTCATGCGAAGTTGTCCTCGACCGTCGGGCGCAGCACCAGCTCGTGCGCGGCCGCACCCGCCGGCAGGCGCAGCAGCCCGACGACCGCCTCCGCCACCGTCTCCGGGCGAAGGTAGTCCGGCCGGGCCTGGGCGCGGAACGGGGTGTCGACGCCCCCGGGGTAGACCGCGGTGACCTGGATGCCCAGGGGCTTACCCTCGCGGCGCAGCACGCCCGTCAGGCCGTCGAACGCCGCCTTCGAGGCGGTGTAGCCGCCCATGCCCGCGGTGGAGAAGCGCGCCGCGGACGAGACGATGTTGACCACCCGCCCGCCGCCCGCCGCCGCCATCGCCCGCCAGACCGGCTGGGTGAGGGCGAGCTGGGCCGTGCAGTTCAGGTCGAGCATGGCCGCGAAGGCCGCCAGGTCGATGTCCCCGGCCGGCGCCTTGCCCAGGTTGGCGCCCGCGTTGTTGATCAGGATGTCGACCCGGCCGAGACTGGTCAGCGCGTCCCGGGCAAAGGCGGCCGACGCGGCGCGGTCCGTGAGGTCGAAGGCCCTCGTGACCAGCCGCGCGGAGGGCAGGGCGAGCTCGGCCTCCAGCGAGGCCAGCTTCGCCGGGGAGCGGCCGCACAGGGCGAGCCGGCACCCCTCCGCGGCCAGGCGCAGCGCCAGGGCGCGCCCGAGGCCGGAGGTGGCGCCGGAGAGGAGGACGGCCTGGTCGCGGAGCGCGGACATGGTCAGCGGAACATCCCCGGAGGCCGGAAGCCGCCCCCGCCGCCCATGCCGCCCATCCGGCGCATGAGTTCCTTGCCCTTGCCGCCGCGCATCATGCGCATGACGTCGCGCATCTGCCCGAACTGCTTGAGCATCGCGTTGACGTCGGCCACCTGGGTGCCGGAGCCCCGGGCGATGCGCGAGCGGCGCGAGGCGTTGAGGAGGTCGGGCTTGCGCCGCTCCTTGCGGGTCATCGAGGTCAGGATGGCCTCCGTGCGGCGGAGCATCCCCTCCTCGCGCGCGCCCACCTGCATGCCGCCCATCCCGGGCAGCATCTTCATGATGTCGCCCAGCGGGCCCATCGACCGCATCTGGCGCATCTGGCTGAGAAAGTCCTCCAGGTCGAAGTCGCCCTTGCGCATCTTCTCCGCCAGGCGCTCGGCCTCGCGCTGGTCGACGGTCGCCTGCGCCTTCTCGACCAGGCTGACCACGTCGCCCATGCCGAGGATGCGCCCGGCCATGCGCTCGGGCTGGAAGGTCTCGAAGTCCCCGGGCTTCTCCCCGGTGCCGAGGTAGCGGATGGGCACGCCGGTCACCTCGCGGATCGACAGCGCGGCGCCTCCGCGCGCGTCGCCGTCGAGCTTCGTCAGGATGAGGCCCGTCAGCGGCGTCGCGGCGTGGAACCGCGCCGCCACGTCCACGGCCTGCTGGCCCAGGGCGGCGTCGGCCACCAGGAAGACCTCGTCCGGGCGCACCACCTCGCGGATGCGCACCACCTCGGCCATCAGGTCGGCGTCGGCCTGCAGCCGCCCCGCCGTGTCCACGATGACCGCGTCGGCACCCTCGGCCAGGGCGCGGGCCAGGGCGGCTCCCGCCAGCGCGGCGGCGTTCCGCGAGGCGCGGTCCGAGAGGAAGCCGACCCCCTCCTGCGCGGCCAGCGTCTCCAGCTGGTCGATGGCGGCGGGACGGTGGATGTCGGCGCCCACCAGGAAGGGCTTGGCGACACCCTCCTTGGCCTTGAGGTGGCGGGCGAGCTTGGCGGCGGTGGTCGTCTTGCCCGAGCCGTGCAGGCCCACGAGCAGAATCCGCAGGGGGCGCGTCGCGGCGAGCGGCCGCGCCTCCCCGCCGAGCAGCCTCGCCAGCTCGTCGTGGATGACCTTCACCGCCATCTGCGCCGGGGTCACCGACTCGGTCACCGCCTGGCCGAGGCAGGCCGCCTTCACCCGGTCGGTGAAGTCGCGCGCCACGCGGAAATGGACATCCGCCGCCATCAGGGCCTGCCGCACCTCGGCCAGCACCGGATCGAGGCTCGACTCCGTGATCTTCGAGAGCCCGCGGAGGTCCCGCAGGGCCTTGGAGAAGCGCTCGGAGAGGGCGGCGAACATGGGGGTGGTTTTATGTGGCGGGGCAGGGCGCTCCGCCAGCCTTAGGTTGCCTCCTCGGCCACGGGGTTGCGCAGGACGCCCACCCCGGGAATCTCCACCTCCATGATGTCCCCCGGAGCCAGCCAGCGGGGCGGGGTGCGAGCCATCCCGACCCCGGCCGGGCTGCCCGTCAGCACCACCGAGCCCGCCGGCACCGTCGAGCTGCCGGAGAGAAAGGCAAGGATCTCACCCACGCCGAACTGCATCTCCGAGGCGGGCGCCGACTGCATCGTCACGCCGTTGAGGCGGAAGCGGATCTCCAGCCGCGAGGGATCCGGAACCTCGTCGGCGGTGAGCAGGCAGGGTCCGAGCGGACAAAAGGTGTCGAAGGACTTGCCGCGCGACCACTGCGTGCCGCCCCACTCCTTCTGCCAGTCGCGGGCCGACACGTCGTTCGAGCAGGTGTAGCCCAGCACCTTGCGCAGGGCCTCGGCCGGGGTCGCGTTGCGGATGTCCTCCCCGACGACCACGGCGATCTCCGCCTCGAAGTCGACCTTGTCGCTGCGCAGGTGGCGAGGCAGCCGCACCGTCTCTCCCGTCGCCACCACCGAGGCCGGGTTCTTGTGGAAGATGGTCGGCCAGGCGCCTTGCACGTGCCCGAATTCCCTCGCGTGCGACGCGTAGTTGACGCCCACGCAGAAAAGCACCCGGGGCTCGACCGGGGCGAGGATCCTGCCGCCGGCGAAGCGGCGGCCGGCGGGGATGAAGCAAAGCCCCTCCCGGCGAACCTCCTCCCAGCCCCCCTCGGCCTCCCGGGCGTGGACCGGCTTGGCATTGGGACTTTCCAACAGGCGGAACACTCGCATACCTTGAGGGTCACCAACTTGTCATGCCCCGCAAGCCCAACCCCTCCCTTTCCCGCCGCTCGTTCCTCGGCAAGGCCGCCCTCCTCGGCGCCGGCCTGACCATCGTCCCCCGCCACGTGCTCGGACGCGGCTACATCCCCCCGAGCGAGACCCTCAACCACGTGCTCGTCGGCTGCGGCGGCATCTCGGGGATGCACCTGGACCAAACCCGGGGCTCGGAGCACCGCTGGCTTGCCTGCGCCGACCCCGACGACAACCATGCCGCCAACCGCGCCGGCCAGATCGAGAAGGCCCAGGGCCAGCGCCCCAAGACCGTCCGCGACTTCCGCGAGGTCATCGGCATGGCCGACGCCGACATCGTCCACGTCTGCACCCCTCCCCACTGGCACGGCTTCATCGCCGCCGCCGCCGCCCGCCTCGGCAAGGCCGTCTGGTGCGAGAAGCCCCTGACCCGCACCATCGGCGAGGGTCTCGCCCTGGTCGACGTCGTCGAGAAGGCCGCCGTGCCCTTCCGCGTCAACACCTGGTTCCGCCTCAACTCCACCGGCTACTACGGCGTCGGTCCCGCGCGTGAGATCCGCCGCATCGTCGCCTCCGGCGTCCTCGGCGGCCCCCTCACCATGCGGGTCGCCTCCGGCGCCGGCGGCATCCAGTGGAAGGCCAACCTTTGGGTCGGCAAGACCAACCTCGAGCCCCAGCCCGTGCCCAAGCACCTCGACTGGGACCTCTATTGCGGCCCCTCGCCCCTCATCCCCTACCACCCTCATCGCGCCCACGGGTCCTTCCGCGGCTACTGGAACTTCGACCAAGGCGGGCTGGGCGACATGGGCCAGCACTTCCTCGACCCCGCCCAGTACTTCCTCGGCAAGGACGGCGAATACCCCGTGTCCGCCGAGGCCGACGCTCCCTCCCAGGACGCGCTCGCCTGCGGAGCCTGGAAGACCGTCACCCTGATGTACCGCGACGGCACCAAGCTCATCCTCGAGTCCGAGCTCTGCCCCGGCCACGGCACCCGTCCCTTCATCGAGGGGCCCAACGGCAAGCTCTGGCCCAACCTCCGCACCGACCCGCCCCACCTCGCCGCCAAGGCCCGGGAGTTCCTCCTTCCCGAGCGCCAGGAGGACGACTTCCATCGCGCCGTCCGCGAACGCCGACCCTTCGGCTACGGCGTGCGCGAGGCCCATCACAGCTGCACCGTGGTCAACCTCGCCGCCCTGTCCGTCCGGCTCGGCCGCAAGGTCACGCTCTCCGAGGACGCCCGCGCCATCGTGGGCGACGCCCAGGCCCAGCGCCTCCACTCGCCCGAGTTCCGCGCCCCTTGGCGCATCTGATGGGGGCCCGCCGCGAGTTCACCCTCCTCGCCACGGCCGCCGTCGCCCTGGCGCTCCTCGCCGCGTTCGGGTGCAAGGATCTGCCCACCTGGGCCCTGGAATCCTCCCCCGTCTTCCTCGGCGCCGCCCTGGTTCCCTTTCTGCCCGCCCCCTCGCGCCTGCTCGGGCGTCTCCTCTTTGCCCACGCCCTCATCCTCATCGTGGGCTCCCATTGGACCTACGCCGAGGTGCCCCTGGGCAACTGGGTCCGCGACCAGCTCGGCCTGCTCCGCAATCCCTACGATCGGCTCGGCCATCTCTTCCAGGGGTTCGTCCCCGCCCTTTTCTTCCGCGAGGTCTTCCTGCGCGGCTCCCTCGTCGCCACGGCGCGCCTCGCCGGTTGGCTTGCCGCGGCCTGCACCCTCGCCTTCAGCGCGGCCTATGAGCTCATCGAGTGGGGCGTCGCCGTCGCCATCGGCCAGTCGGCCGACTCCTTCCTCGGCACCCAGGGCGACCCGTGGGACACGCAGGCCGACATGGGGTGCGCCCTCCTCGCCGCCTTGGCCGCCGTGACCCTTTTCGCCCGCTCCCACGACCGCTCCCTCGCCGCCCTTTCCCATCCCCAAGCCGCCTGACCCACCTTCCCATGCGCCTGCTCCTCCTCGCCCTCGCCCTCCTGCTCCCGCTCGTCTCGCAGGCCCAGTCGACGCCGCCCACCCGCGAGAGCCTCGCCGCCGTCCTCGCGGCCTTCGACAAGGCCGAGGGTCGCCGCGTCAAGGAGCTCGAGGCCGTCCACAGCGCGACGATTGCGCTCGGGGCCTCCGAGCGCTCCCCCGGCGCCCTCGCCTCCTGGTGGTTCCCCGAGCTGCGTCGGCGCGCCGAGGCTGCCCAGCATCCCGAGGTCAAGTTCGCCCTCGAGACCCAGCTCAAGCTCGATCCCTCGGTGACGACCGCGTCGCCGATCGCCCCCGAGCCCATCAAGACCGTCCCCTACGCTCCGGGCAAGGGCGACCTCGCCGCGTTGGTCGACTCCATCCGCTCCGTCGAGCTCGGGCAAAAGCCTGCCCTCAGCCCCGCCCAGGTCGCCGCCTTTGCCAAGGGACCCGACGGCGAGCTCGCCACCCGGGCGCTCTATCTCCTGCGAAGGATGAAACCCGAGCTCGCCGCTCCCCTCCTCTGGGAGAAGCTGGCCGCCGCCAAGCGCCGCTCGGATGTCCTCGCGCTCGAGGAGGAGATTCTCCGCCTCCCGCTCTCCGCCCTCCCCAAGGGCTTCGTCGCCAAGGCTCCCGAGGGCTGGTCGCGCGCCTCGCGCGCGGCCTGGCTTCGCGTCGCCGCCTCCCGGCCTTCCCTCAAGGTCGACAAGGAAACGGTGTTCGGACTGCTCAAGGGGCCGGCCGACGAGCTCACCGAGGCCGCGTGGGACTCCGTCCCGCGCGTTTTCTCGGCCGCCGACCGCGCGCGGCTCACCGCAGCCAGCGCCGGCCTCTCCGAGCGCCTGGCGCCCCGCGCCAAGGAGGCGCTCGCTGCGCTGCGCTGACGGACGGCTTGCGCCCGGGCCGGGCCGGGCCTTGGATGCCGGATGGCCGAGTCCTCCCAGCCCAACCTGCTCCTCGTGGGCTTCATGGGCACGGGCAAGTCGACCCTCGGGCGGCTCCTCGCCCGGCGGTGGGGCCGCCCCTTCGTCGACACCGACGAGGTGGTTGAGCGTCTCGCCGGCAAGACCATCGCCGAGATCTTCTCGCAGGACGGCGAACCCGCCTTCCGTGCCCTCGAGCGCAAGGTCGTCGAGTCCCACCTTCCAGCCTCCGGGGCCGTCATCGCCTGCGGCGGCGGACTTGTCGTTCCCGAGGGCATGGGCGCTCTCGTCGCCTCCAAGGGCGTGGTCGTGACCCTCTTCGCCTCCGCCGAATCCATCCTCCGCCGAACCGAGAAGCGCGGCCACCGGCCCCTCCTCGAGGGTCCCGATCCCGAGACCCGCATCCGCGAGCTCCTTGCCTCGCGCGAGAAGGCCTACCTCGCCTGCGGCATCGCCGTGTTCACCGACGGGAGAACCCTCCAGCAGATGGTCGAGGCCGTGGAGCGCATCTACCGCCGCGAGGGTCCCGTCTTCAAGCCCGCCCAGGGCTGACCGGCCACAGTCCGGGCAGGGGGCCGGCGTCCCTCAGCGCCTCAACCGCGTCCAGGAAGTCGTCCCGATGGGCCACGACCGCGCCGAGGGACATCAGGTGGGGGGTCGGCGCCTGGCAGTCGACCAGCGGCACCCCGTGCCCCCTCAGCCGCACCACCAGGCTGGCGAAGGCCACCTTGGACGCGTCCGTGACCAGGTGAAACATCGACTCGCCGCAGAAAAGCCGCCCGACCTGCATCCCGTAAAGCCCGCCCACCAGGATGCCCCCCTGCCTCACCTCGACGCTGTGGGCGTGGCCCCGGCGGTGCAGCTCCCCGTAGGCTTGCTGGAATTCCGGCGTGATCCATGTCCCCGCCTGCCCGGGCCGCGACGCCCTTGCGCAGGCCGCCACGACCGAGGTGAAATCCTGGTCAAAGCTCACCTCCCAGCCCGGCTTCCGCAGCGTCCGCGCCAAGCCGCGCGGCGGCTCCCAATCCTTGGTCAGCAGCACGCACCGCGGGTCGGGCGACCACCAGGTCGGTCCTTCCGATCCGGTCTCCCAAGGGAAGACGCCGCTGCGGTAGGCGCGAATCAGGCGCTCAGGAGAGAGGTCGCCCCCCGTTCTGAGGGGCCGACGTCGGGGCCCCTTGCGGGGGTCGCCAAGGTCCCACGGCTCCATCCCCCCATCCTGTGCGGAAGGGGGGGATGGGGCAAGCGGTCACTTGGTGATGTTGTAGACCGAGGGGATCGAAACCCCGAGCTCGGTCGCGATCTCGCGCACGGACAGACCCTTCTGGCGCATGGTCGCGGCGCGGCGACGCATCGTCTCGTCGATGACGGCGCGGCGGCGGGCCGGGCGGGTCATCAGGCGGAGGAGGCGCCGGGCGAGCTCCTGCTTCGAGAGACGGTCAATCTCCTTGGTCAGCTTGGAGCTCTGCCGCTTGTGGGCTTCCTCCCACTTCTCGGAAGCCAGGTCGCGGGCCTGCGCGAGCGCGGCGCGGACGTAGGCGTCCTTGGTGGGGTATTCGGAGGGATCGAGTTCGATGCGCATGTCGGTGTTATGTGAAAAATGAGTTAAAAAATATCTACAACGCAAAAATAATAGTTACTTTACCTCAGAACCCAGCAAATGGGCCAAAGTTCAGGTTTTGCTCCATTCGAGCATCCGCCGGAGGGGGATTTCGGCTTTCGCCCTTATTTCCTCGTCCAACTCGATTTCCGGCCCCTCGTTGACCAGGCAATCCCTGAGCTTTTGCAGGGTGTTCAGCTTCATGTAGCGGCACTCGTTGCAGGCGCAGCGGTCCGTCGGGGCGGCCACGAAGGTCTTGCCGGGCACCTCCCGCCGAAGCCGGTGAATCATGCCCGACTCGGTCGTGACGATGAGCGTGTCGGCCTTCTGGCGCTTGGCCCAGGCCACCATCAGCTCGGTGCTGCAGACCTCGTCGGCGAGGGCGCGGACGGCCTCGGTGCACTCGGGGTGGGCCACGACGGGCGCTCCCGGGTGGAGGGCCTTGGCCCGCAGGAGGGCCGTCGGCGTGAACTGGACATGGGCGTAGCAGCTGCCGGGCCAGAGCCGGAGCTTGCGGCCGGTGCGCCCCGCGACCCATTGGCCGAGGTTCTGGTCGGGCACAAAGAGGATCTCCCGGTCGGCCGGGATGCGCTCGACGATCCGGCTGGCGTTGCCGCTGGTGCAGATGACGTCCGACAGCGCCTTCACCGCGGCCGAGCAGTTGATGTAGGCCACCACCGCCATGCCGGGATTCTCCGCCTTGGCCTTGGCCAGCCGCTCCGCCGGGCAGCTGTCGGCGAGCGAGCAGCCCGCCTCGAGGTCGGGCAGGAGCACGCGCTTCGAGGGGTTCACGATCTTGGCCGTCTCGGCCATGAAGTGGACGCCGCAGAAGACGATGGTCGAGGCCGAGACCTCGGCCGCCTTGTAGGCCAGGCCGAGCGAGTCGCCGACGAAGTCGGCCACGCCCTGGATGTCCTCGCACTGGTAGTTGTGGGCGAGGATGACGGCGTCCTTCGCCTGCTTGAGGGCAAGCACCTCGCGTTGGAGCGACGAGAGCGGCGTCGGGCTCCCAAGGGGCGGGAAGACGGTGGGGTTCGGGGGGGCGAGGGGCATGGGATTCAGGCGAGCGACTCCCTTTTCTGGCAGTCCGCGCAGATGGCGTTGACCTGCAGGCGCTGCGAGACCGGACGCATCCCGTGCTTGGCCGCGACCGCCTTGCCGTACCATTCCATGAAGGGCGCCTCCACCGGGATGATGGTCTCGCAGCGCTCGCAGATCAGCTGGGCGCGGAAGCTGGCGCCCCCGCTCTCGGTCAGGTAGTAGGTGTGGTCGCGGCCGACGTCGACCTCGCGCACGGCCCCGCAGCCGCCGAGCAGGGGCAGGGGGCGGTCGCCGGTCGCCCGCGACACCGTGTCGTCGAGCTGCCGCGCCTTGCGCAGCAGCTCGTCCGCCGTGTAGTGGCCGGCCAGCCCGCGCGCCGCCTCGTAGACCGCCATCCGCTGCCGGGTTCCCCTCAGCCCCTGCTGGGCGATGTAGGCGCGGAAGGCCTCCGCCCGATCGGGCTCCCTGGCGATGGCTGACGGCTTGCCTTTCATGTCAGTTGAGACACAATCGAGACAGGCTGGGATGCCGTCAACACCTACCCGCGCGCCGGGTTCCTGCGTTGACTCGCCCCCCCTCGCCGCCTTGCCTCAACCCTTTTCCCTTCCCTGATGTTCCAAAACACGGACGACCTGCGGATCCGGAGCCGGCAACCCCTGGCTCCCCCCAAGGTCGTGCTCGCGGAGGTTCCCGCCACCGAGCGCGCCAGCGAGGTCGTCGCCACCTCCCGGCGCGAGATTTCCAGGGTTTTGCAGGGGCAGGACGACCGCCTCCTCGTCGTGGTCGGCCCCTGCTCCATCCACGACCCCGAGGCCGCCTCGGAGTACGCCGACAAGCTCCTGGCCGAGGCCCGCCGCCACGCCGCCGACCTCCTCGTCGTCATGCGGGTCTACTTCGAGAAACCGCGGACGACGGTGGGCTGGAAGGGGCTGATCAACGACCCCGCCATCGACGGCTCCTTCGCCATCAACGACGGCGTCCGCCTCGCCCGCCGGGTGCTCCTCGGCATCGCCGACCGCGGCCTGCCCACCGCCACCGAGTTCCTCGACCCCATCACGCCCCAGTATCTCGCCGACCTCGTCTCCTACGGCGCCATCGGCGCCCGCACCACCGAGAGCCAGATCCACCGCGAGCTCGCCTCCGGGCTCTCCATGCCGGTCGGGTTCAAGAACGGCACCGACGGCTCGGTCCAGGTCGCCGTCGACGCCTGCCTGTCCGCGCGCTCCTCGCACTGGTTCCCCTCCGTCACCAAGGACGGCGAGGTCGCCGTCTTCCAGACCGCCGGCAACCCCGACGCGCACGTCATCCTCCGCGGCGGCTCGCGCACCGGCCCCAACTACGGCCCGGAGCACGTCGCCGACGCCGTGGCCCGCCTCGCCAAGGCCGGCCTGCCCCCGCGCCTCGTGCTCGACTGCTCCCACGGCAACAGCTCCAAGGACCACCGCCGCCAGCCGGTCGTGGCCGCCGAGATCGCCGCCCAGGTGGCCGCCGGCTCCGCCGCCGTCGCCGGCCTCATGATCGAGAGCCACCTCGCCGAGGGGCGCCAGGAATGGCAGGGCAGGGAGGCTTCCCGCCGCGGCGTCAGCATCACCGACGCCTGCATCAGCTTCGAGCAGACGGCCCCCGTGCTCGCCGAGCTCGCCGCCGCCGTGCGCGCGCGCCGCGCCGCGCCCGTCGCCCGCTGACCTTCCCATGAACCCCGTGCTCAAGCTCCTCCTCGAGGGCGAGACCCTCGACACCGCCCAGATGGGCAAGATCCTCGGGCTCGGTCCCGACGCGATCGCCCGCGAGCTCGACCAGCTCCGCCGCGACGGCGTCCTCCTCGGCCTCCGCCCCGTGCTCAACCCCGCCTGGGAGGCCGAGCGCCGCGTCCGCGCCGTCATCGAGATCAAGGTGCGCCCCGAGGGCCGCGGCGGCTTCGACGGCCTGGCCGAGCGCATCAGCGCCTTCGAGCAGGTCGAGAGCTGCCACCTGATGTCCGGCGGCTACGACCTACTCGTCGTCGTCGCCGCCGACAGCCTCTACAAGGTGGCCAGCTTCGTCCACGAGCGCCTCGCCCGCATCGAGGGCGTCCAGGGCACCTCCACCCACTTCATCCTCCGGGCCTACAAGAAGGACGGCTTCGTCGTGGGCGACCAGGGCGCCGACCGCGACAAGCCCTCGGTCAGCGCCTGAGACCCCGACCCGCCCGCCCATGAACGACGACCGACGATTCGTCGCGCGCCACGTGGCCGCCCTGCCCAAGTCGGGCATCCGCGACTTCTTCGCCATCGTCTCCCAGATGAGGGACGCCGTCTCGCTCGGCATCGGCGAGCCCGACTTCGTCACCCCCTTCTCCATCCGCGAGGCCGCCATGGCCGCCCTCGAGAAGGGCCGGACCTCCTACACCGACAACCGCGGCCTGCTCGCCCTCCGCGAGGAGATCAGCCGCTACGTCGCGCGCAACTACGGGCCCGAGTACCGCCCCGACGACGAGATCCTCGTCACCATCGGCGTCTCCGAGGCGCTCGACATCCTCCTCCGCGCCGTCCTCAACCCCGGCGACAAGGTCCTCTACCACGAGCCCTGCTACGTCTCGTACGCCCCCAGCGTCGCCCTCTGCCACGCCGTGCCCGTGCCCGTGCGCACCTCCGCCCGCGACGCCTGGGCCCTCGACCCCGCCGCCCTCCGCGCCGCCTGGCAGCCCGGCTGCAAGGTCCTCGTCCTCAACTTCCCCACCAACCCCACCGGCGGCACCGCCGACCGGGCCAAGCTCGAGGCCATCGCCGCCTTCGCCATCGAGAAGGACCTGCTGGTCGCCTCCGACGAGATCTACTCCGAGCTCACCTATGAGGGCGACCACGTCTCCATCGCCTCCCTGCCCGGGATGCGCGAGCGCACCGTCTTCCTCCACGGCTTCTCCAAGGCCTTCGCGATGACCGGCTTCCGCGTGGGCTACGCCTGCGGCCCGGCCGCCGTCATCGACGGCATGCTCAAGGTCCACCAGTACGCCATCATGTGCGCCCCCATCGTCAGCCAGGAGGCCGCCATCGAGGCCCTGCGCAACGGCCGCGACGCCATGCTGCACATGCGCGACAAGTACCGCGAGCGCCGCGACTTCATCGTCCGGCGCCTCAACGAGCTCGGGCTGCCCTGCCACCTCCCGCGCGGCGCCTTCTACGCCTTCCCGCGCGTCGACGTGACCGGCCTCGACTCCATGGCCTTCGCCCAGGGCCTCCTTCGCGAGCAGAAGGTCGCCATCGTCCCCGGCACCGCCTTCGGCGAGGCCGGCGCCGGCTTCTGCCGCGCCTCCTTCTCCACCAGCTACGAGCGCATCAACGAGGCGATGGAGCGGATCGGGCGCCACCTCGACACCCTGCGCGCCCGCTGAGCCGCGGCCGCTTGCGCTTGCGCCCGCCGGCCCCGGCCCCGAACCTGTCCCCATGGCCCCGACGACCGAGATCTCCCGCAGCGTCGCGCTCGTCGGCCGCCCCAACGTCGGCAAGAGCCGCCTCTTCAACCGCCTGGTCGGCAGGCGCATGTCCATCGTCCACGACCAGCCCGGCGTCACCCGCGACCTGCTCACCGCCGACGTCGAGGAGGGCCGCTTCCTCCTGATGGACACCGGGGGCATCGGCCTCTTCGACGCCAAGCTCACCCCCAAGGTCATCGCCGACGCCGTCGAGGAGCAGGTCGCCTTCGCCATCGCCTCCGCCTCCCTCGTCCTCCTCGTCGCCGACGCCGCCGAGGGCTGCGTCCCGCTCGACCTCGAGGTCGCCGGCCGCCTCCGCGCGGCGGGCAAGAAGGTCGTCGTCGTCGCCAACAAGGCCGACACCCCCGCGCGCGACGCCGCCCGCGACGAGTTCTACGAGCTCGGCTACGGCGACCCCGTCCTCGTCTCCGCCGAGCACGGCCGCGGGGTCGACTTCCTCCTCCGCCGCATCCTCGCCGAGCTCGGCCCGCCCCCCGAGGTCCCGCCCGCCGACACCGTCAACCCCATCCGGATCGCCCTCGCCGGCCGCCCCAACGTCGGCAAGAGCTCGCTCGGCAACCGCCTCCTCGCCGCCGACAAGCTCGTCGTCTCCGAGGTCGCCGGCACCACGCGCGACCCCGTCCGCGCCCGCCTCGCCTGGCGCGATCCCCAGGGCGTCGAGCGCCTGTTCGAGCTCGCCGACACCGCCGGCCGCCGCGCCGCCACCAAGCGCGACACCCTCGAGTTCCTCTCCCACTCCCGCGCCCAGGAGATCCTCGCCGCCACCGACGTCGTCTTCCTCGTCATCGACGCCACCCAGGGCGTCACGCGCATCGACCTCCAGCTCGCCGGCGAGCTCGGCCAGTTCGGCGCCGGCATCGTCCTCGTCATCAACAAGTGGGACCTCGCCCTCGAGGCCTTCCGCCAAGGTCCGATGGGCGACTACGAGGACGAGCGCGAGTTCCGCGGCCGCTTCCAGGCCGCCGTCCGCCGCGCGCTCTTCTTCCTCCCCGACCCGCCCCTCCTCTTCGTCTCCGCCAAGACCGGCTTCCGCACCGACGAGCTGCTCTCGGCCGCCGCCGCCGTCCACGCCCGCGCCGGCGCCGTCATCCCCACCGCCCGGCTCAACCGCGCCCTCCACGACCTCCTCGCCAAGCGCCCGCCCCGGCCCCGCTCCGGCAAGCTCTTCAAGTGCTACTACGCCACGCAGGTCGCGCGCCGCCCCATCCGCTTCCGCCTCTTCTGCAACACCGACGAGCCCCTCGAGGACGGCTATGTGCGCTACCTCGCCAAGGGCCTGCACGACGCCTTCGACCTCGCCGGCGTCCCCCTCTTCCTCGAGCTGGTCGGCAAGCCCAAGCAGGCCAACCGCGGCTTCTACGCCCCGCAGGGCGCGGCTCCCGGCGACCTCCCCTCGCCCTCCGCCAAGGCCGGCTCCCCCAAGCCCGGGACGAAGTCGCGCGGCCCCAAGCCCTCCTCCTCCAAGCGCTGGGGCACCCGGCTCGGCGGCCCCCGCGCCGGCAAGGCCGGCCCCACCCGCAACCGCCGCAAGGCCCGCTGAGCCATGGGCGCGCGCGTCGTCCTTCTCGGATCCGACCCCATCGCGCTCCCGGCCTTCGAGGCCGTCGTCGCCCTCCCCGGGGTCGAGGTCGTCCACGTCTGGTCCCAGCCCGACCGTCCCAGCGGTCGCGGCCAGTCGGTCCAGCCCAGCGCCGTCTCCGCCTGGGCCCTCGCCCGCGGCCTCGCCCTCCGCCGCCCCGAGCGGTTTGACGAGGCGGAGGACGCCGCCCTGGCCGCGCTCAGGCCCGACCTCGCCGTCGTCATGGCCTACGGCCAGCTCCTCCGCGAGCCCACCCTCGCCATCCCTCGCCTCGGCTTCGTCAACCTCCACGGCTCCCTCCTGCCCGCCCTGCGCGGCGCCACGCCCGTCGAGGGAGCCCTCGCCCTCGGCCTCGCCGAGACCGGCGTGACCCTCCAGCAGGTTGTCCGGCGGCTCGACGCCGGGCCCGTCCTCGCCGAGCGCCGCCTCGCCATCGGGCCCGGCCTCGCCCGCGAGGCGCTCCGCGCCGAGATGGGCCTCCTCGCCGGCCTTCTCGCCGCCGAGGCCGTCCCCGCCCTCCTCGCGGCAGGCCTCGCGCCGGTCCCCCAGGACGACGCCGCCGCCACCTACACGCGCCGCCTCCGGCGCGAGGACGCCGCGCTCGACTTCCGCGCGCCCGCGCGCGAGCTCGCCAACCGCGTCCGCGCCCTCGAGGGCTGGCCCGGCAGCACCTGCCTCGTCGGCGACGCGCGCCTCAAGGTCGGCCGCGCCGAGGCGGACACCGCGCCCGCCGGCGCGCCGCCCGGGACCGTGCTCTCGGCCGACGCCTCCGGGGTGAGCGTCGCCACGGGCGAGGGCATCCTGCGCCTGCTCGAGCTCCAGCGTCCGGGAGGCAGGATGCTCCCCGCCGCCGCCTTCCTCGCCGGATTTCGCCTCGCGCCCGGCGCCGTGATCGCCTCCGAGCCGATGCCGCCGCTTGTCGGACCGAGGCCGTTGAAATAGGAATGGGTGGCGGAGGATGCGGAGGGGGCGGAGGTCGCGGAGGATAAGACAGGAGATGCAGGATTCGTAGGAGGCGTAGGATAGGGATGAGTCTAAGGTGCTAGACTCCTTCCGTTTCCTTATCCTTCCCATCGTTCCGTTCCTCCCCATTCTTCGTAT
Organism: Opitutia bacterium; assembly: GCA_046315175.1. Classification (GTDB taxonomy): domain Bacteria; phylum Verrucomicrobiota; class Verrucomicrobiia; order Opitutales; family UBA953; genus UBA8828. The sequence continues at coordinate 9,789 of JBKDBK010000096.1, read as the reverse complement.
CGGTCATCCTCCTCCCGCGCCTTCTGCATCTATCCTCCGCCCCCTCCGCGACCTCCGCCACCGGTTTGTTGTTATCTCCTCCGCCCCTTGCCTCTTAAGTCCTCCATCATCCTCGCCCTCCTGCTCTTCGCCGCGGCTCTCTCGGCGCAGCAAGGCGCGAACGTGCGTAGCGCCAGCGGCGCCGCGCTCACGGGTTTCTCGGATGACGCCAAGGCCGAGAAGGTGTGGGAGATGCGCGCCGCCACCCTCGTCCCCCGCGAGGGCGCCCAGGGCCAGTGGGACTTGTCGGGAATGGCCCTGACGACCTATCGCGAGGGCAAGCGCTCGCTCGTCGTCCGCACCGCCACCGCCCGGGCCGAGCCGGAGCGCCGCGCGGCCGAGGGCGCCGACCCCGTCACCTTCGAGTCCGACGGCCTTCGGCTGCAGGGCAAGGGTTGGACGTGGCGCGGCCTGCGCGAGGGCGACGCCTTCGCCCTCCTCGCCGAAGTCCGCGGCAGCCTCCGGTCGGGCCCCAAGCCCGAGGAGCGCGTCGAGATTGTCGCCGCCCGCGTCGACGCCTCCCCTCTCCCCTCGGGCACCCGGCTCACCTTCAGCGGCGGCGTCACCCTTGTCCGTCCAGGCGAGCGCCTCGCCTGCGATCGCGTCGACTGCGACCTCGGTCCCGGCTCGGAGCTGCTCCGCTGGGTCGCCCGCGGCGGCGTCCGGCATGTCGCCGCCGGCCGAACCCTCGAGGCCGACGAGGTCACGCAGGACGCCGAGGCGGGGCGTCTCGAGCTGCTGGGCGCCGTCCGCGTGGTCGACGCCGAGGCGGAGATCCTCGCCACCTCCGTCACCCGCGACCTCGCCTCCGGCCGGCTCACCTGCCGCGACGACCGCGCGGTACAGGTCCGACTCGCCCCCGGCAAGGGCCGCCCTGCCGCCTCGCTCGCCGGCCGCAGCGTCGTCGCCACGCCCCTGAAGGATGGCGGGTTCGACCTTTCCCTGGAGGGCGAGGCCTCCTACGCGGGTCCCGCGGCCCGGCTCGCCTCCGAGCGCCTCGCCATGCGCGCCGATCCCGAGGGCAAGGGGCCCGTCGAGGCATCGGGCTCCGTGCGGGGCGAGCAAGGCACCCTCGTCTTCACCTCGCGCGAGGCCAGGCTCGACCGCGATCGCGGCGAGCTGACCCTCCGCGGCGACCCCTCGGTGCGCGACCGCCGCGGCCTCGAGCTCGCCGGCTCCCTGATCCTCGTCTTCCTCGGCGAGTCGGCGATCCGCATCGAGGAGGGTCCCGGCGTGCGCGCCGCTCTCCGCGGCAAGACCGAGGGCGGGTCCCTCGACGCCGAGGCCGGCCGCATTGAGATTCGCCGCGAGGGCAACCTGACCCTTGCCCGGATGACCGGCGCGGCCGCCCTGAGGTCCGGCCAGGCCCGCGTCACCTGCCGCACGCTCGTGCTTCGGGGAGAGACCGTGTCGAGGGTCGACACCCGCGCCCTCCCCGGGCAGCCGGTGGTCTCCGAGCCGAGGCTGGTGCTCGGTCGCGCCCAGCTGGAGGGCGATGTGCGACTCGAGACCAAGGGCGTGCTCGCCACCGCCGACCGCGCCGAGCTCCATCCCGCCGTCGGCACCGACTATCCGGAGCTGAAGGACAATCCCCTCTTCGTCGCCCTCCTCAGGGGCGAGGGCGAGGCCGCCGCGCGTCCCCGCCTGGAGATCGCCTCGGGCGAGAGCGTCGGCGCCTTCGTGGCCGACCGCCAGGAGCTGGTGCTCGCCGGCGAGGGCGCCCGCTTCTGGATCCGGGGCGACGTCGCCCTGCGCGCCGGCGGCGCCGAGGGAGCCTGCCAGCTCCTGGAAGGCTCCGCCCGCCGCGACCCGAAGGAGGGCATGCGTCTCGCGAGCGCCCGCGGCACCGGCGACGTGCGCCTCGAGGTCGACGGCAACCGCGCCACCGGCAAGGCCCTCGAGCTCGACGCCGCCGGCCGCCGCCTGGTCCTGCGCGGCGAGGCCCGCGTGTCCGATCGCGCCGGCAAGGTCGGCATCCCCGCGGAATCGCTGGTCTACGACTACGCCACGCGCAACTGGAGGATGGACTCGTCGCCGGGGGCCGACGGCGAGATTCGGCGGCCCAGGATCTTCCTGCCCTCCACCGGCCTCGAGCTGCCGCTTCCCCAATAAGCCTCGACAGGGCAGGGGCTTGCGCGGAGAGTCCCCCACCGATGTCCGCGCCGAGCGCCCAGGGGCTGGTCAAGGTCGAGTCGCTTGCCAAGCACTACGGCCGCAAGGTCGCCGTCCAGGATGTCAGCCTCGAGCTCCGCGCGGGCGAGGTCGTCGGGCTGCTCGGTCCCAACGGCGCGGGCAAGACCACCACCTTCTACATGGTCGTCGGCCTCGTCCCCCCCACGGCGGGTCGGGTCTTCCTCAACGGCAAGGACATCACCCGCGCCCCCATGTGGCGCCGCGCCCGGGCCGGCATCGGCTACCTTCCCCAGGAGGCCTCGGCCTTCCGCAAGCTCAGCGTGCGCGACAACGTCCACGCCGTCGTCGAGACCCTCGGTCTGCCCAAGGCCGAGGCCGCCCGGCGGACAGACGGCATGCTGGAGGACCTCGGCCTGACCCGCCTCGCCGGCCAGCCCGCCTACACCCTCTCCGGCGGCGAACGCCGCCGCCTCGAGATCGCCCGGGCCCTCGCCACCGGTCCGAGCTTCATGCTGCTCGACGAGCCCTTCAGCGGCGTCGACCCCATCTCGGTCGCCGACGTCCAGGGCATCGTCCGGGCCATGCGGTCCCGGGGCATCGGGGTGCTGATCACCGACCACAACGTCCGGGAGACCCTCGCCATCGTCGACCGGGCCTACCTCATCCACCAAGGACGCGTGCTTGTGTCCGGCTCGCCGGCCGACATCATCGACAACCCCGACAGCCGACGGTTCTACCTCGGCGACGGCTTCAAGCTCTGACCATGGCCGACCCCAACGACACCCGCCCCGCCGAGCAGGTCTCCGTGCGGGAGTTCCTCGACACCTATCGCGACCTCCTGCGCATGGAGCTCGTCGCCGGCGAGGCCGGTCTCGACAAGGTCATCTCCGAGAAGTCCATCAACCGGCCCGCCCTCGCCCTGACCGGCTTCTTCAAGGAGTTCGCGCACCGCCGGCTCCAGGTGCTCGGCGCCGGCGAGATGGCCTACCTCGAGGACCAGCCCACCGAGGTCCGGGCCCAGCGCCTCGACGCCATCTTCCGCCACGAGATCCCCGCGGTGGTGGTCACCGGGGGGCGCTCGGCCGACGGCCACCTGGCCAGGATGGCCGACGCCTACTCCGTCCCCCTTCTCCGCACCCAGATGAAGTCCAAGGACTTCTCCGCCGAGGCGACCGTCCTCCTCGAGGAGAAGTTCGCCCCCCGCACCAGCATCCACGGGACCCTGGTCGACGTGAAGGGCGTCGGCGTCCTCCTTCGCGGCGCCTCGGGCGTCGGCAAGTCCGAGTGCGCCCTCGCCCTCGTCGAGCGCGGCCATTCCCTCGTGGCCGACGACTACGTCCGGATCACCCTCGTCGGCGACCGCGAGCTCGTCGGCACCTCCAAGGAGCTCAACCGCGGCTACATGGAGTGCCGCGGCATCGGCATCATCAACGTCGCCTCGATCTTCGGCGTCCGCTCCGTCCGGCGCGAGAAGCGCATCGACCTCGTCATCACCTTCAAGCTCTGGCAGCCCGGCATGGACGAGGAGCGCACCGGCCTCGACATGGAGTCCTTCTCCATCCTCGACCGCAAGGTGCCCCACATGACCCTCCCCGTGCGGCCCGGGCGCGACATGGCCCGCCTCGCCGAGGTCGCCGCCATGGTCCAGGCCCTCCGCGGCATGGGCCACGACTCCGCGCGCGAGTTCAGCGAGCGGCTGATCCAGCACATGCAGCCGAAGGGCTGACCCGCCGGCTCGCCCCGGCTAGCCCTCGGTTCCCCAGCGGCAGTCCGAGACCACCCTCAGGCAGACGTCCCTCAGGTCGAACAGGGCGTTCTGCGCGTCCTCGAAGGCCGCATGCGAGCCCAGCCTCGCCTCGGCGGGCAGCCCCTGGAGCAGGCCGATGGCGGTGTTGATCGAGCCGTGCGCCCGCTTCATCTGCGCGATGGCGAGCGTGAGGTCGCCCGTGTCGGTCGCGTTGACCGCCATCACCGTGTTGTGGTGGATGTCCCACAGCGCCAGCATCACCTCGGCGGCGGCCAGCGGCGGAACGGCCTTGCCCGAGTCGCGGAGGAGCGTCCGGAAGGCGGTCGACGACTGGAGGCAGAGCCCGCGCGCCGCGATGAACACCGGGTGCTGGTGGATGCAGTAGGGCAGGTCGGCCGGCACCTCGGGGTCGGGCTCGGTCTCGGGCGGCTCGGCGCCCGGGCTCCATTCGCCGGGCTCCCAGCCCATCCGCCGCGCGCAGGTGTCCAGCCGGTCGGGGGTGGACTTCACCTCGTTGTAGTTCGAGAGGAAACGCGCCACCTCAAGGTCCTGGCGGCGCAGGAACGCCGTCCAGTCCGCCTCGCTCCAAGGGGCGGGTCCGGAACCCTCGGAATCTCCCTGGGGCAGGTCCTCGTCTTGCATTCCCCCATCATGGGCGGATGCCCGGCCGCCCGCAAGCGACTTCGCCCCCTCGCATAAGGCTTGAGGCCGCGGGGCGGGTCTTGGTGAATGGCCCATGGCCACGCTCGCCCAGCTGACCTCCGACCTCGCCGCCGGGCGCCGGCCCGGCCCCGCCGAGGCCGCCGAGGCCGCCCGCCTCCTCGCCGACGCCGGGCTGCCCGACGACGACAAGGTCGCCTACCTCGCCGCCCTGGCCGACATCGGCGAGGACGCCGCCATCGTCGCCGCCTTCGCCGAGACCTACCGCGGCATGGCCCGCCGGATCGACCTCGGCGACCTGCCCGCCCGCGGCATCGACATCGTCGGCACCGGCGGCGACCGCTCCGGCAGCTTCAACATCTCCAGCGCCAGCGCCCTCGTCGTCGCCGCCGCCGGCATCCCCGTGATGAAGCACGGCAACCGCTCCATCACCTCCAGCTCGGGCAGCGCCGACTTTCTCGCCGGCCTCGGCGTCGACCTCGAGGCGGACGACACCCGCCTGCTCCGGGCCCTCCGCGAGGCCAACTTCTGCTTTCTCTTCGCGCCCGCCTTCCATCCCGCCTTCCGCGCCGTCGGCCCCGCGCGCAAGCGCCTCGCCGAGCTCGGCCGCAAGTCGGTCTTCAACATCCTCGGCCCCCTGGTCAATCCCGCCCGCCCCGCCCACATGATGGTCGGCGTCTTCGCCGAGCGCTGGGTCGAGCCCGTGGCCGGCGCCCTCCACACCCTCGGCGTCCGCCGCGGCCTCGTCGTCCATGGCAAGGTCGGCGAGGGCATGGATGAGCTGACCGCCGCGGGCCCCGCCCGCGTCCGCGGCGTGGGCGAGCTCGCCAAGGTCGACGCCACCTGGCTGCCGGGCGACTTCGGTCTGCGCGCCTGCCCGGCGTCCGACCTCCTGGGCGGGACCCCCGCCCACAACCTCGGCCTCCTCTCCGACCTCCTCGTCGGCGCCGCGCCCGAGGGGCTCCTCGACACCGTCTGCCTCAGCGCCGGGGCGGCCCTCTGGGTCGCCGCCGCCGCCGCCGATCCCGGCGCCGGCGTCGCCCGCGCCCGCGAGATCATCCTCGGCGGCGAGCTGCGCGACAACCTCCGCGCCCTCCGCGAGGCCTACCGGGCCTGATCCCGAAGCCGCGCCGCCGTCCGGGCGCTCGCGCCCCGGTTGGCCGCGTGCCAGGCCGCGCCCGCCGCGCCCATCCTCCGTCGGGCCTCGGGGTCGCCTGCCAGCGCCGCCAGGTCATCCGCGACCGCCCCGGCGTCGGCGCCGCGCCGCGCCGCGCCCGCGGCCTCGAGGCCGGCGCAGATGGCGCGGAAATTCGTCATCCTCGGCCCGTACGCCATGGGCACGCCCGCCGCGGCGCACTCCACCGGCGTCTGGCCGCCGTCGTGCGGCTCGAGGCTCTTGCCGCAGAAGGCCAGGTCGGCCGCGCGCGTCAGCCGGCGAAGCTCGCCCGTGGTGTCGGCCAGGTGGACGAGGGTCCCCGCCGCGGCCCGCGGCCCCCCGGTCGATCGCTGGTGGAAGCGCAGGCCTGAGCGGACGATCCGTTCCCTTGCCTCGTCCCGCCGCTCGGCATGGCGCGGCACCAGGAGCAGGCGCGCGTCACACCCGCCGTCGCGCAGCCGCCGCACGACGTCGATCAGGGTCGCCTCCTCCCCGGGCCAGGTCGAGGCGCCCAGCAGCACAACCGCCCCCGGGTTGTCGCCGAAGCCGAGTTCCTCGCGCAGGGCCGCCCGCTCCGCCGCCGGCAGGGCGGCGTCGGCCGCGACGTCGAACTTGAGGTTGCCCGTCACCTCGACCCTCGCCGCGCCCAGCTCGCGCAGGCGGCGCGCATCCTCCTCGCTGCCCGCGCCGATCCAGGCGAAGCCTCCCAGGAGCTCGCGGGCCGCCCGGGGCGTCCGGCGGTGGCGCGCGAAGGACTTGTCGGAGAGACGGGCGTTGATCAGGGCGACGGGCACCCCTCGCGCCTTGGCTTGGCCGAGCAGGTGCTCGGGCCACAGCTCGCCCTCCGTCAGCACCGCGAGGTCGGGCTGGATCGCGCGCCAAGCCGCCGCGGAGCAGGGCCAGAAGTCGACCGGGAAGCTCACGATCGCAAGGCAGGCCGACGCGTGTCGGTCGCGCGCCACCCGCAATCCGGTGCTGGTGGTCGTGCTCAGCACGACCTCGAACGCGCCGTCCTTGTTCAGCTCGGCCAGGAGGGGGCCGATTGCCTCGACCTCCCCGACCGACACCGCCTGGATCCACACCCGCCGCCGTCCCGGCGTCTTGTCGGGCAGACGCGGCAGGAAGCCCAGCCGCTCCCCAAATCCCTCGCCATAGCCGCCTCGTCGCAGCATCCGCCACAGGTAATAGGGGGAGGCTGCCAGCAGGAGGGGCAGGAAAAGGAGCCGGTAGGCCCAGAGGATCATCAAGGGCACGGTGCGGGGCGGGCAAGGGGCTGTCAGCCCTTAAACCGGGTCCAAACCCCCGCATTTCCACCTTGCCAATCCCTCGTCCGGGTGCTTTTTCACACCTTCCACTCCCGCGGGGTCAGCCGGACCTCGTCGGGGCACAACCCAAGACAAAAGCACTGAAAAATCCGATGTCTCACCCGTCCGGCCGGGAGCGAGATAAGGAGCCCAAAACCACCATGAACCTGACCGTAAAAGACCTCCTCGACGCCGGCGTCCACTTCGGGCACCAGACGCGCCGCTGGAACCCCAAGTCCCGTCCCTACGTCTTCGATCACCGCAACGGCGTGTCGATCATCGACCTGGAGAAGACCCACGCCTGCCTCGCCGCCGCCGCCGCCGCCGCGGAGGAGATCGTCGCCTCGGGCAAGGACGTCCTCTTCGTCTCCACCAAGCCCCAGGCGCAGGACATCGTCCGCGACGCCGCCAAGGCCACCAACATGCCCTACGCCGTCTCGCGCTGGCTCGGCGGCACCCTGACCAACTGGGCCACCGTCAAGGTCTCCCTCGACAAGTATCGCAAGTACCTCGTCATGGAGCGCGACGGCTCCCTCGCCAAGATGCACAAGAAGGAGGCCGCCGCCATCAAGCGCGAGATGCTCCGCATGGCCCGCAACTTCGAGGGCCTCCTCGAGTTCCGCAACCTGCCCGGCGCCCTCGTCGTCATCGACACCCATCTCGAGGAGATCGCCGTCCATGAGGCCAACCGCCTCGGCATCCCCGTGATCGGCCTCTGCGACACCAACTCCGACCCCTCCCGCTGCAGCCATCCCATCCCCGGCAACGACGACGCCACCAAGGCCATCCGCCTCGTGGTCGAGGCGCTGACCCAGGCGGTCCAGGCCGGCCTCGCCCGCCGCTCCAAGGAGCAGCCCAAGCGCCAGGCCGTCGCCGCCGTCTCCCGCGACCTGGGCGACGCCAGCCAGCCCGAGGTGACCATCTCCGCCGACCTCCAGCAGGCGGTCGACGCCGCCCCCGAGCCCGAGGGCGAGGCCCCCGCCGGCGGCGCCAAGCCCCGCCGCTCCGTCGGTCCCCGCAAGGCCTCCAAGTAAGCCGACGCCGATGTCCGCCATCACCGCCCAGACCGTCAACGAGCTCCGCAACCGCACGGGCGCGGGCCTCATGGACTGCAAGAAGGCCCTCACCGAGGCCGCCGGCGACATGGAGAAGGCCGTGGAGATCCTCCGCATCAAGGGGATGGCCACGCGCGACAAGAAGTCCGGCCGCTCCGCCAACGAGGGCGTGCTCGTCCTCCGCCTCGCCGCCGACGCCGCCTCCGCCACCGTCCTCGAGCTCAACTGCGAGACCGACTTCGTCGCCAAGAACGAGGCCTTCGTCGCCCTCGCCAACGACCTGGCCGCCCAGGTCGAGAAGCACGGCCACGACAACCTCACCGAGCAGGCCTTCCACAAGACCGGCCAGAAGGTGAACGACTACCTCACCGAGCAGGTCACGAAGCTGGGCGAGAACCTCAAGGTCTCCCGCTCCCTCACCGTCAAGGCCGGCCCCGGGGGCAAGCTCGCCTCCTACGTCCACAACGGCTCCAAGATCGCGGTCGTCCTTGAGATCGCCGCCGAGGGCGCCGCCGCCGGCCACGCCGGGCTCCCCGAGCTCGGCCGCCAGCTCGCCATGCAGGTCGTCGCCAACGGCGCCGAGCACCTCCGCCGCGAGGACGTTCCCGCCGAGCGCCTGGAGAAGGAGCGCGTCATCGCCGAGGAGTTCACCAAGTCCGAGGCCGACAAGGCCATCGCCGAGGCCCAGCGCATCGTCGACGACTACCGGGGCCAGCTCGCCGAGCAGAAGGCCGGCGCCAACGACCCCGCCGTCGTCGCCGAGCTCGAGAAGCGCATCGCCAACTCGGAGAAGGCCGCCAAGGCCGCCGAGGGCCGCAAGCAGGGCCAGCTCGCCAACATCGAGAAGATCAAGTCGGGCCGCGTCGACAAGTTCCTCGCCGAGCGCTGCCTCCTCGACCAGCCCTTCTTCCGCGACCCGGAGAAGAAGGTCTCCGACCTCGTCGCCGAGTCCGCCAAGCAGTTCGGCGGCGCCGTCAAGGTCGTCCGCTTCCAGCGGTTCGCCGTCGGCGAGTCCGGGGAGCAGGCCTGAGCCTCCTCCGTGGGCGCGACGGGACCCGGGTTCGCCCGGGTCCTTTTTTTGCGCCCGGCGCTCAGCCCTTGCGCGCCCGCAGCTTCTCCCGCTCCTCCGCCGCGGCGGGCTTGGCCGCCAAGGCGAGGAAGGCGTCCTGGGCGCAGGGGTCCGACCGTCCGCCCTCGGTGGCCGGCCGGTGGGTCCCGTCGGGCTGGAGCAGCGTGGCGTCGCCTTGGCGCTCGCGGTAGGTGGCGAGGATCTCCCGCTCCAGGCGCCGGCGCAGCGCCGGCTCCCGCACCGGGAAGACGCACTCCACCCGCCGCACGAAGTTGCGTTGCATCCAGTCGGCGCTGCCGAGCAGGAGCAAGGGCTCGCCGCCGGCCGCGTTCTCGAAGCGGAAGATGCGGCTGTGCTCGAGGAACCGGCCGAGCACGCTGCGCACGCGGATGGTCTCGCTGCGGCCGGGGACGCCGGGGACGAGGCAGCAGATGCCCCGGACGAGCAGCTCGATGGGCACGCCCGCCTGCGAGGCGCGCTCCAGGGCCTCGATGACCCCGGGGTCGACCAGGCTGTTCACCTTGGCGAAGATGGAGGCGGGGCGGCCGAGGCGGGCCGCCGCGGCCTCCGCGTCGATCAGCTCCACGATGCGGCGCTGGCGGTCGAGGGGCGCCACCACCCGCAGG